>NZ_JBLZPT010000023.1:0-93477 GCF_049199985.1 Pseudomonas kitaguniensis
GCTTGCTCCCGATAGCAGTTTTACAGTTGATACATGAATTGACTGACCCACCGCCATCGGGAGCAAGCCCCCTCCCACAGTTGACTGCATTCAGCCTGGAAGATTGGGTCGGCTTTCAGGCCGCCTGCTTTTGATTTTGAGTGGTTGAAGCGGATCAAATGCGGCTTTGCATACACAGCAGATCTGCTTTTGCATTTTGTGGGAGGGGGCTTGCTCCCGATAGCAGTTTTACAGTTGATACATGAATTGACTGACCCACCGCCATCGGCATCAAGCCCCCTCCCACAGTTTGACTGCATTCAGCCTGGAAGATTGGGTCGGCTTTCAGGCCGCCTGCTTTTGATTTTAATACCCGCCGTAAGGGCGCAACCCAAAACCCAAGGAACAAACCTAAGCGGGAGGTGCGCAATATCGTATGTAATCGATTGAATAAGCATAAATTCCAATAGCGAAAACAATAGGTTATTTGTAGTTTGATAGGCGCGCATTCGGCTTGCGAGATTGGGTTGGCTGAATATACACGCGCGTCTGTCAGGCAAATTACCGTCGCGTGTAGCCCCCGCCTGTTTTCAGCGCAAGGCATTGTTGTCGTCCATCCAAAAGGGCATGGTCAAGCCTCTGTCACTCCCAAAAGGACAACTGCCATGCTGGTCCTAAGCCGCTCCCCGGGCGAAAGTATTTCCATCGGCGATGACATCGCCGTGCACATCCTCGAGCTAAACGGTAAACAGGTGAAATTCGGCATCGACGCACCCAAGGGCGTCAAAGTCCACCGCGCCGAGGTGTATCAAAAAATCCTCGCGCGCCAATCCACACCAGGCCAAACCGAAACCCGTTCCTAGAACCGTCTCAGTCGAACAAATGCTTGGGCACGTCGTGCTTGAGCATCAATTGGCATTGCTCGCTGTCAGGGTCGAACACGATCAGTGCCTGGCCCTTGGTCAGCGCATGGCGCACGCGCAACACACGGGTTTCGAGTGGCGTTTCATCGCCGTTATCGGTGCCGTCGCGGGTGACGAAATCTTCGATAAGCCGGGTCAGCGTATCGACTTCAAGTGCGTCGTAGGGAATCAGCATACAAGCCTCAGAGGTAAGAACCCGGCGATCCTACTGCGCCGGGCTCGTCGTTGCCAGCGTCAGGATTTTTGACCGACCAGGCTGTCCACCGATGGCACGCGCGTGTCGCTCTCCATCTGTGTCTCATGCTCGATTTGATGACTGAAGCGGTCCAGTGAACCCTGCGCCGGTTGCGCGTCGCTGGCGAATACCGGCGGGCTGAGGATGTACGCACCCAGCAGGCGGCTCAGCGCGGCCAGGCTGTCGATGTGCGTGCGCTCGTAGCCATGGGTCGCGTCGCAGCCGAACGCGAGCAATGCGGTACGAATGTCGTGGCCGGCGGTCACCGCCGAATGCGCATCGCTGAAGTAATACCGGAACAGGTCACGACGCACCGGCAGGTCATTGTCAGACGCCAGGCGCAACAGGTGGCGCGACAGATGATAGTCATACGGCCCGCCGGAATCCTGCATGGCCACGCTCACCGCGTGTTCGCTGGAGTGCTGGCCGGGCGCGACCGGGGCAATATCAATGCCGACAAATTCGCTGACATCCCAGGGCAGAGCGGCCGCTGCGCCACTGCCGGTTTCTTCGGTAATGGTGAACAGCGGGTGGCAGTCGATCAGCAGCGGTTCACCACTGTCGATAATTGCTTTGAGCGCCGCCAACAGCGCGGCGACACCGGCTTTATCGTCCAGGTGACGGGCACTGATGTGCCCGCTTTCGGTGAACTCGGGCAGCGGGTCAAAGGCTACATAGTCGCCAATGCTGATGCCCAGCGAATCGCAGTCGGCGCGGGTGGCGCAGTACGCGTCCAGGCGCAATTCGACGTGGTCCCAGCTCACCGGCATTTCATCCACAGCGGTGTTGAATGCGTGCCCGGAGGCCATCAACGGCAACACACTGCCGCGGATCACGCCGTTGTCGGTGAACAGGCTGACCCGGCTGCCTTCGGCAAAACGGCTGGACCAGCAACCCACCGGCGCCAGGCTCAGGCGGCCGTTGTCTTTGACCGCACGCACGGCGGCGCCGATGGTGTCCAGGTGTGCGGACACGGCGCGGTCGGGGCTGTTTTTCTGGCCCTTGAGGGTGGCGCGAATGGTCCCGCGCCGCGTCATTTCAAAGGGTATGCCGAGTTCTTCGAGGCGCTCGGCAACGTAACGCACGATGGTGTCGGTAAAGCCTGTAGGGCTGGGAATGGCGAGCATTTCCAGCAGCACTTTTTGCAGGTAGTTGAGATCCGGTTCGGGAATGGTTCGGCTCATAAAGGTTTCCTTTAGGTGCAAGCTTTTAGCGGTAAGCTTTTAGCGGCAAGCTTCAAGCTAAATGCGGTCTCAGAGGTTTCACTCTTGTGGCTTGCAACTTGTGACTTGTGGCTTCCCGCTGTGGGGAAACAACAAATCCACAAATTTCTCGGCAGTCGGTTGCGGCTCGTGATTGGCCAGGCCAGCGCGTTCGTTGGCTTCGATAAACACGTACTCGGGTTGGTCGGCGGCGGGCACCATCAGGTCGAGCCCCACCATGGGAATGTCGAGTGCGCGGGCGGCACGCACGGCGGCGTCCACCAGCGTGGGGTGCAGAATCGCGGTGACGTCTTCCAGGCAGCCGCCGGTGTGCAGGTTGGCGGTGCGACGCACGGCCAGGGTTTGCCCGCGCGGCAGGATGCTGTCGTAGTCGTAACCCGCGGCTTTCAGCGTGCGCTCGGTTTCGCCGTCGAGGGGTATTTTGCTTTCGCCGTCGGTCGCCGCCTGGCGACGACGGCTCTGCGCTTCGATCAGCGCGCGGATGGAATGCTGACCGTCACCGGTCACTTCGGCGGGGCGTCGAATCGCCGCGGCGACCACTTCAAAACCGATCACCAGAATGCGCAGGTCGAGGCCTTGGTGAAAGCTTTCGAGTAACACGCGGCTGTCGAATTGGCGCGCCGCTTCAATCGCTTGCTGCACCTCTTCGATGGTCTGTAAGCCCACCGCCACGCCATGGCCTTGCTCACCGTCGAGCGGCTTGACGACGATGCACTGGTGCGCGTCGAGAAACTCAAGATTGTCATCGGCACTGCCCGCCAATTGCTGCTCGGGCAGCTTCAAACCGGCGGCTTTCAGCACCTTGTGGGTCAGGCTTTTGTCTTGGCACAAGGTCATGCTGATGGCGCTGGTCAGGTCACTCAGCGATTCGCGGCAACGCACACGGCGGCCGCCGTGGCTGAGGGTGAACAGGCCCGCGGCGGCGTCGTCGACCTGCACATCGATGCCGCGCCGATGGGCTTCCTCGACAATGATTCGCGCATACGGGTTGAAGTCCGCTTGTGGCCCCGGGCCGAGAAACAGCGGCTGGTTGATGCCGTTCTTGCGCTTGATCGCAAAGGTGGTCAGCGCACGAAAACCCAGCTTGGCATACAGGCTCTTGGCCTGACGGTTATCGTGCAGCACCGACAGGTCGAGGTAACTCAGGCCACGGCTCATAAAGTGTTCGACCAAGTGGCGCACCAGCACCTCACCCACGCCGGGGCGCGAGCATTGTGGGTCGACCGCCAGGCACCACAGGCTGCAGCCGTTTTCCGGGTCGTGAAAAGCCTTTTGATGGTTGAGGCCCATCACACTGCCGATCACCGCGCCGCTGTCTTCATCCTCGGCCAGCCAATACACCGGCCCACCTTGATGGCGTGGCGTCAGGCGTTCGGGGTCGACGGGCAACATGCCGCGCCCTTGGTACAACTGATTCACCGCCAGCCAATCGGCCTCGGTCTGCGCGCGACGGATACGAAAACCGCGAAATACGCGGGTGGCCGGGCGGTAATCGGTGAACCACAAACGCAGCGTATCGGACGGGTCGAGGAACAGTTGCTGCGGGTCGATGCCGAGGATCTGTTGCGGCGCGGCCACGTACAACGCGATGTCGCGCTCGCCCGGTTGCTCATTCAGCAACTCCACGGCCAGGCTCGACGGGTCTGGAAACGTGTGGCCGATCAATAGCCGGCCCCAACCGCAATGCACCGCAATCGGTTCGGCACCCAAGGGGCTGCCGTCTTCCGCCAATCGGGCTTGCAGGCGCTCGTACGACGGCGCCTGGCCCTTCAGCAAGCGTTGGCTGTAAGCCGCTGCATGGGATTTCATCAATCAGATTCCTTGTTCGCTGAGCCACAGGTTCAGCGCTGCCAGTTGCCACAACTTGGAGCCGCGCAACGGGGTCAGTTGGCCTTGCGGGTCGGTCAGCAAGCGGTCGAGCATCGCCGGGTTGAACAGGCCGCGATCCTGGCTCGGGTCCAGCAGCAGTTCACGCACCCAGTTCAAGGTGTCGCCCTGCAAGTGCTTGAGGCCCGGCACCGGGAAGTAACCTTTTTTGCGGTCGATGACCTCGCTCGGAATGACCCGGCGCGCCGCCTCTTTCAAGACTTGCTTGCCGCCGTCGGGCAGTTTGAACTTGCCTGGCACGCGCGCTGACAGTTCCACCAGGCGGTAATCCAGAAACGGCGTGCGCGCTTCCAGGCCCCAGGCCATGGTCATGTTGTCGACGCGTTTGACCGGGTCGTCGACCAGCATCACCGTGCTGTCCAGGCGCAGCGCCTTGTCCACGGCGGCCTCTGCGCCCGGCATGGCGAAATGCTCGCGCACGAAGTCACCGGCGGCGTCATTCGCGGTCAGCCATTTTGGGGCGACAGTGGCGGCGTAATCGTCGTAGCTGCGGTCAAAAAACGCATCGCGGTAGGCGGCATACGGGTCGCTGGCACCGTCGACTTGCGGGTACCAGTGGTAACCGGCGAACAGCTCATCGGCGCCCTGGCCGCTCTGCACCACTTTGCAATGCTTGGCCACTTCGCGTGACAGCAGGTAGAACGCGATGCAGTCATGGCTGACCATCGGCTCGCTCATTGCGCGGAACGCCGCCGGCAGTTGCTCGATGATTTCGCGCTCGGCAATGCGCAGTTGGTGGTGGCGCGTGCCGTAGTGCTTGGCGATCAGGTCCGAGTACTGGAACTCGTCGCCGCGCTCGCCACCGGCGTCTTCAAAACCGATCGAGAAGGTCGACAGGTCTTGCACGCCGACTTCGCGCAGCAGGCCCACGAGCATGCTCGAATCGACACCGCCGGAGAGCAACACGCCCACATCCACGGCCGCGCGTTGGCGGATGGCCACGGCTTCGCGGGTGCTGTCGAGCACGCGGTCGGTCCAGTCTTCCAAGGTAAGATTGCGCTCATCCTCACGCGGGCCGTAGGGCAGCGTCCACCAGGTTTTCTGCTCGGTCTTGCCGCTCGCATCAATGCGCAGCCAGCTCGCCGGCGGCAGTTTTTCGATGCCCGCCAGCAAGGTGCGCGGTGCAGGCACCACGGCGTGGAAGTTCAGGTAGTGGTTAAGCGCCACCGGATCAAGGATCGGGTTGATGTCGCCGCCTTTAAGCAGCGCCGGTAACGCCGAGGCAAAGCGCAGGCGCTGGCCGGTACGCGACAGGTACAGAGGCTTTACGCCGAGGCGGTCACGCGCAATGAACAAGCGCTGCGCGTCGCGCTCCCAAATCGCAAAGGCAAACATGCCGTTAAGTTTTGGCAGCAGTGCTTCGCCCCAGGCGTGGTAACCCTTGAGCAGCACTTCGGTGTCGCCACCGGAATAGAAGGCGTAGCCCAGGGCTTCCAGCTCTTCACGCAATTCCGGGAAGTTGTAGATGGCGCCGTTAAAAGCCAGGGAAAGCCCCAGTTGGGCGTCGACCATCGGTTGGGCTGAGCCGTCCGACAGGTCCATGATTTTCAGGCGCCGATGGCCCAGCGCAACCGGCCCTTGGGCATGGAAGCCCCAGGCGTCGGGGCCACGCGGGGCCAGGTGATGGGTGATGCGCTCAACGGCAGCCAAGTCGGCAGGTTGGGCATCGAAACGTAATTCTCCAGCTAATCCGCACATAAATTCCTTACCGGTTTTTCCGTTGGGGAGGGTCAATACTCAATACGCCCAAAGGGCGCGTACCCAGAAACTGACCCAGTGCTATGCGCGGAGTTTTAGACCGATAAGTTATAAGGCCAATCGCCTTGACGGTGTGAACGAAGCATTTTGCAGCGATAACGGCTCACGCTTTCAAGGCCTTGCCGCGCACCAATGCACGCAAAGCAAACCGGTTCGGGTGGCAGGCCTCGGCCACGCTGGAGGGCACCGGCAGTGGCTCATCCGTCAACCAGGCGGCCAACAATTCGCCGCACAATGGCGCGGTGATCAACCCGCGTGAACCGTGGCCGCTGTTGATGTATACGCCGGGCAGCCATGGGCAGGGCGTCTCCGGCACTTGGCGGGCGTCTTTGCTCAGCACGGCATAAGCCTGTTGGAATGCCGCGTGTTCAGCCAGCGGCCCGACGATCGGCAGGTAGTCCGGGCTGGTGCAGCGGAACGCGGCGCGGCCCTCAAGCTGTTCGGCGGGTAACTGGTCAGCGCCCAAGCGCGCCAGCAGGTCTGCGGAAATCTCGCGCAGCATCTGCAGGTTGCCGGCATGTTCGGCGACCGTGGGCGTGAGGTCTTGGTTATTGAAATCAAAACTGGCGCCCAAGGTGTGTTCGCCCAGCCTTGCCGGTGCAACGTAGCCTTCGGCGCAGACCACGGTGGCCAAGGCCGCGCTGGCCGGGGTTTGCGTCAGTCGGGTGATTTGCCCGCGTATGCGCTTGAGCGGCAAGTCGGCGCTGAACGCGAACTGCTTGATCTCGGCGGCACCGGCCAGCACCACCACACTGGCGCTGGCCAGCACGCGCTCGCCGTCGCGGGCTTGCCACTGCTCGTCGACGCGCTGCAGTTCCAGCGCTTGGTGATGCGTCAGCACTGTAATCAGCGGGTGCGCCGCTTGCCATTCGCACAGCGCCGGGGGATGCACCCAGCCGCCCTGCGGGAAAAACAGGCCGCCCTGGGCCAGGTCGATTCCGGCCTGTTGCCGGGCCTGGTCGCGGCCCAGCAGGTGCAACAAGTCTGGCGCAAAGGCCTCGGCCAGTTGCGCCTGGCGCTGCGCTTCCTTGGCATCAAACGCCAGTTGCAGCACGCCGCAGCCATCCCAATCGACGCCGCGGTGCAAGTGCTCCAGCAGGCGCCGGGTGTGGCCAAAACCGCTGAGTATCAACTGCGACAACGCCGTACCATGTGCCGAAAGCTTGAGGTACAGCACGCCCTGCGGGTTGCCTGACGCTTCCTGTGCCAGGCCGCCATGGCGCTCCAACAGGCTGACACGCCAACCCCGCGCGGCCAGGCTGGCGGCAGTCGCGCACCCGGCCAGGCCGCCGCCGATGACCATCGCGTGGCGCTCGCCCTCAATGGGCGCAGGCCGCGCGAACCACGGCTTGGCGGCAACGGCTGCGGGCGCCTGCGCGGGCCAGCCGAGGAACTCCCCACGGAGGATTTCCCACTTGTGGCCGATGCCTGGCGTGCGCTTCATTTTGAAGCCTGCCGCGTTGATCAAGCGGCGCACCCAGCCGGTGCTGGTGAAGGTGCTGATCGTCGACCCCGGTGCGGCCAGCCGCGCCAGTTCGGCAAACAGCTCGGCGCTCCACATGTCGGGGTTTTTCGCGGGTGCAAAGCCGTCCAGAAACCACGCATCGACCTGCGCATCCAGTTGCGGCAATTGCTCCAGGGCATCGCCGATCAACAGGGTCAGGGTCACGCGGCCGTTGTCCAGCACCAGGCGCTGAAAGCCTTGGTGAATGGCGATGTACTGCGCCAGTAATTGCTCGGCCAAGGGTTGCAGTTCCGGCCAGAGGGCGAGGGCGCGTTGCAGGTCGGCGTGGCTCAGCGGGTACTTTTCGACGCTGACAAAGTGCAGCCGCGCGCCGGCCACCGCGTGTTGCTCGAAGAGTTGCCAGGCACACAGAAAATTCAAGCCGGTGCCGAAGCCGGTCTCGCCAATCACCAATCGCCCGCCCACCGGCAACGCGGCAAAGCGCGCCTGCAAACGGTTCTGTTCGAGGAACACATAACGGGTTTCTTCAAGGCCCGACGTGTCGGAAAAATACACGTCGTCGAACACCCGCGAGTGCGGGCGACCTTGTTCATCCCAGTCGAGTTGGGCGTGCGATACGGGGTTCATGGGCGACTCATAAATAGAAGCAGGCAAAGGCAAGGCGGCCATTCTAGCCGATCAACCGGCGTTGAATTGACCTATGGCAAGTCGCCGGGGAATTTCCTCCCGCGCGCCGTTGCCCAATCCGCTAGTCTTGATCCATCTTGAAACGGAGCTGCCCATGTTCGAATCCGCCGAAATCGGTCACGCCATCGACAAAGACACTTATGAAGCGCAAGTGCCGGCCCTGCGCGAAGCCTTGCTGGAAGTGCAGTACGAGCTGCAACAGCAGAAGCGCTTCCCGGTGATCATCCTGATCAACGGCATCGAAGGCGCCGGCAAGGGCGAGACCGTCAAGTTGCTCAATGAATGGATGGACCCGCGCCTGATCGAGGTGCGCACCTTTGACCAGCAAACCGATGAAGAACTGGCGCGGCCACCGGCTTGGCGCTACTGGCGGCAACTGCCCGCCAAAGGCCGCATGGGTATTTTTTTCGGCAACTGGTACAGCCAGATGCTGCAAAGCCGGGTGCATGGCCAGATCAAGGATGCGCGGCTCGACCAGGCGATTGCCGGCGCCGAGCGCCTGGAAAAGATGCTCTGCGATGAAGGCGCGCTGATCTTCAAGTTCTGGTTCCACCTGTCCAAAAAACAGATGAAGGCGCGGCTCAAGGCCTTGGCCGATGACCCGCTGCACAGCTGGCGCATCAGCCCGTTGGACTGGCAGCAGTCCGCGACCTACGACAAATTTGTGCATTTTGGTGAGCGTATCCTGCGCCGCACCAGCCGCGACTACGCGCCGTGGCATGTGATTGAAGGCGTCGACGCGCATTACCGCAGCCTCACCGTGGGCAAGATTTTGCTCGAGAGCCTGCAAAATGCCTTGAAGCTGGCCAAAGGCAAGGCCAGCGGCATGAACCCGGCGCCGTTGCTGGCGTCGGTGGATCAGAAGAGCCTGCTGGACAGCCTCGACATGACCTTGAGCCTGGACAAGGACGATTACGAAGAACAACTGATTACCGAACAGGCGCGTTTCTCCGGGCTGATGCGCGACAAGCGCATGCGCAAGCACGCGTTGGTCACGGTATTTGAAGGCAATGACGCAGCGGGCAAGGGCGGTGCGATCCGCCGTGTGGCGGCAGCGCTGGACCCGCGCCAGTACCACATCGTGCCGATTGCCGCGCCGAGTGAAGACGAGCGCGCGCAACCTTACCTGTGGCGGTTCTGGCAGAAGATCCCGGCGCGCGGCATGTTCACCGTGTTCGACCGCTCGTGGTACGGCCGCGTACTGGTGGAGCGCATCGAAGGCTTCTGCTCCCCGGCGGACTGGATGCGTGCCTATGGCGAGATCAATGACTTTGAAGAGCAACTGCGCGATGCCGGTGTGATCGTGGTCAAGTTTTGGTTGGCGATCGACAAGCAAACCCAGTTGGAGCGTTTCCAGGCCCGCGAGGATATTCCGTTCAAGCGCTTCAAAATCACCGAAGACGACTGGCGCAACCGCGACAAATGGGACGATTATCGCGCCGCCGTCGGCGACATGGTCGACCGCACCAGCACCGAGATTGCACCCTGGACGCTGGTGGAAGCCAACGACAAGCGCTGGGCGCGGGTCAAGGTACTGCGCACCATCAACCGCGCGCTGGAAGAGGCGTTCGACAAAACCGACAAGCACGATAAAAAGAAAAAGAAATAACCCGCGCGCGGCCCGGCCAGGCTCACTGGCCGCTATCAACCGGCTTTGCACAAGGTGAGCTCATGCTTTTGCATACGCCGGATGAATGATCGTCGCGGTCGCCAATGCCTTGCCTCTATCCTCGGTTCAACACACCCAACAACAAGATCGAGGCAGCTTATGCGGGAAGTAGTGATCGTCGACAGCGTGCGAACCGGCTTGGCCAAATCCTTTCGCGGCAAGTTCAACCAGACCCGCCCCGATGACATGGCGGCGCATTGCGTCAATGCGTTGCTTGCGCGCAATGGCATCGACCCGGCGACGGTGGAGGACTGCATCGTCGGCGCCGGCTCCAACGAAGGCGCGCAGGGCTATAACATCGGGCGTAATGTGGCGGTGCTGTCGCAGTTAGGCACCGGTACGGCGGGCATGACCCTCAACCGTTTCTGCTCCTCGGGCTTGCAGGCGATTGCGATTGCGGCCAACCAGATCGCTTCAGGCTGCAGCGAGATCATCGTCGCCGGCGGCGTCGAATCCATCAGCCTGACCCTGAAAAGCGTCAACACCGACCATCTGATCAACCCACTGCTGCAAGAACAGGTGCCGGGCATCTACTTGCCGATGGGCCAGACTGCCGAAATCGTCGCGCGCCGCTATAACGTCAGCCGCGAAGAGCAAGACCTGTACGCCCTGCAAAGCCAGCAACGCACCGCGCAGGCTCAGGCCGACGGCTTGTTTGACGATGAAATCGTGCCGATGGCGGTCAAGTACCGCGTAGAAGACAAGCACACCGGCGAGGTTCAGATGCTGGAGGGTGTGGTCGACCGCGACGACTGCAACCGCCCCGACACCACGCTCGCCAGCCTGCAGGGCTTGAAACCGGTGTTTGCCGACGACGGCTCGGTGACGGCGGGCAACTCGTCGCAGTTGTCCGACGGCGCCTCAATGACCCTGGTGATGAGCCTGGAAAAAGCCTTGGAACTGGGGCTGAAGCCCAAGGCGTTTTTCCGTGGTTTTACCGTGGCCGGTTGCGAGCCGGATGAGATGGGCATCGGCCCGGTGTTCTCGGTGCCCAAGTTGCTCAAGGCCAAGGGCTTGCAAGTGGCGGACATCGACCTGTGGGAACTCAACGAGGCGTTCGCCTCGCAATGCCTGTACGCGCGTAACCGCTTGGGCATTGATAATGCCAGGTACAACGTCAATGGCGGTTCTATTTCTATCGGGCACCCGTTCGGCATGACCGGTTCGCGGCAAGTCGGGCATTTGGTGCGCGAGCTGCAGCGGCGCACTCTGCGTTACGGCATCGTCACCATGTGCGTGGGCGGCGGCATGGGCGCCAGCGGGCTATTCGAAGCCGTTGGCTAATTAAAAATCGGCAAGGCGGTTTGTGCGGCTACCCATTTGAGCTGCGGCGTATCCTGATGTGATGACTTGCCCCTAGAATGCCGGTTCCACTTCCTCTGGCCTTGGGGCACTCATGCATATCTCTTCCGGTCGCTGGGTCTATGGCTTTGGCTTGACCCTGCTGACCGCGTTGCTCTGGGGCATTCTGCCGATCAAACTCAAACAGGTGCTGCAAGTGATGGACCCGGTGACCGTCACCTGGTTTCGCCTGACCGTCGCCGGTGGTTGCCTGTTCCTGTACCTGGCGGCCACCAAGCGCCTGCCGCGTCGTGCTGTGCTCGGTGCCAAAGGCGGTTGGCTGGTGGCAATGGCCGTGTGTGGGCTGGTGGGCAACTACGTGCTGTACCTGGTCGGCTTGAAAATGCTCAGCCCTGGCACGGCGCAGTTGGTGGTGCAGATGGGGCCGATCTTTTTGATGGTTGCCAGTGTGTTTGTGTTCAAGGAGCGTTTCAGCCTGGGGCAGGGCATCGGCCTGGTGGTGCTGATTTTTGGCTTTGGGCTGTTCTTCAACCAGCGCCTGTCGGAGCTGCTGACGTCACTGGGCACCTACACCGCCGGGGTGCTGACGGTGCTGCTTGCCACCACCATCTGGGTGTTCTATGCCTTGGGTCAGAAGCAATTGCTGACGGTGTGGAATTCGTTGCAAGTGATGATGGTGATCTATCTGTCATGCGCGCTGTTGCTGACGCCGTGGGCGCATCCGCTGGAGGCGTTGCAATTGAGCCCGCTGCAAGGTTGGTTGTTGTTGGCGTGCTGCATGAACACGCTGGTGGCTTATGGCGCGTTTGCCGAGGCCTTGGCGCACTGGGAGGCGTCGAGGGTCAGTGCGACTTTGTCGCTGACGCCGCTGGTGACGTTTGTCGCGGTGGCCTTGGCAGCGTGGTTATGGCCGGAGTTTGTGCAGGCCGAGGCGATTAACGCAGTGGGTTATGTCGGGGCATTGGTGGTGGTGCTGGGTTCGGCGACGGTGGCGTTGGCGCCGTCGTTGCTGGCCGGGCTGCGGGCTCGGCGGGGGGCGTGAGTAAAGCGGGGCTTGCGTAGACAGGCAATGTGCTTTTTGTGGGAGGTACCATTGCATCTTTGATGTTGCGCTGTGGCGCGGCAAGTGGGCTTGGGGGTGTTGTTCAGGTTGGGTACATATCCGTTATTGGGTTTATGGCTTATATCGGTTTCGCTCTTACAGCGAGTCACTTTTGAAAGGACCGGAAGCCGGCCCAGCCAAAACTAACCAAAAGGTCCTCGCCCCACCACTCGGTGCCTCGCTTAGGCTCGGCATGCCCGCACACAGGCTTGAATCCGTGGGCCGCCGCGATGGGCCATCCTTGGCCCAGCGCGGCTAACCCGGCGTCCTGCCGGGTTACCCACGGATTCAAGCCTGCGTGCGGCCATCGTGGTTTAACGGGGCGCTTCTCAGATCAAGATCACAAGCAAGAGCACGGCGGCCTGAAAGCCGACCTGAGTGGTTGAAGCAGATCAAAGGCGAGTTTTGCATACACGGCAGATCTGCTTTTTTTGCTTTTTGTGGGAGGGGGCTTGCTCCCGATAGCAGTTTTACAGTTGATACATGAGTTGACTGACCCACAGCCATCGGGAGCAAGCCCCCTCCCACAGTTTGAATGCATTCTGCTTGGGGGATTGGGCCGGCTTCCGGGCTTTTCAAAAGTGACCCGCGGTAAGAGCGGAACCGATATAAGCCATAACCTCAATAACGGATATGCACTCAAAACCCAAGTCACAAACCTAAACGGCTATACGCTTAGTGCCCCGCTTCGAGCATGTTTTCCGGGCGTACCCACTGGTCGAACTCGGCGTCGGTGAGGTAACCCAGCGCCAGCGCCGCTTCGCGCAGTGTCAGCCCTTCGGCGTACGCCTTCTTGGCGATCTGCGCGGACTTGTCGTAGCCGATGTGCGGGTTAAGCGCCGTCACCAGCATCAGCCCGCGCTCGAGGTGTTCGGCCATTTGCTCGGCATCTGGCTCAAGACCGGCAACGCAGTGTTCCTGGAAGTTGTTGCAACCGTCGGCGAGCAGGCGGATCGACTCAAGCAGGTTGTGGATGATCACCGGCTTGTACACGTTCAACTGCAAGTGCCCCTGGCTGGCGGCAATGCCGATGGTCACGTCATTGCCGAGCACCTGGCACGCCAGCATCGACAGCGCTTCGCACTGGGTAGGGTTGACCTTGCCCGGCATGATCGAGCTGCCCGGTTCGTTGGCCGGCAACTTGACTTCGGCCAGCCCGGCGCGCGGGCCGGAGCCCAGCAGGCGCAGGTCGTTGGCGATTTTCATCAGCGCCACGGCCAGGGTTTTCAGCGCGCCGTGCAGGGTCACCAATGGCTCATGGCCTGAGAGCGCGGCAAATTTGTTCGGTGCAGTCACGAACGGCAACCCCGACAACGCCGCCAGCTCGGCGGCAATCGCTTCGCCAAAGCCGTGCGGTGAATTCAGCCCGGTGCCGACGGCGGTACCGCCCTGGGCCAGTTCGC
Organism: Pseudomonas kitaguniensis; assembly: GCF_049199985.1. Taxonomy (NCBI): domain Bacteria; kingdom Pseudomonadati; phylum Pseudomonadota; class Gammaproteobacteria; order Pseudomonadales; family Pseudomonadaceae; genus Pseudomonas; species Pseudomonas kitaguniensis. The sequence continues at coordinate 13,634 of NZ_JBLZPT010000023.1, forward strand.
AGACTGCAGGCAGGGCGCTGCGAATCGCGCGTTCGGCGTAATCCAGCTGGGCGATAAACGCCGAGACTTCCTGGCCAAACGTGATCGGTGTGGCGTCCATCATGTGCGTGCGACCGGTTTTCACCAGTTTCATGTGCCGCGCCGAGAGTTCTGCCAGGCCGCCCGACAAGTGGTTGATAGCGGGCAGCAGTTGCTTGGTCACCGCCTGCACCGCCGCGATGCTCATGGCGGTGGGGAAGCAGTCATTCGAGCTTTGCGAGCGGTTGACGTGATCATTCGGGTGCACCGGGCTCTTGCCGCCACGCGGCTTGCCCGACAGCTCGTTGGCGCGGCCGGCGATCACTTCATTGGCGTTCATGTTGCTTTGCGTACCGCTGCCGGTTTGCCACACCACCAGTGGGAACTGGTCGTCATGCGAGCCTGCAAGCACCTCGTCGGCGGCCTGTTCAATGAGGCGGGCAATATCGGCGGGCAGGTCGCCGTTGCGGTCGTTGACCCGGGCCGCGGCCTTTTTGATCAGGGCCAGCGCGTGCAGTACCGCCAGGGGCATGCGCTGCTCACCGATGGCAAAGTTGACCAGCGATCTTTGGGTCTGCGCACCCCAGTAAGCGTCATCCGGGACGTGAACTTCCCCCAGGCTGTCGGTTTCGATACGGCTCATCGGGCATACTCCTTCAAGTTCGTTTGCGCAGTTTAGGCCGTGATGGGCCTATGGGGTTCCATAAAAGACTTTTCATCGCATTGAACCCCCGTAAAACCTGGCCGAAGTACGGGTGGGGTTGAGCCGTGGAGTTTTTTAGGCGCAGAATAGCCGCCCTTGGGGGTAAGACCTCGCCTGCTAGAAAAGGAAACTCGATGACTCGTCTTCGTGCCATCTGTACCGCGGTTGCTCTGGTTTGCGCCAGCGGCCAAGTCTTTGCCGATACCGCCAGCCACAACGCCAGTGCCGAAGCTTTCCTGACGCTGGCGCACGCTGACAAGCTGGGCACTCCGGTGTACATGCAAGTGCAGCAAATGTTCGCCCAGCGTTTCGAACAGACCAAGGCGCCTGCCGCCAAGCAGTCGGTATTGGACAGCTACCAGGCCAAGGCCAACGCCGCGCTGGACCAGGCCATTGGCTGGCCCAAGCTGAAACCGGACATGGTCAAGCTTTACACCACCAACTTCAGCGAATCCGAGCTCAAGGACCTGGTAGCGTTCTACCAGTCGCCACTGGGCAAGAAAGTCCTGGAAAAAATGCCGCAGCTGACCCAACAGTCGGCCCAAATGACCCAAGCCAAGCTGGAAAGCGCCGTGCCGGTGGTGAACAAGCTGTTGGAAGACATGACCAACGAGCTTACGCCTAAAGCCGCTGCACCGGCCAAGAAGAAGTAAGCAGCAATGACCATGCAACAGCGTATCGAAACGGCACTTGCCGCCCTGAGCCCGCAACACTTGAGCGTGTTGGATGAAAGCCACCTGCACAGCCGTGGGTTGCAAACTCACTTTAAGGCCGTGCTGGTCAGCCAGCAGTTCGAGGGGCTTAACCGGGTCAAGCGCCATCAGACCGTCTACGCCACTCTGGGTGACCTGATGAGCGAGTTTCATGCGCTCGCGCTGCATACCTATTCGCCTGAAGAATGGGCGAAAATCGACGCAGCCCCGGCCTCGCCGACCTGCGCCGGCGGGCACTGAGCGCAGCCTCGACCCGCGCGAGCGGGTCGAGGCGATGTGCGTACGCAGACACACAAAACATCCTCCTGCACCACCTGCACCCATCCCCTCTCACTAGCCTTCCAGGACTACTTACTCAAAATAAGGTCTTGAGGGCATGTCTAATTTGATCCATCGAAACACGCCGTCTCTGGCAGCGTTCGACCCGCGTGGGTTGGTTGTGCGTAACGTCGACTACCACCGCTCCACCGCACAGGTTGAAGCGCAAGCACGTATTCAACGACAGGTGTTAAGCAGTACGGGTTTGCTGATTGAACAGTGGGACCCGCGCTTGTTTCAATTGTCGCGCTCGCAGCCCGACATTCAGGCCAATCAACGCACGGTCTACAGCCTGGGTGGGCAAGCATTGCGCACTGACAGCGTGGATGCCGGCTGGCGCATCACCTTGCCGGGAGCGGCCGGGCAGTTGCTCGAAGAATGGGATGCGCGCGGCGCCCACCAGGTGCATCACTACGATCAATACGTGCGCCCGGTTGCGGTGTTTGAACACATGGCCGGTGACGCGCATGCGCTGTGTGTCGAACGCCTTGCCTATGCTGAACAGTCGGATGAAGAGGCTGCACGTAATCGCTGTGGCCAAGTGCTGCGTCATGACGACGGGGGCGGTTCGTTGTTCCATGAGTTTTACGGGTTGCGCGCAGAAGTTATTCAGCAGACCCGGCAATTTCGGCAGGCCTCGGCAGCCCTGGATTGGCCGCAGCCCGATGCACAACGCGACCTGCGCCTGGCGCCCGAGCGCTTCCAGACAACGGTTGGGTTCAACGCGCTGGGTGAACGCCTGCAGCACATGGATGCCAAGGGCAACCGTTTCGAGTACGCCTACGGCGTTGACGGCCAACCGGCGAGCATTTTTCTGTTACCCAAGGGCGGCAAGCGCACGCAGTTGATGGGCGAGCGTGGTTACAACGCGGCGGGCAAGGTCATCTCCGAGCGCGCCGGCAATCGCGTGCTGCGTACGATGCACTACCGTCAGTTCGATGGTCGCTTGCGCCAGATGACGGCCCATCCGCTAGGGCCGGTGGCGGTGGGTAACGCGCTGCAAGACCTGACCTACGACTATGACTGCGTGGGTAACGTGGTGCGTATCGACGACCGTGCGCAGCCGACGCAATGGTCGAGTAACACCTTGGTCAATTCGGCCAGCCTTTATGATTACGATACGTTATCGCAACTGACCAAGGCCACCGGGCGCGAAACCGTCGGCAGCCATGGCGGCCCGGGTTTACCGGCCAGCGTGACGTTCGGCTCGACTGACGACAGCGTATGGCGCCGCTACACCCAGCGGTTCAGCTATGACGAGGCGGGCAATGTGCTGACATTGCAGCATGTGCCCAGCAGCGGCACCGGCTTCACTCGCGAGCTTCGCGTAGCTGCCGGCAGCAATCATTTTTCGCCGCACTCCGAAGGCGGCGCAGCGCCGGGCCTGGGCCGGGGCTTTGACCACAGCGGCAACCTGCAAGGGCTGGAGGGCACGCCCGGCATGGGCTGGGATGTGCGCAATCAACTGGTGCGCATGACGCAAGTGGCACGCGAGGGCGGTGACGATGATGAAGAGTGTTACGCATACGATGCGACGGGGCAGCGCCTCCTCAAGCGACGGGTAACGCACGCCAAGGGCGTGATGCATACGGCCGAGGTGCGCTATTTGCCTGGATTGGAGATTCGCCATGACAGCGCAACGGGTGAGCAGTTGAATGTACTCAACCTGAATCTGGGCACCACCACTGTGCGGGTACTGCTCTGGGATCGCCATCCTTCGGGCGTCAGCCAGGAGGTGCAGATACGTTTCGGTTTGTCCGACCACTTGGGCAGCAGCGGCCTGGAACTCGGTGAGCAGGCGCAATTGCTCAGCCAGGAAAGCTATTACCCCTATGGCGGCACGGCGTGGCGGGCGGCTAAAAATGCCAGCGAGGCGAGTTACAGGTTTATTCGCTACTCGGGCAAGGAGCGCGATGCCAGTGGGCTTTATTACTACGGGTTCAGGTATTACGCGCCGTGGTTGTGCCGTTGGGTCAGCCCGGACCCGACCGGCGATGCCGATGGCTTGAATCTGTACGCCATGGTCGGCGGTAACCCCATCACAGAGATTGATCAGCAAGGGCTGACGGGCATCCCGGCGCTTGAATCGGGTGAGGGTCAAAAAAACCAGCTGTCGTTGGCCAGGCGCGGGATAGCCAGTATGGGACGTATTTTGCGACCGCGGATAAACGAAGCCGCTTCGGCGGCCATTCGTGATGGTTTAGCAACCTACATCGCCAACACCATCGCGACAGGCATCGATCTGGCGGTGTTCAGCAATGTCGAACCCACGCCGCAACGCAACCAGATCCTGCGCTATACCGTCGCGGGGCTGGATGCGCTGTCCGTGGCACACATGAGCTCAGGGGGCGCCGGTAACTGGACGCGTTTTGCGCCACATATCGGCTTTATTTCGGCAGGCATCGCAGGTATCGGGTATGCCGCGCATGCCGACGCGCAGGGTTCGCAAGCCGGTGAGGGCTGGGACCCTGTGGCGACCGTGCGCTTGAGCGGGCATATACGCTCGCTGAGCCGGGAGTTGGTGCGGCAGGTCATCCGCGGGCACGGCACCGGCGTATCCTGGGGCAGCACGCCAATGAGGGCCAGGGTTGGGCGCACCGCCGCATCGACGGCGACCTATGCGGTCGCAACCATTGCCAATGCGATGTATGGCGCGGATGTGCCCGCGCTGATCAGCCCCAATGTGATGCCCGCAGTGGAAGCCTACGACGCCGCAATGGGCACCCTGATTCGCGCCGGGCACGAGACGGCCACCCGTGACCCGCATGGCCAAACCCTGCAGCTTCCAGACCCCGTGGCGACGATGCACGGTGGGCTAAGCAGAATGTTCAATCAGGTCTGGGCCTACTGGGCATCCACCGGCGTTGAGGCCTTGACCGTCGCGATAACCGGCCTGCCCGTGGCTGCGCAAGGCCGTGGGACTCGCATGCTGGTGATGGCTGCCCGTGGCGTTATATCAGCGCTGACCCAATGGCGGGGCTTTTTAGTCGAGGTGGCCACGCGCGGGTATGCCTCCCTCGGTGCACGTTGGCGCCGAAACGCAGGCGTCTGACGGGAGGGAGAATGGGCCAGCGCCACGGCCCATTCCTCTATCGACGCACTCGGGTCACGGGGTTTTCAACTGCTTTGATGCCTGCATTTCTTCATCGGTATCGTTTTCGTCCTCATTCACGCTGTACCACGCCCAATGGGTGGTACGCCGCATGAACCCGCTTGCGGTCAATGTCTGGGTGGGGCGCCCCAGTGGGTCGTAGAATTGCTGGTCACTGTGAGCCAACTCGCGCATCGATTGATCATTGATGTAGCCGTGCTTGTTGGCGAAGTAAGGACGGTAGATACGAATGGCCAAGCCTTTGTTGTTGTGTTCGACACGTTCACTGACGCGCCAGCGCGGGTCGGCATGCACTTGGCGTAGCTGTTTCTTGAAGACGCCGGGCGCAGTACCCGGCAGGTCGTCGACCAACAGGTCGCCCTTTTCATCGACGGCATTGGCCGTGCCAGGCTCGGTTTTTTGTTGGCTCTGCAAGACGCGGCTAAAGCCATCCCAATAGCTCAAGCTCAGCCGAATCTGTTGGGCGGGATCGTCCGGGTAGCAATCGGCTTGCAGCATGAGCCCATGTACCGGTGTTCGTCCGGCTTTGTCGATCAATGCCTTAAGTTGTTTGTCACTCTCGTTGAGCGCTTGGCGACTGCCACCCAGGCGCAGCCGCGCGCTCATTCGAATATGCCCGCTGGGCAACACATACGCCTTGGCAAGCCACTCGGGCTTGACCAGGGCCAAATCGACGCTGCCCATCCAGCTAAACGGAGCGTAACAGTGCGCGCTGGCCACTTTCTGCAAGACGGCTTTCGCGTTTTCAATGGCAAACGCGGGCGTCACATCCTTGGGTGGGCTGTAGTCTTTCAACGCCGAAAACCCCAGCGCAAGGCCGTGTTCATGGCCGTAAAAGGTGCTGGCGAGTACCTGCCCAAAACCGTCATACAGGGCCTCTTGAATGGTGCCGTTGGGGTCGACAATTTTTTTCGGCAGCAGCGATTGATAGTCGTATTCGGCTTTGGTCAAACCGCCGTCCGGCGTTTTCACCCGAATGATTTGCAGCGCGTAGGCGTCGTACGCCAGCGTTGTTTCGCCGTGGGCCTCGGTCGCGCGCAGCGCCCTTAAACGATAAAACCGGGTTGCCTTGGCATAGCGCGGGAAGTGCCGGCGGATCGACCACAATCGATGGTCTGCAGGCGGCACCTCGCCGTCGAAAAGAAAAAACAGCAGCATGGTGCGGTAGCCGCTGTCCGTGAGCTTTTGCACCAGCTCTGCCGGAGGCTGGTTGGGCAAAGTCGGCAGGTCTTTGTAGACATCCAGGGCTTTGCCGTCCAGCTCTGCGGTTTCAAGGTAATCAGTCAATGCCTGAGTCGTCGCGACGCCCGGCTCCAAGGCCTTGCCGTGACCACCGGCTTGCCGATAGTGCTGCACCGACAAACCACTCAGTTCACGCTTGGCACTGCTGGCCAACGGCCCGTTACGGTTATCGATGAACCGTTCATAGGCGATGTGCTCAAGGTTTAATCCATCGGCTGCGGGTGCCTTGGGCAACACCAGCGCATTGTGTCGTTGCCGGTAGGGCAAGGCCAGGCAGCGCAGTTGTGGCTCGTCCAGATGAATATGTTGCGCCAGGGTTTCGCGCAGGTAATAGGACTGTTGCGCGCTGTCATGGGTATCGCGCCACCAGCGTTGGTGATGTTCATCAGCCAGCACGGCAGGCGCCGAGTCGTCGGCGCTTGTACGGCGGGCATAATCAATCGTGACGCCATGCACCAGGCAGCCATAGGCATCTCTTCGCAGGTGGATATGGTGGCGGCAGACGGGATCGTCTGCCACGCCTTCGTATTGATAGCTGATGGACTCCAGCGCTAATGGCAGCAGCCGGGCGTAGCGCGTGTGGGCGCTGGGCGGTGCCAGTTCGCGCAGAAGATAACGGTGTTGGGTGACCGAGTAGGGCACTGCGCCCTGCGCCGGGTCCGCCGCCATCACCTCCACGCGCAGAACCGCCCCGCTGAGTGCATGTGCGGCTTCGCGCAACAGCGACGGCGCAGGCTCGCTGATCAAGTCGTCGTGATGGTCAAGCGGCTGCACCAGCCCCGTCGCCCGGTATTGGCTTAACAGCGTTGGGCCGATGGCCTTGGCCTTGACGTCGTGGGCGCTATGGCCGAGGACGGCCATATCAACCGACTGGCCGGTATGAAACCACGTCTTGGTGCGCACGGGAGCGCTGAAACCTTGAGTGTTTTCGTTGTTTTTGTGGCTGTCGGTGTCGGTCTGCAACAACAGCCCGAAGCCGCGAAATTCGCGGTCGGCCCGGTCGTAATAAGCCTGCCTGTAGCTCAAGCGCTGGGTGAGTTGGTTGCCGGTTATTTCATCCTGCCGGGTGTGTTGGCTGACCAGGCACAGCGCGAAGGGTAACTGGCAAATGGCAAGCTCGCCGTTGGCGTGCCGTTCACGTTTTTCATCCAACCACTCTTGGGCGCTGCTGCGATACACGATGGATGCGCGTGTGCCCATGTTGTTATAGGTGCGCATGAGCCGCCAGGGCTTCTGGGTGAAAAAGTCGTAGCGCCAGTGGATCGGCGTCTGGTGGGCGGCGCTGAAGATCAGGCTCGGGCAGCCCAGGCCGATCAGATCGACCAGGCTGACCTGGCAGCGGTCGTCATATTGCACGCCGTCTGGCCACGGCACTTTGATTGCCTTTGCCGCAAAGCCGTTGCCGCCTTTATTGAGGAAGATACTCAGGTGATCGGCGCTCAAATACAGCAAGTCGGTAGCACCGCTGCCATTGAGGTCGACCAGCCGCACATTCGCTGCGTGGAATGTTTGATAAGGCAATGCCAGCGTGGCGAACACAAACCCTTGGGCGAAACGTCCTCGACCCAGGTTCGGCCAACATTTCACTTCGTTATGGCGGATACGCACCAAGTGCTGTTGGCCCGTGGCGAGCACATCGCTGAAGGCCACCAGCTCGTTAGGCGAGGCGGAAATGATCGGTAGGCCGTCGTCGGCTGTATGCGGCACCTCGATGGCCGGCGCGAAGCCGGATTTTCGGCGATTGGCATACAGGCGCACGCTGCGCGGGCCAATCATGGCAAAGTCGTGGGCACCCGAGCCCATCAGGTCGGCCAGCGCTCCCTGGGCATGGAAGAACTCCGACGGAAACGCATCGAAGGGTGTGAAGGCTGACCAATTGCGCTGCTCGTCCAGGCTGAAAAAGCCGCTCATGCCCGGTTGTGCAACCAGCCAGTCCAGCCGACCGTCGCCATTGATATCGGCCAGCGCTTGGTGGATGGGCCGTGTACTGTCGGCTACCGGGATTCGCGTCAACGCTTGCGCCGCACCGAAGATCACCTCGTCGCCGGTCTCGGTGTGCTGCGGCCTTAGCGGCTCGCGGTAATACCAACTTTTGTCAGTGCGATACAACACACCCGGTATGCCCTCGCCATACAGGTCGACCAGTTGATACCGATCGCCGTCATTGAGCGCGGGCAACGAGCTGAAGGCCTGATAGCGGCGCGGGTCCGACTTGAGCTGGCCCGATTGATAGAGGCACTCCAGCGGCGGGCGGCTCACGCTATTGCCGGCGCCGTCGAAGGCCTGCTCGTGCGCCGCACTCAACAGGCTGACATGCGCGTGGGTGCTGTACTCCAGCAGCAAGCGCTTGACCAGCATTGGCTCGGTGCCCATGTGCGTTTCTTTGGGGAAGTGGTGATACAGCAGAATCTGGTTGCACAGGCGCAGCGTGCGTAACTCAAAGCCGAAGGCAAAGTCCGAGCAAGCGTCGCCGCGTGCCGGCCATGCACGGGCTGGCTGATAAGTCGGTCGCTGATCCGGTTCCAGGGCGCGTTCGCCATAATCAAAGAGCAATTGAAAGTGCCAGCCCACCGTCGGTTTATCCTCGGTCTGCCACAGGTAAAGCTGTTCCTGTTCCCTGGCGGTGAAGTTGCCGTAGCAGACGCTTTCCAGGTAGTGCTGAGCGCGGCAGTCGCGTGGGTAACGCGATTGATCGGTTTCTTTTTTGTAGTGGTAATAAATGTGCTCGCCGTGGGCGTTCAGGCTTTCCTGCAATAACCATTGCGCCACATGGTGCGGGTGGTCGGGATCGGCAATGCGCGCCAACGCGTTTTTGCCGTAGAAGTGTTGGCTGCCATCAGCACGTTGTATCAGCCAAAAGCCAGCTCGGTCGGTTTCCGATTGCCAGTGTTCCATACGGTCGAAGCGGCTCTCGACCCTGGGGAAGTACCGGGTGACCACGTAGGTGGTGCTCAGCGCCAAGCCATTGAACGAGGCGGCGCGGTGGCTGATGATCGCGCCCTCGGCGTTGCGTTCGGGTAAGGCTATTTGCGCGTCGGGGCCTAACAGCACATCGTCGATCGTGTAGCCAGGCACGCCCAGGGACGTACGCCGGCTGACGGCGCCGATCGGCAGCGTCCAACCCAGCCCGAACGGGCCGTTGCCGGCGGTGCTGTGGTAGGTCAGCGCCATGGCTGGCGCATAGCCGCGCGCCGCCGACACCGGCAAGGCAATTTCAAAGGTTGCCGTACCGCTGGCGCCGACCGGGCCCCAGCCCTTGCCGGTGCCTTGGATGGCACCGCCACCGGTGGGCAGCGCCGGGCTATTGATCTGCAGGTTCAGGTTGTCGTCGCTCATGCGTTGCCCCCGCTGGCAGCCGTCGCCCTGGCGGTGTAACGCAGGTGAATGACAATATCGTTGATCGTTTCGAGTATGGCTTTTTGCTGAGGCGGATTGGGGAACTCCAGCGTCCAGTCGGAGATGGCCCCGGTGTATTCAAAGGGCAAGTAGCGATCATTGCTGTCGAACGTGAGCCTGAACAGGCCGTTGTCATCAAGGCCGGTGGAGAGGGCGATTTGCTGATGCACGCGCATGTCCGTGCGCCGCTGGCCTGTGGGCAATACGATTTCGTTGCGGGTCTGGGTCAATATCGCTTTGATGTCTTGGTAAGGCCCCAGCGTTGCGGGCAACGATACGCTGATGCCTTTGATCCGCCGCAGGCTGTGGCCGGGGTAATCATCTTCAAACAGCGCTTCGGTGAGTTTGAAGCACAGCCTGCCTTGGCTGACCAGTTGTTGTTTATGTGAAGCCCAGGGGTCATCAGTGCTTGTAAGGTGAGTGGCTTGAGCGGTGTTGGCGTGGGGCGTGGCGACCACACAATCGATGAGGTGATGACGCAACGAGATAGTTTTGACGATCTCCAGATCCCGCACGTTATTGTTCAAGTAGGCGGTGTTCATGCTCAACAGCGATAGCTTCAGGGCCTCACCCGCCAGGTAACCACGGTAATTGTTGTTCCAGGCGCTGGGCTGGATAAACGTGCGTGCGTAGTCCGCAACCTCGTACTGCCAGCACGCTTGCGCGGTTCGGCACAGCGAAAGGCTAAGGTCATAGACTTGGTAGTAGAACTTGCTGAGTTGAACATTCAGCCAGTCATACAACTGTGCTTTGGAAAAGCGCCGGGCGAGTAATTGATAGTTCGACCAGGCGTGTGTCAGGGCAGTTTCGGCCAGGCGCAACTGCAGGCTCGTGGCTTTTTCCTGTTCGGCGCAGGTGTGTAGCTGAGCATCCACCTGCGCCAGTTCAAGTTGGGCTTGCTCCTGAGCATAGGCCCACTCCTGTGCCCGGCGGCGGAATTGTTCGGTACGGTCAAGGTCCGCAGCCGTGCCGCGCAGCGCCGTCGCAACGCCTTGGGCCAGGGCTTGAACGGCATAGAACGGGCCTTCCCAGCGCGAGCCGCCGACACTGGTACCGAAAATGTTCGGCGCCATCATCGCGATGCCGGCCCCTGCGGCGGCGGCGGAACCTGCGGTATCGAATCCGGTACTGGTCAAGTAGAGCAGGCCGGCATGCGCTTCCGAGGGGCTGATACCTTCTTTGAGTTGATGTTCGTAGTAGCGCAGCCGGGCCTCGATTATGTGCCGACTGGTGTTGAGCGCCTGGCGGTTTTTCTGATCGATCAACAACGCTTGGGTTTGTTGAGTGACGACGATATTGGCCAGGTCCCACGCTTGTTGTTGCTGTAGCTCCAGGTATTCAGACTGCTCCTTGCGTTCAATCAGGGTCAGCAGCGTATGGCCGAATTGAATCAATGCTTCGGTCGCCGTGAGCGCATGGCCCAGCATGATCTGGAACCGATAATGGCCGACCTGTGTGTCCGCAAGCGCAGCGGCACGCGCGTTGTCGAAACCGCCTTTGCCCTGGCCGGCCACCAGGCTGCGGGGTGACAACGAGGCCGCGTACAGCGGCAAGTGCAAGGGTTTACCGGTAATGTCGAGGTTATTCCGCAGGTTATGCAGACGACTTTCGAGCGTATCCCAGCGAGCCACCAGCTCACTGTTAAAGGGTAGGCACAGCGAGTCGGTCAGCGTCAGCGACGCCGCTGTGACGCCTTCAACCGGGCGCGTGATCTCGATGCTCGGGGCTTGCTGCTCAAGTGCCATCAGCGCTGGCGAGCCAGACGTTGCGAGGGCGGCGAGGGTGATTTTCGACCACGGTTCAAGACGGGTGATGCTGGGGCGTGTGCCGAGGAACTGATGCGCTCGCGTGTACCAGAGTTTGGCGTGCGTCAGGCTGTCCGGGGTGAGCTGGCGATAGGCAGCGTCGCCGCGATTGAGCAGAATATCGAGGTAAAACAGGTAGATCGCTTTGCGAAAATGCACCGGCGCACGAACCGCCAGCGCGTGAGGGTCGTGGGTGGCATGGCCCGGGGCCTGATCTTCTCGCAGCAGCTCGCTGAAGCCCCAAAAGGCCGGGCGGTCAATGGAACCCTCGGCTGCCCGCGCAGGGTCGAATAGGTAGCGGAGCCAGGTGTGTGCTTCGTCATACTGCTGTTCCTGGTTAAGGCGATGGGCGATCAGCCAGGGCACATACAGGAACAGCTCCCAGAAATACTTGCCGTTAGCGCCTTTGAAGTCGATATCTTGCGCTGTACCACCCGGCGCAAGTGGAGGCTCCTGCCAGGTTTTCGGGGTTAACGAAAACAGGTGTTCGAGACTGATGTTGGCTGCCTGAATCAGCTTGCCGGCAAAGCAGGTGTTCATACGCAGGGTGGTCGGCAGGCCGGCAGGCAGCGTGTCTTTGCTGTTTGAAAAATCAATGAATTCGGCGCTGCCGAGGGTTTCCGATGCATAGCGTTTGATGGTCGGCGCGAGTTGCTGGCTAAGCGGCGCGTCAGACACGGGCGCGGCCAGTTTCAAGGTGGCGGCTTTTAGTGCGTAGCCGAGAATTTTCGGGCCGTCGGCGCTGGGCTCAAGTGTCACCACCCCATGGATCAGGGTAATGCCGGACGCCGCCTGCGCGCGTGTTATTGAAATACGCGTGGTGGCCCGATGCCCGGCAGGCAGTTCGGGCGTGGAGCTGGCGAGGCTTTCGTGAGACGTGTGCTGAAAGTTGATGATTTTATGTGAATTGGCGTTGATGGTTTCGGTGAAGGGGTAGTCTTGAAAGTTTGCACTCATGATGATGTGTTTGTAGGCGCGCAACGTCGAGGTGGCCACGTCGGTGTTGTTGATCAGCAGCACATTTTGGGAGTGCAACTGGTTCAGTTTTTCAGGCAGGTGGTAATGGCCGTAACGGTTAAGCGTGATGTGAAAGTGTTTGTGCGTGTACAGATTTACGAAAGCGTTCTTGTCGATAAATTTGCCTTCCAGCGAAAGGGTAGTGTCGCCGACTTGCTCGGGTGTAGAGGTAAACAGTGACCCATCTTCGTCGTGTACAGCGTTGGGGTATTCTTCATGCGTGGTCGCGTTTTTAAAATAGAGTGCATAAAAATCAGAGGTTAATACTTCTACCGTGCCGGTGATTTTAGAACCCTTGCTCAGTTTGAGTTGAGTCGTGTTGGGGTCGTCCAATGCCGCATCGGTCATCAGTGTGATGGTGATAGGCGTCGTGCGCCTTGCGCTCAAGGTGACGGTGTACGGGTGTTGAAAGCGCTCTTTGAGAATCGAAGAAAATATAATCTCGTCGGTATTAGCGTCAAAAGCGACGGCGCTCTGCTCGGTGTCTTTTATGTTCAGTTGGTGTTTTTCAAAGTCCCAATCGTTTTTGTCCGCGAACGGCGTTTGCACGGTGACCGAAATCGAATGTTTGGAGGCCGGCGTTACCTTGAACTGCAGGTTGCCCTGGTTTTTGTGCGCAAAGAAGGTGAGGTATTGCCTGGCGTTGTCAGGTAGCAATTCGCTGTAATAGCCGTTAGTGCTTTGGAGTACCGCGCGCACCCTGGTTTTCTGCGAGGGGTCAAAGGGTTCCAGCAGCCGGTTTATTTCTTCGTCCACGTCTGAGCCCGGCAGCACGCTATAACGCTCGGGGCTGCCGCCATCGGCGAGCGTGGTGATGTTGAAGGACTGGTCGATTTGCACCGACTGGAAAAATTTGCCAATAAAGTTCTCCTGCTGTTTAGGGTCTTTACGTGCGGTTGCAAGGACACTTAAAAACAGCACGGGCGGGCCGCTGGCATCGACGATCGCCACCGTTTGCGTGATCGTCTTCAGAAAGTCCGTGGTCGATGCGTTGACGTCTTCGGTGGCGCAGTATTGTTCAATACACGCCTGCGGTACGCTCCAACTGCCATCGTGTTTTTTATAAGAAAAGTTAAGCCGAAACTTGACGTAGTGGTTGTCTATCCATGCGGTGAGCTGTGCTTTTTCTCCCGCATTCGATTGGTCGGCTTTGAAGACGCTGGTGGGGGTGGGTTTGATGCATTCGGCCCAGATGAAGAAGATTCGATTATTAAAAAACACCGGGCGGATACTCTGCTCGGCAGTGGCGTCGGAGACCGATAAGTTCACCCGCTCCCAATCAGACCAGGCACCTTGGGCAAGCCCCGCGCCGGAACGCTTGGACAGGTCGAGGGAGCGCCAGTAATAGGTATGCTCGGAGCTTGATTTGCCGACAAAGTAATAGGTGCCGCTACACAGCTCGCTTGAACCTGCGTCGATGTACCCGTTGATCGTGCGTATGTTGGCGGTCTCTTCGAACCTGGCAAGGTAACGGTTAACTGCGGTGGTCACGGTGTCCCGTTGAATTCGATATTGGCTAAGGTCGTTTTCCAAGTGTTGAAAACTCGCCGTCTTGTCACGCCGTAACGTCGGGTCCAGATAGTTGGCGGGGTGGTAGCGCAGCTGTTGGTTGGCATTCCACAGTGGGTAGGTGTGCAAGCGTTCGCGCCAGGTCTGGTGCTGTTGCGCAGTCATCGCATGCGTTTCATAACCGGGTTCGAGGCCCAGTTGAATGCGCGTGATGTATTGCTGCAGGCTGGAAATCGCACAGGCTACCGGGCTGGTCGGCACGGCTTGGCTGACCTGCACGTCGAGTAGCCAGTACTCGTAGAGAGCGTCGGCGTTGGTGATTTTACTTTTTAACGCGTCAGGCACTTTGTGGGTCAGGTAATACGCGAGCATCGCGTCGCGCAGGCTTTCATTGAGGTGTTGATTGAGCGAGTGAGACATGATCAGTCCTTGAACAGGTCGAAAAAAAGTGGGGTATTAGTCAGTTACTGTTGGGCGCTCGTGAGCGCCTCGCCCACGGCCTTCCATTCGGCAAACGTCGAGTCGGTTTTAAGCTGGCTGGCCTGAATCAGCATGCGGGTCGACAGGCCGGTGTCGGCGCTTGCCTGGCGGCAGCGCAGCACCCAGTCCACGCGGTCCATGGAGGTAATGCGCGGCGGTGTCAGTTGGCTGCTTAAACTGTCGATTTCACTGGCACTCCAGCCTAAAAGTTGTGCCAGTCGCGCGTTTTTTTCTTCAGGGGGGGGCTGCACAGCGCTGTTGGGTAAGGCATGGGCATGTTCGAAGTAGGCGAGAAGCTGTTCCTCGGTGGTGCCACAGCGAGTGATGCACTGTTTGAATTGCTGCATGAGGTAGAGAGTGCGCGGGGTCAGTTCAAGCAACGAAGAGACCGCGTACTCACTCTCAAGCCAGTGCGGATTGAGCAGAAATTGATGCAGTGCATGTGGGCTGAGCGGAAGTTGCAGAATGTCGGCGGCGTTAGGTAACAGCAGTATCAAGTAGCCGAGGGTGTGTAGCGGCGGGGCAGTGGGCGCGTGTAAACGCAGGAACTGGTTGGCATGATCATATTTGACATGGCCGCTGGTATCGCTTGGCGCATGGGCCGTGGCTTGAATGATTGCTTTCAGGCGTAAATGAAGGCGCCAGAGCTCGTCACGCACCTCGCTCAATAGGGGCAGGAGGATGAGCCTGGCTTGCTCGATCAAAAATGCATTACGAACAGCGTCGACGCTTATTTTAAGCGGCGTTAGAACGTCATTCAGCGCAGCTTCCACGCTCGCGACAGCGCGAATCCTTTGCAGTACCTGCTGGCCGATGGACGCCCAATCAATCGCGGGCAGGTGATTTTTTTCGTCGTCTCTTTCATCAGCGTTTTGTTGAGGCAGGGTCAGTCGCTTCAACTTTTGGGCGAGAGACGCCTGGTCGTAGGCGGCGAACGCGTTGACCAGCTGCTTAATGGCAGGGTCTTGGGCCAATGGGTGCAGCGATCGTTGAGGGTTTAACAGTGACAGGCTGTTCCCGCTTTGCTTGAGCCAGCGGCTGGCCCAGTCCAGGTGCATGAGCATATCGAGGAAGTCAGTCGCGCCTTTCGGCTTGCGGCGTAATGTCGGATTACGCAGTTGCGTTGCGAAGGTCGCCTGCCCGAGCATGTGCAGCCATTGCTGGCAGTCCAGGACCGACAGGCCAAACAGGCGGGCAATGTGTGCTTGCCGATAAATCGCGCTGACGGTCTCGATCGTACGTGTGGCAGGCACTTCGGGGCTGATCAGTAGCTGCAGCGACGTCTGGGTGTCTTGCAGGCCCAACCCCGCGCAGAGTTGTTGCCGAGTGGTCGCGTCGAATGCACCGCCGTCCAGATACAGCGGTGGCAGAGCAGAGCCTGCGCGATTGAATACCTGATCAAACAAGGGCAGGCGCTCGCCTGAGGCATGCACGGGCAACTGATGGAGCCAGGCGGCAAACTCCTCGGCCTGCAGCCCGTAGTGTTTGCTTAGATAGCAAAAAACGCCCAGCGCCCTCAGGGTGTTATGGCTGATCAGCAGCGAAGGGTTACTGCTGCCCTCGCAGCGCATGACGCTGGTTATCAGGGTGTCCAGTTGCGCGAACGGCAGGCCGAGCCAGCGCTGCAGGCGAATCATGCGTTGCAACCTGTCGAAGCGCTCAGGGTTAACGTTGACCAGTTGGGCAGGCGCGCTGTTGTCCAGGCTGATAACGGGCGTGGTTGCGCCGTTGACGTAACACGCGCCGTACGTCAGGTGCGTGCTCTGCGGGCAGTAAGGTGATTTGCGCGGTGCGTGCGTCTGTTGTGCAAGCAGCGCCTGAAGTTGTTCGGCATCGAGTTGTGAGATGCGCAGAAAGTCGCTGATCTTCTCGGGACCTTTTGGCGTCTCTCGCCACTGGTAATAGTCACGAAAAAAAGTGTGCGCGCCGTCTGCGGCGACCAGGCTATTTTTCAGCAGTGTTTGTTGTTCAGGGCTCAACCCGGATAACAAGCATTGGGCCTCGTTATTCTGGGTGATGACCTGCCCGTAAGCGCCGGCTTTTGCTGCCAGCGGCAGCTCGCGACTGATGCGATAGTTCAATTCGCCCAACGCCGGCGTGTCGCCTGCCAGACTCAGTCGGCATTGCTGATGGTGAAAGTGGTAGGGCAGAGAAAATGGATACCAGGTTTTGCTCAGTAACGTGTAGGCATCCTTGTCGTCGGCGCCCGTTATATTTTTGAGCAAGGTCTGGTTGATGATCGACAACATGGGCACCTGACCCGACACGCTGTGTTGGTCGATCACCAGCGCGTGCAGGTCCGCGCGTCGATCGTTCAACGTGACGGCGTTTGACCCTTGGGCGTTTTGTTCCAGTTGCATGGCGAACAGGTAGAGCGCCCGCAGGTACGCCGCTGGCGAATCGACTGCGGCGATGGAGGTGCTGGAGCAGAACTGTTGCCAGTTCTCGTTGAACAAGGCTTGGTAGGTCGCTCCGGTTTCGGCGGCAACCTTGCGTTTATTGCGCAGGGCAGTGGCGTCTGACGCGACTTGTTGTTGGCGAAATAATGTCTCCAGTTGCGCGGCGGCACTCTGGGCCTTGAGGTACACCGGGTGGGCATCGTCGTCATTGCAGGTTGCCAATTGCTTGGCGAACTCGCGCTCGGACACGCGCACGATGTCGAACACCGAGTTGATATTGAGGCGCTGCAGAGCGGTCTTGAAATCGTCCCGGCCATGCGCAGGCGGGCGGGCGTGGTCAATCAGTTGAGCAAGCAAGGGGCTGGTGTCGGCTTCCATATCCATAGGTTCCTTCAATCCCTCCGGCAGATCCGGAGGGGCAGGAAACGCTATCACGCAGGCTGTCGCGGCCTGCGTCAGGCGGTGCTGCGATAGCACTAGGGAAATATCAGCGCGTCAGAGTCGATGCCATACCGAGGCAGGTTTTGCTAGAATCCGCCCGCGCCTTACCACGTTGGCGTTTTTTGATATCCGGTTCACCCTTTACGAGGGTAGCCACCTGGAGAGAACACCCATGACTCAACCGATTGTCGTGGCGGCACTGTATAAGTTCGTCACCCTGGAAGATTACGTCGCCCTGCGCGAGCCACTGCTGCAGGCGATGGTCGACAACGGCATCAAAGGCACCTTGCTGATCGCCGAAGAAGGCATCAACGGCACCGTTTCCGGCAGCCGCGAAGGCATTGATGGCCTGATGGCCTGGCTGAAGAACGACCCGCGCATGGTCGACATCGACCACAAAGAATCCTACTGCGACGACCAGCCGTTCTACCGCACCAAGGTCAAACTGAAAAAAGAGATCGTGACCCTGGGCGTTGAAGGCGTCGACCCGAACAAAAAAGTTGGCACCTACGTCAACCCGCAGGACTGGAACGCGCTGATCAGCGACCCGGAAGTGCTGTTGATCGATACGCGCAACGACTACGAAGTGTCGATCGGCACCTTCGAAGGCGCGATTGACCCGAAAACTACTAGCTTTCGCGAATTTCCCGACTATATCAAAGCCAACTTCGACCCGGCCAAGCACAAGAAAGTCGCCATGTTCTGCACGGGCGGTATTCGTTGCGAAAAGGCCTCAAGCTACATGCTCAGCGAAGGCTTTGACGAGGTTTACCACCTCAAGGGCGGTATCTTGAAGTACCTCGAAGAGGTGCCGCAGGCGGAGACTAAATGGCAGGGCGACTGCTTTGTGTTCGACAACCGGGTGACCGTGCGTCACGACCTGAGCGAAGGCGACTACGATCAATGCCATGCCTGCCGCACACCGGTGAGCGTAGAAGACCGCGCGTCCGAGCACTATGTGGCCGGCATCAGTTGCCCGCATTGCTGGGATAAGCTGCCGGAGAAGACCCGTCGCAGCGCAATCGACCGGCAAAAGCAGATTGAACTGGCCAAGGCCCGCAATATGCCGCACCCGATTGGCTTCAACTATAAGCAAACCCCTTCCGAGGCCTGACCCATGCCCGCGCGCCTGCTCTATGTAATGGACCCGATGTGTTCCTGGTGCTGGGGCTTTGCGCCCGTTGCCAAAGCCTTGGTTGAGCAGGCTCAGGCCGCCGGCGTCGAACTGCACCTGGTGGTGGGCGGCTTGCGCACCGGCAGCGGCGCGGCATTGGAACCCACCACCCGGCGTTACATCCTCGAACACTGGCAGGCGGTAACGGATGCCACTGGTCAGTCGTTCACGTTTGAGGGGGCGTTGCCCGAAGGTTTTGTCTACGACACGGAGCCGGCCTGCCGCGCCATCGTCACTGCGCGCAGCCTGGCACCGGATTGCGCCTGGACGCTGCTGGGGCTGATCCAGCATGCGTTTTATGTAGAGGGGCGCGATGTGACCCTCGCCAGTGTGCTGGTGGAACTGGCGGAGGAGGCGGGCATACCGCGTATCGAGTTTGCCGGTGCCTTCGACCGCGCCGAGCAACACGCCGCGACGGCTGCTGATTTCACTTGGGTGAAGGATTTGGGCATCGACGGTTTCCCGACGTTGCTCGCCGAGCGTAATGGCCAGATGGCCTTGTTGACCAACGGTTACCAGCCACTCTCCGAGTTGTCGCCATTGCTCGCCCGTTGGTTGGAGCGAGCCGCCTGTGTATGAAAAACCTGTGCATGACCAGCCGGACGGTGGCGAGCCGCCCCAGCGCACTGATCGCCTGACCTGGGCAGAAATTCGCCGCCTCGCCCTGCGCCACAAGAAATCCCTGTGGATCGCCAATGGCGTCGCCGTGCTGGCGACCCTGTGCAGCGTGCCCATCCCTTTGCTGTTGCCGTTACTGGTCGACGAAGTGTTGCTGGGCCAGGGCGATGCGGCGCTGAAGGTGATGAACCACGCGCTGCCCTTGGGCTGGCAGAAGGCGGCCGGTTATATCGGCCTGATGCTGTTGGTGACCTTGACGCTGCGCTCTGGTGCGCTGGTGTTCGGTGTGGTGCAGTCGCGCTTGTTTGCGCGGCTGGCCAAAGACATCGTGTACCGCATCCGCGTGCGGCTGATCGAGCGGCTCAAGCGCATTTCCCTGAGTGAATACGAAAGCCTCGGCAGCGGCACGGTGACCACGCATCTGGTGACCGACCTGGATACGCTGGACAAGTTTGTCGGCGAAACCCTCAGCCGTTTCCTCGTGGCCATGCTGACCCTGGTTGGCACCTCGGCGATCCTGGTGTGGATGCATTGGCAACTGGCGTTGCTGATTTTGTTGTTCAACCCGTTGGTGATCTACGCCACGGTGCAGTTGGGCAAGCGCGTCAAGCACCTGAAGAAGCTGGAGAACGACAGCACCTCGCGCTTCACGCAGGCGCTGACCGAAACCCTCGACGCTATCCAGGAAGTGCGCGCCGGCAACCGTCAGGGCTTTTTCCTCGGCCGCCTTGGCCAGCGTGCCAAGGAAGTGCGTGACTACGCGATTCACTCGCAGTGGAAAACCGACGCCTCCAGCCGCGCCAGTGGCTTGCTGTTCCAGTTCGGCATCGACATCTTTCGCGCAGCGGCGATGCTCACCGTATTGTTTTCCGACCTGTCGATCGGCCAGATGCTCGCGGTATTCAGCTACTTATGGTTCATGATCGGCCCGGTGGAGCAGTTGCTCAACCTGCAATACGCCTTCTATGCGGCGGGCGGGGCGCTGACGCGGATCAACGAACTGCTGGCGCGTGCCGACGAGCCGCAATACGCAGGCGGCGAAGACCCGTTCACCGGGCGTGAGACCGTCGGCATTGAGGTGCGTGGCGTTGATTTCGGCTATGGCGACGACCGCGTGCTCGATCAGTTGAACCTGACCATCGCGCCGGGTGAGAAGGTGGCGATTGTCGGCGCCAGCGGCGGCGGCAAAAGTACCCTGGTGCAATTGCTGTTGGGGCTCTACACGCCGCAGGCTGGCAGCATTCGCTTCGGCGGGGCG
Source organism: Pseudomonas kitaguniensis (assembly GCF_049199985.1). Classification (NCBI taxonomy): domain Bacteria; kingdom Pseudomonadati; phylum Pseudomonadota; class Gammaproteobacteria; order Pseudomonadales; family Pseudomonadaceae; genus Pseudomonas; species Pseudomonas kitaguniensis. Next base: position 33,837 of record NZ_JBLZPT010000023.1, read on the forward strand.
ATCCAGCAGGAAATCGGGCTCGCGACCATTCGTGAAAACGTTGCTGTAGTGCTGCAACATCCGGCGCTGTTCAACGATACGGTGCGCGCCAACCTGACCATGGGCCGCACACGTACCGACCAAGCGTGTTGGCAGGCACTGGAAATCGCCCAATTGGATGCTACCGTCAAGGCACTGCCCTTGGGGCTTGACAGTGTGGTGGGGCGCTCCGGTGTGCGTTTTTCCGGCGGGCAGCGCCAACGCTTGGCCATCGCCAGAATGGTGTTGGCCGAGCCTAAAGTGGTGATCTTGGATGAGGCCACCTCTGCCCTGGACGCTGCCACCGAGTACAACCTCCATCAAGCGCTGGCGCGGTTTCTCAGTGGGCGTACTACACTGATCATCGCCCACCGGCTTTCGGCGGTGAAACAGGCTGACCGTGTGCTGGTGTTTGATGGTGGGCATATCGCCGAGGATGGCGACCATCAGCAACTGATCGCCGATGGTGGCCTTTATGCAAAGCTGTACGGGCATTTACAGCAAGTTTGAACTGTTTAGTTTGAAACATGTTCTGTGCTTAGTACGAGGGCCCTCTGCAAACACAGTGGCCCTGCTGAACTGTTTACGGCGCCCGCCTTGGATAGGCACGTCGTAGCTGATCGGATTGAACGACGTTAGCCAGAGCTGTGCTGTCAGGAGCGTTAACCACTCGCGTGTTTTTGGTAGTGCTTATGCAAGGGACCTCATGAAGCAAAAGCGCACTCTTGGAATGACGTTTAGTACCCCTCGGTTATTGGGCATCGTCTGGCCTTTTATCGCAGTGGTACTGCTTCAGGCGTTATTGGGCTGCGTGAGCCTTTACGTACTGTCGGCTGTACGCGGTTATGTGGCGGGTGAAAGTCTATGGTCCAAAGGCCAGAAAGATGCCATCTATTACCTGACCCTTTACGCCGACAAGCGCGACGAGGCGACCTTCCTCAAATACCAGCAAGCCATCGCCGTGCCCCAGGGCGGCCATGAACTGCGCGTCGCGCTGGACCGCCCCACGCCAGACCTCGCCGCTGCACGCCAAGGCATTCTCAAAGGCGGCAACCACCCCGATGACGTGTCCAGCCTGATCTGGCTGTACCTCAATTTCCGGCATTTTACCTACCTGGAAAAAGCCATTGAATCGTGGACCGTGGGCGACGCTTACCTGGTGCAATTGGATGACTTGGCTCAGGCGATGCATCGGGCGATCAGCAGCGGTCAAGTCAACAGCCTGGATGTGAGTGAATGGAAGGCGCACATCATTGCGATCAACGACGGCGTCGCGCCAGCCGCCAAGGCCTTCAGCGATGCCCTGGGCGAAGGTTCGCGGGTCATCCTGCGGCTGTTGTTGATCACCAACCTTGCGACCGCCCTGTGCCTGATTGCCCTGGCGCTGTTGCGGACGCATAAATTGCTGACACAGCGCCACGCGTTCGCCGACGCGTTGCAGATGGAGCGCGAGCGTGCGCAGACTACCCTTGAGTCGATCGGCGACGGCGTGATCACCACCGATGTCGACGGCGCCATCGCCTACATGAACCCTGCGGCCGAGGCGCTGACCCACTGGAAAACTGCCCAGGCGCAGGGCTTGCCCCTGGCGGCATTATTCAAGCTGCTGGATGAAAATGCCGAGCCCGACGGGTTTGCCCTGATCGAGCACATTATCAAGGGCCGGCTCAGTGGCGGCAGCGAACACTCCAAACTGATCCAGCGTCTGGACGGCAGCACGGTGTCGGTCACCCTGGTGGGCGCGCCGATCATCAGTGCCGGCCGGGTCAGCGGCGCGGTGCTGGTGCTGCACGACATGACTCAAGAGCGACAGTACATCGCCAATTTGTCGTGGCAAGCGACCCACGACGCCCTGACGGGCCTGGCCAACCGCCGCGAATTCGAGTTCCGTCTCGAGCAGGTGTTGCAACAGGTGACGCGCCAGCCAAACGGAAGGCATGCGCTGATGTTTCTCGACCTGGACCAGTTCAAGCTGGTCAACGACACCTGCGGCCATGCGGCGGGTGACGAGCTGTTACGGCATATTTGCGCACTGCTGCAATCAGACTTGCGCGAAGGTGACACCCTTGCGCGCCTGGGGGGCGACGAGTTCGGCATTCTGTTGGAGAACTGCCCGGCACTGGTCGCGGAGAAGATCGCCGAAAGCCTGCGGCACACCGTGCAGAGCCTGCATTTTGTGTGGAAGGGTCGCCCGTTCATGACCACTGTGAGTATTGGCCTGGTGCATATCTCGCACACCCCGACCACCTTGGAAACGTCGCTGCGGGCCGCCGATATGGCGTGCTATATGGCCAAGGAAAAGGGCCGCAACCGTGTGCAGGTGTATCACGACGATGACTCGGAGCTGTCCGTGCGTTTTGGCGAAATGGCCTGGGTGCAGCGTTTGCATATCGCCCTGGAGGAAAACCGCTTTTGCCTGTATGCGCAGGAAATCTCGGCGCTGGGCAACACCGACGCCGGTAACGGGCATGTCGAAATCCTGCTGCGGCTGCACGATGAGGCGGGTCGAATAATTCTTCCCAACAGTTTTATTCCTGCGGCCGAACGTTATGGGTTGATGACGTCCCTGGACCGCTGGGTAGTTGATAATGTATTCAAAATTATTGCCCGCTGCATACATGAGCGGCCAGGCCGCCCCATGGCCATGTGTGCGATAAATCTGTCAGGCATTACTATCGGAGATGACGATTTTTTAGAGTTTTTACATGAGAAATTCGAGGCTTACAGCATACCTGCGGAAATGATTTGTTTTGAAATAACCGAGACCGTTGCCATTGCCAATTTGGGCAGTGCGATCAGGTTTATTAATGAACTCAAAGCGTTAGGCTGCCATTTCTCACTCGATGACTTCTGCGCCGGAATGTCCTCGTTCGCTTATCTCAAACATTTACCTGTAGACTTCTTGAAGATCGATGGAAGTTTCGTAAAGGATATGCTGGACGACCCGATTAACCGCGCTATGGTCGAAGTGATTAACCACATAGGTCACGTCATGGGTAAGCGCACAATTGCCGAGTTTGTTGAAACACCGCAAATCGAACAGGCACTGCTTGAGATCGGTGTGGATTACGCTCAAGGCTATCTGATTGAGCGCCCGCAATTGTTTACCTGTGACAGCTTGCAATGCCGACCCGCGCGGCCGCAGCCTTTGTTGTTCAAGGCGCCCGGCACGTTCCGCTGAAACATTTACTGGTCTGTAAAATCACACTTAAAAAGGAGCCCTACAGTGATCGACACATTCAACAGAACCGGCCCGCTTATGGAAGCCTCGAGTTACCCTGCCTGGGCGCAGCAATTGATCCAGGACTGTAGCGAAAGCAAGCGCCGGGTTGTCGAGCACGAACTGTACCAGCGCATGCGTGATAACACGCTCAGCGCCAAGACCCTGCGCCACTACCTGATCGGTGGTTGGCCAGTGGTTGAACAGTTTGCCTTGTACATGGCACAGAACCTCACCAAGACCAAGTTTGCCCGCCACCCTGGCGAGGACATGGCGCGCCGGTGGTTGATGCGCAATATTCGCGTGGAACTCAACCACGCCGATTACTGGGTGAATTGGGCCTGCGCGCATGGTGTCAGCCTCGAAGAGCTGCAAGCGCAGAACGTACCGCCTGAGTTGCACGCACTGAGCCATTGGTGCTGGCACACCAGCTCGGCCGATTCATTGATCGTCGCGATTGCTGCGACCAACTATGCGATCGAGGGGGCGACCGGCGAGTGGTCCGCCGTGGTCTGTTCTACCGGTGTGTATGCGGCAGCCTTCCCTGAAGAAGACCGCAAGCGCGCCATGAAGTGGCTGAAGATGCATGCCCAGTACGACGATGCTCACCCTTGGGAAGCGCTGGAAATCATCTGCACCCTGGCCGGCATGAACCCAAGCAAAGCCCTGCAGATAGAGCTGCGCGATGCCGTGCGCAAGAGCTACGACTACATGTACCTGTTTTTGGAAAGCTGCATGCGCTTGGAAGCAGACCAGGAAAAGCCGCCAGCCGTGTTTCGCGAGCGTCAGGCGCGCATCGCCAGCGAGGCTTGATGTAAGCGAGTTGGCGGGGATGTGAGGGGGATGTGGCGGGGATGTGGCGGGATAGTTACCCCGCCATTGCCAGGCGGTTGCGGCCCTCGCGTTTGGCCACGTACAAGGCGCTGTCCGCCCGGCGCAACAGGCTTTCGGCAGATTCGGCGGCCAACAAGGTCGAGCAGCCCAGACTCACCGTCAAGTCAATGCGCATGTCATCTGCCCAGTAATCCTGAGCTTGCGCTGCACGGCGCAAGCGCTCGCCGACCATTTCTGCCGCGTCCCGTCCGGTATTCGAGAGCAGGATCAGAAACTCTTCCCCGCCAAACCGAAACACCATGTCCACATTGCGCAGCTGGCTTTTGATCGAGGCGGCCACCGCGCGCAGCACCGCATCGCCGGCTGCATGGCCGTAGGTGTCGTTAATTGTCTTGAAGTGATCAATGTCCAGCATCAGCAAGGACAGCGGGCTCAAGTGCCGCTTCGCCATGTCGATTTCCCGTTGCAGGGTCTGGTCCATGGCGATGCGATTGCCGGTTTCAGTCAATGGGTCACGCAGCGCGCTGCGGGTGGCGGCGCGGTAGAGCAGCGCGTTGCGCATAGGGTAAAGCAAGCTCGCGAGCAGGGACTCAAGCTGGCCGAGTTCGTCTTCCATAAAGCGCTGGTTGCGACGGAAGATCAGCTCGCCCAAATGCTCGCCTTCATGGCTCAAGGTGTAGCTGACCGAATGGTGGCCGCGCTGCCCGAACTCCAGGCGCAAGTCGCTGGCTTCATGGCGATAGTGCAGCGCGTCGAGAGGCACCAACCGCTGGATCTCGCGAAAGAACAAACCCAAGATGCGTTCCGGTTCCAGGCTGGTCTGCAATTGCTGACCCAATTGCCGGCGAAGTTCGGAAAAAGTGACGGGGCGGTGAGGACGCAGAGATGGCTGACCAAACCCCAGGCGTTGCAATTTAGCGCTGTCGAAGTCAATTGCGTTGGTCTGGGTCGGTGTTTTCATAAGTTGACGGCCTCTAAGCGCTAAACTGTCCTACAGGCTCGGTGAGCGTGGCGAGTGCCAAGCGTCTGACTGTTCCTTCAGTTCCGTGAAACTTGAGAAACAGTTTAGACCGCTTTGCCGTGGGTTATAAGCCCCGGGCACTGCCACACGTCTTGTCATCGCTTGACCTGCTTGAAGGGTTTAGAGCGAGATTCATGCCATAACGTTTCATTATATTAAAACTCTTATAAATCAATCGACTGCTAGTATCGGCATGAGCAAGCGCCGCGTGACCGCGCCAGTTATTTGGCTAATTGGCTGAAAGTCACTGCCAGCGCGCGCCTGCGCACCCCGTTTAGCCTGGTCGAATCCTGGATTTCAGGCAGTTGCCGCACGATGCTTGACTTTCTCTTTTTAATCAGTAACATACGGCGCATTCCGCGATAGCTCAGTTGGTAGAGCAAATGACTGTTAATCATTGGGTCCCTGGTTCGAGTCCAGGTCGTGGAGCCAGACAGTAAAAAGCCTGCAGAGATGCAGGCTTTTTTTTGCCCTGGATTTGGCGGCGTTCAAAAGTCCCTGGGCTAGAGCGCGCGCACTGCCTGGCAGGCCGCCGTCAGGTTGCAGGCTGTTCTGCTACCCGGTTACCGCGATTCATCAGGATGCTTGCTGCGCCACTGCTGCAGCGTCGCCTTTGGCTTGGAGCGTAACGCTCGACGCAGCAATGTCCCATGTCAGCAGGACCTGTGTGATGGCCGCATCAAGGGTCGCGTGCGATGCGTTATCGCGCGCAAGTATCGACACGCCCTGCAAGAAACCGTCAAACACGGTAGCTAGCGCCTCTACATCAAGCGTGGCCGGTAGCTGCCCCGCACTGACCCCGCGCTCAACACACGCCAGGATGCCAGCGCGCGTTCGCGCCCTGGAGTGCGTTAATGCTTGGGCAACCTGCGCATTGTCGGGGCTCGGTGCACTCATAACCCCAAGCGTCACCATGCAGCCTTTGGGATGCCCGTCTTCACACTGCATACGCGCCGACTGGCGCAGCGCAGTGTCAATGGCTTGTCGCGGAGGCAGGGTTTCATCCCACAGGCATTCGGTGACTTGGGCGTAGGTCGCCAGATAGCGCTGCACGCATTCATCGAACAGCGCCTCTTTAGAACCGAACGCCGCGTAAAAGCTCGGCGCAGAAATACCGCCCCCCAGGCCGGCCTTGAGCTGGGTCAGCGAAGTGGCGTCGTAGCCGTGTTCCCAGAACAGGTGCATGGCCTGTTCCACGGCGTGGTCACGGTCGAAATTACGCGGGCGGCCCATTTGTGCCATGTCAGCAATCCTCTGAATAACGAGATAAATACTAGTCGATACATAAGTCTTTGACAATCTGCAGTGCGTACTGCAACATCTGTATCGATCGATATTTAAGTCGCCTCAAGGAGTCTCTCGTGACACCCTCACTCAGCGTAGCCGCAGCATCCGACCGCTTGCCGATAGGCGCCTTACTCGCCTTGGCCATGACGGGTTTTATCTGCATCGTCACCGAAACCCTGCCCGCAGGCCTTTTGCCGTTGATCAGCGAAGGCTTGGCGATTTCCCCGTCGATGGCTGGGCAGATGGTCACCGCCTACGCGCTGGGTTCGGTACTGGCGGTGATCCCCATGACCATCGCCACCCGTGGCTGGCGGCGGCGTAATGTGCTGATGCTGACGATTGTCGGCTTTCTGCTGTTCAACTCCATCACGGCGTTTTCGGCGCACTACGGCGTGACCTTGGTGGCGCGATTTTTTGCCGGTGTGGCGGCCGGGTTGGCCTGGAGTTTGTTGGCCGGTTACGCCCGGCGCATGGTCGCGCCGCATCAGCAGGGCAAGGCGCTCGCACTGGCGATGGTCGGCACACCGATTGCGCTGTCGCTGGGCGTACCGCTCGGCACCTGGCTAGGCGGCCTGGTGGGCTGGCGCACGACGTTCGGCATCATGTCGGCGCTGACACTGGCATTAATCGTCTGGGTGTTGGTGAAGGTGCCCGACTATCCGCCACAGGCTGAGCACCAGCGTGTGTCGCTGCGCAACGTGCTGACCACGCCCGGCGTAAGGCCAGTGCTGGCGGTGGTGATCAGTTGGATGCTGGCGCACAACATTCTGTACACCTATATCGCGCCATTTTTGCAGCCGGCCGGTTTGGCTGGCCGCGTGGACCTGGTGTTGCTGGTGTTCGGCGTTGCCGCGTTGGCCGGCATTTGGCTGACGGCCAAATTGGTCGAGCCGTTGCTGCGCAAGACTGTGCTGGCAAGCCTGGCGATGTTTGCGACGGTGAGTGTGGCATTCGGTTTGCTGGGCGATGTGCCGCAGGTGATTTACCTCGGCGTAGCGGTGTGGGGCCTAAGTTTTGGCGGCGCCGCAACGTTGCTGCAAACTGCGCTTGCAGACGCAGCGGGCGATGGCGCAGACGTGGCGCTATCGTTGAATGTGGTGGCGTGGAACAGCGCCATTGCCGCCAGCGGTATCCTCGGCGCAGTGTTGCTGGATACGTGGGGCGTGGCGTCATTCCCGTGGGCGATGCTGGTGTTGTTGGCGGTGGCGTTGTGTATCGCGTGGTCGGCGCAGGCGCATGGTTTCAAACCGGGGCAGCGCTCTGCCGATGGGCCTGCGGCGTCAGGGCATTAGGCGCAAGGCGCTTGACCGCTGCCGGTCAAGCGCGCGCTCGGCCCGCGGTAGCCAGCCTCAAGGAATCAAGCGCTGGGCCCGCAGTTGATCGAACACATCAAAAAACGCCTGGTCGCTGGCCTGGTAGGCGGTGAACCCCATTTTGCGGCTCTTGGACATGTCCGTGACCACCTCGATCGGCCGGCCAAGGTCGGCATCGGTATGCCAAGGCGAGGCCAAGCGGCTGATGTCGATTTCTGCCAGGCCATGTTGCTCGGCGATCTGGCGCCAGGTGTTCTGATCATCGGCCATCTGCTGTTCAAGCGGGGTGACGGAGGCCGGGAAGTCGGCGGGTGTCAGGCCGAAATAACCAGCGATCTGGCCCCACATCCATTGCCAGCGAAACACATCGCCATTGGTGATGTTGAACGCCTGGTTGGCCGCCGCCGGCGTGGTGGCGGCCCACAGCTGCTGTTTGGCCAGTTGCCGCGCGTCGGTCATGTCGGTGAGGCTGTCCCACTGCACGCGCGAGCCCGGAAACACAAACGGGCGCCCGGTGTGCTTGCAGATGCTGGCGTAGACGGCGAGGGTGGTCGCCATGTTCATCGCATTGCCCACGGCGACGCCGGTGACGGTATGCGGGCGGTGAACGCTCCAGGTGAAACCGTCCTTTTCAGCGGCGGCGAACACTTCGTCTTCCTGCGCGTAATAGAAGTTCTCCACATCCAGTCGGCCCTGTTCTTCACGGAACGGGGTCTGCGGCAGGCTGCCTTTGCCGTAAGCTTCGAACGGGCCAAGGTAGTGCTTCAAACCGGTGACCAATGCCACGTGCTGCACGCTGCCAGCCGGGCGCACGGCGTCGAGTACGTTGCGCACCATGGCGGCATTGACGCGAATATTCTCGGCCTCGGTGGCCTGGCGAGACCAGGTGGTGATGAACACATGGGCCGGCTTCAGGTCGGCCAGCGCTTGTTGCACTGAAGCCGGGTCTTGCAGGTCGGCAGCCACCGGGATCACCCCAGGCACTTTCGAGGGGCTGCGGGAAAGCGCGGCGACCTGCCATTGATTGTCGAGCAGTAATTGGGTGATGGCGCTGCCAACGATGCCGCTGGCGCCCACGACTAATGCGATTTGGGTCATAAGATTCTCCCGAGGATGTAGGGTTCTGAGCCCCTGAGGCCACTGAGGTTCAACCTGTGCACGACACCCGCGGCACCAAAGGCGCTTATGAGGGTCCATAAGCCCCGCACGATCGTCAGCGCTCGTGCCTCTGTCGGTTCCATGAGCCGGAATTCGTTATCCGTTTACCCTCACCATAAGATCTAACGCATGTACCTACGCAACCTTGCAATCGGGCTCTCGGCCCTTGTTTTACTTTCCACCTCGGCGCACGCCCGCAGCCTGGCAAACCCTTATACCGCCGAGCAGCGAAAGGCTTCGTTTGACAGTTGCGCTGAACTCTTCCCCGCATCGAACCCAATCAAGACGGCCACCGTACCCGCGTCGATGAAGCCCATGGCGCTGTGTTCCGACACGTTTGCGGTGCTGTATTCGCAAACCAGCAAGACGCCGCTATTGGTCGTCGAGCGCCTGAACGCTGCCCAACTGCGCGATGCCAAAGGTGAGGAGCGCACCAACCAGTTCTACCCGGACCCGCGCATCCCGAAAAGTGGTCGTGCAGAGTTGAGCGACTACCGCAGCCAGAAGCCGGCCATGGACCGCGGCCATCAAGCCCCCGCTGCCGATGCACCGAACGCGCATGCGATGGCGCAGTCGTTCGCGCTGTCGAACATGGTGCCGCAAAACCCCACCAACAATCGCAAGATCTGGAGCAAGGTCGAGGCGGACGTGCGCAAGTTTGCCAAGCGCGCCGGCGGCAATGTGTATGTGTTCACCGGCCCTTTGTTTGACACGGGTTACCGAACCACGGGCCGCAACAAAGTGTGGGTGCCGACGCGCCTGTTCAAGCTGGTGTATGACGCCTCCTCGAAACGCGCCTGGGCCTACGTGCTGCCCAATGCTGAAACGCGTATTCAACGGCCGATGGACTACGACACGTTTGTGAAGACCACCGGGCTCAAGCTGCTGGGCAATCTGCCGGTCACCGGCTCCATCGGTCGAGGCTGATGTGACGCCCCAAAGGCTGGCTGCAGCGCCAGCCTTACCTGGGCTTTTTCAGCGCCTTCAAGCGCAACGTTGCACGTTGAACGGCGGCCATTTTTTCGGGGCGTTTCATGCGTTTCCATTTGCGTATGTCGTCCTTGGTCCGGCCGCAGCTGACGCATAAATCGCCACTGAGCTGGCACGTGGAAATGCACGGGTTCTCAATATCTTTAGCCAAGGGTTCACCTGCCTATGCAAAGCCTCACTACGCAGAGGCTGCGTTTTGCGTTTTACTCGTGGGCCGCGCCAAGCAACCCGTGGTTGTGTGCACAAGCGCCTTACTGTGGGAACGGGCAAGTCCACTCCCACATTTGACTGCATGGCGGCGCTATCAGCGCGCAACCGATACGCACCCCGGATTACTCCCAAAAAAGCGCCGCCACAGGGTTTATACTCGCCGCCATCGTACTCACCCCCATTCATACACACCGAGATACCCCATGAGTCACGCTATTCCCCTCGCCCCCGCGCGCAAGCCAATCGCGCCGTGGGCGGCTCTCATCATTCTGGTGATGGGCGCTATATTACTGCAAAGCAGCGTCGGCTCACGCCAGGTGCTGCTGTTGGTAGTCGGCGCCGCGCTGGGCTTGACCCTGTACCACGCAGCCTTTGGTTTCACCTCCGCCTGGCGGGTGTTTATCAATGACCGGCGTGGCGCCGGTCTGCGTGCGCAAATGGTGATGCTGGCCGTGGCGGTGCTGCTGTTCTTCCCCGCGCTGGGCGCGGGCACACTGTTTGGCCAGCCGGTGGTCGGGCTGGTGGCGCCGGCCGGTGTGTCGGTGGTGTTTGGTGCGTTTATTTTCGGCATCGGCATGCAGTTGGGTGGCGGTTGCGCGTCGGGCACCTTGTTCACTGCGGGCGGCGGTAATGCGCGCATGTTGGTCACGTTGCTGTTCTTTATTTGCGGTTCGTTGATCGCCACGCACCATGTTGACTGGTGGTTTGCGCTGCCGGCGTTCCCTGCGGTGTCCATCGTCAAAAGCTTCGGCGTGCTGCCTGCTTTGCTCATCAGCCTGGCGGTGTTCGGCCTGATTGCTGCCGTCACGGTGCGCCTGGAAAAACGCCGCCACGGCCAGCTTGAACAGGCCGTGACCAGTCAACACACGGGCCTGCGCCGCTTTCTGCGCGGGCCGTGGCCATTGGTGTGGGGCGCCATAGGCTTGGCGCTGCTCAACTACGCGACCCTGGCGTTGGCCGGGCGGCCTTGGGGCATCACCTCGGCGTTCGCGTTGTGGGGCGCCAAAGTGGCGAGCGGGTTGGGGGTGGATGTGGCCAGTTGGGCGTTCTGGCAAATGCCGGGCAATGCCAAGGCACTCGCCGCGCCGGTCTGGGAAGACATCACCAGCGTCATGGACATCGGCATTATGCTCGGTGCCTTGTTGGCCGCAGGGTTGGCTGGGCGTTTCGCCCCCAGCCTGAAAATTCCGGCGCGCTCGCTGGTGGCTGCGGTGATCGGTGGCCTGTTACTCGGTTATGGCTCGCGTCTGGCGTACGGTTGCAATATCGGTGCGTACTTCAGCGGTATCGCCTCGGGCAGCTTGCATGGCTGGGTATGGTTAGTGGCGGCGTTTATCGGCAATAGCGCAGGCGTGCGGTTGCGGCCATGGTTCTTTGCGGGCGAGCGGCCGCAGGTGGCATTGAGCGGTTGCTGAACCCATCAGGGTGCGCAGAGTGCCTTGGGTAATGATGTCCGAATACGTCCTCAAGTGGTCCGAAGTACGCCTGTTGTTCACCCGGCATCGGCCTTAGCATGGCTTGCATCATTCCTCACGATGCAAGCCTTAAGGACCCTTATGAGCCACAAAGCGCTTATTGTTATCGACGCCCAGCAGTCGTTCCGCTATTCAGACTATTGGTCCGAAAATGACCTGCCCGGTTACCTGGCAAAACAACAGGCACTGATCGATGGGTGTGTTCAACACGGCATCCCGGTGATACAAGTCTTGCATGTTGAGGACCACGGGCATTTTTCACTGGCCTCGGGTCACGTCAGGGCATTCAGCGAGTTGTCGATCAACCCGGACCTGATCATTCACAAGCGCTACCACAGCGCTTTTGCCGGAACGCCCCTGGCGGCCCGGCTCACACAGATGGGAGTCACGACGCTGATTATCAGTGGCATTCGTACCGAACAATGCTGTGAAACCACCACGCGGCACGCGTCCGACAGCGGCTTCAATGTGGACTTTGTCAGCGAAGCGACGCTGACCTTCGAGATGACGCACGCGCGCAGTGGCCGGCGTTACACCCCGGCCGAGATTCGCGAGCGCACGGAGTTGGTTCTGGAACACCGTTTTGCGCGCATCGTCACCGTCGCCCAGGCGTTGCAGGGTTGAAGCCATGAGCGTGCCGGTGCTGTTCGTGCTGTTGCCCAACGCACTGATGCTGGATTTGGCCGGGCCTGCCGAAGTATTGCGCCTTGCCGCGCAAGCCGAAGGCCCGGCGTCGGTCGCTTTCGACTTGCAGTACGTTAGCCCGGTAGCGGCGCTGCAAACGTCCATCGGCCTGCCGCTGAATGGCTTGGCGCCGCTGCCGCCAGCCTTGGCACCTGGCACGCTGGTGGTGTTGGTGGGCTCCACGCCGCCGCTGACGACAGCCTGTCAGCAGGCATTCGAGGCGGCCAGCGCGGTGCTCACCGAGTGGCTGCAAAATGTTTTTGCGCCCTCGGGCGAGCGGTTGGTGTGCGTGTGCGCGGGGGCGTTGAGTGCCGCTCGGGCGGGGCTGCTCAATGGGCGCCAGTGCACCACGCACCACGCGTTGTGCGCGACATTGCAGGCCATCGCGCCCACGGCCCGGGTGCTTGAAAACCGCCTGTATGTCATCGACGGCCCGGTCAGTTGCAGCGCCGGGGTGACGGCCGGTATCGACCTGATGCTGCACCTGGTTGCCGAGCTGGCGGGGCCACGGCTGGCCTGCGCCGTCGCGCGCGACATGGTGGTGTACATGCGCCGCAGCGGCGCCGACCCGCAACTGTCGCCTTGGTTAGCCGGTCGCAACCACGTGCACCCGGCCGTGCATCGGGTGCAGGACGCCATAACGGCCGCCCCGTGCGAGGCATGGAGCGTCACGCGCATGGCCGCCCTGGCCTGCACCAGCAGCCGCCACTTGGCGCGGTTATTCCACGAACATGCAGGCATCAGCCCGCTGGATTACTTGCACACGCTGCGTCTGACCGTGGCGCGTGAATTACTCGCCGAGTCGGCCCTGAACATCGACACCGTCGCCGAGCGCGCAGGTTTTGGTTCGGCGCGCCACTTGCGGCGTATCTGGGGCAAATACGAAGTCGGTACGCCTTCAACTGGACGCGTCGCACTCGGTGGTTGACGCTGGCTCACCCTCAGCCGCCAGTTTCGCGCGGTCGGCCTTGCTGATGTATTGATCTTTGTTTTTCGGCGCCAGTTTGGCGCTGGCCTTTTTGGCTTTGGCCTTAAACAGCTGCTTCAGTTTTTTCTGGCGATTCATCGTTTGCTACTCAGCGGGTAAGTGCCGGAATCATATCAGCTTAAGCCCTGCGCCCAAGTATCCGCCGGAATGACTCTGAGTTGGCAAGATCCCTGCACTCGGCCCCTCAAGACCGGCCCACTCAAGTCGATATGTTAGGTATTCAGCCGTTAAGGCTCCCTCCGCAGTTACATCTCTGCCACCAGAGTTCCATGCAAGGCAACACTGAATTGGCCGCCAGCACCTTGCTCATCGCAGAAGGCGCGAGCGAAGCCCTTGGCAAAATCAACGCGGCGATCAGCGAGATTAATGGTCTGAATTTAGTCATCGCCAGCGCATCGCAGGAACAAGCGCACGTGGCTCGGGAGGTTGATCGTAATCTGGTCAACATCCGCGACTTGTCTATCCAGTCATCCCAGGGCGCCTCGCAGACGACCGGCGCCAGCCATGAGTTGTCGCGGCTGGCCGAAGACTTGAGTGCAACTGTTGGACGATTCAGGCTTATTTAAAGAAAGGTCTGCGTAGCGGCTGGCGCAACCAGTCGCGGGTTGCACTGTTGACTGCCGTTACGTCGCGCCCCTGAAGCGACCTACAGAAAGCACCTCTGGTCTCTGAACGTTAAAGCGTCACATGTTCTTGCCGACAAACTTTAAGAGCGCGGTTAATACCGCGTCTCTGCTCATTTCAGGGCTTACCTTTACTACAGATCATAGGGTGAAAAATATGCATTGGTTTCGTGATGCGAAGCTGTCCAGCAAACTAATCGCAGCATTTGGTGTGTGTGCGGTTATCACCCTGGTGGTTGGGTTACTCGGTAACCGTGGGGTCACGCAGTTATCCGACAGCCTGAATTTGACGTTTTCGAACAACCTTGTTTCAGTGGCGAAAACCGCCGAAGCCAAAACTAATGCCATCGCCCAGCTTCGCGATTTGTACAGCCTCGTTTCCGCCACCGCTGCCGGGGCGCCACAAAGCGCCAAGGACGAGATATTAAATAACCTGACCGCCAGCCGCGTGGCCAGTGAAAAAGCCTTTGCCGAGTACCGAACCACGCCGCTGGCAGATGACGAGCGCGCGGCGGGTGACAAGATGGTAAAGGACTGGCCGGATTATCAGGCGCAAGTGCAAAAAGCAGTCAGCGCGTTGCAAGCTGGCGACGTTCCGGCGGCTCGTTCGCTGATTGCCGGTGACGTGCAACGCGGTTTCAACACGGTCATTGACGAGATGACTATCATGGTCGAATCAAACAATCGCCAAATCGGCGAAGGTGCCAAAGACGCTGATGATTTGGGGCGGTCAGCAACCACCACACTTTACATCGGCATCGCGATTGCCTTTGTTGCAGCCTTGCTCTTGGGTATTTTCATCAGCCGACTCATCAGCCGGCCTATCGCGTTGGCTGTTTCCAGCGCCGAACGTATTGCCCAAGGTGACCTGACCCAGACCATCCACAGTGACGCGCGCGATGAGACCGGGCAATTGTTGACCGCCTTGGGGGCAATGCAGGGCAGCCTTAAAACCACCATCCACCAGATTGCGGATGCGTCCAATCAGTTGGCGTCAGCCGCCGAGGAATTGAACGCGGTGACCGAAGACGGCAGCCGCGGGCTGCTTCGCCAAAATGATGAGATTCAGCAGGCGGCCACTGCGGTGACCGAAATGACCTCGGCGGTGGAAGAGGTTGCGCGTAATGCGCAGTCGGCCTCCGAAGCGTCCAAATCAGCCAGCTCGCAGGCCAGCCAGGGTGTGGGTCAGGCACAGAGCGCGGTGACTGCGGTGAACAGCGCGACCGTGGAAATCAAGTCGTCGACCGCCATCGTGGAAGACCTGGCAGTGCAGGTTCGCGACATTGGCAAGGTGCTCGACGTGATCCGCGGCATTGCCGAACAAACCAACTTGCTGGCGCTGAATGCTGCCATCGAGGCTGCCCGGGCGGGCGAGCAAGGCCGTGGTTTTGCGGTGGTTGCAGACGAAGTGCGCGCATTGGCGGCCAGGACGCAATCGTCCACGGGCGAAATTGAAAGCATGATCGGCGCAGTGCAATCCAGGGCCGATCAGGCCGTGGTAGCGATGGGCAAGAGCCAGTCGCTGGTCACCGACACGCAAGTGCTGGCCCAGGCCACCGGGGATGCGCTGGAGCAGATCGCGCAAGGCATCGGCCAGATCAACGACCGCAACCTCGTTATCGCCAGTGCATGCGAGGAGCAAGCCAATGTCGCGCGCGAGGTAGACCGCAACTTGATCAACATCCAGGACCTGTCGACACAGACGGCTGCAGGCGCGCATCAGACCACGGCGTCTTCACAAGACCTGTCGCGCCTGGCGGTTTCGTTTAATGAATTGGTCAGCCGGTTCAAGCTGTGAAGCGCGGCTGAAAAGCACGATGCGCGCTGAGCGACCAAGCGCGCTGATCGCGTAGTAAAGTAAAAGGCCCCGGCGTTATCAGGCGAGCGGGGCATTTGCGTTGAAGGGGCAAGCCGTATGCGCTGTGACTGTTGCCCAATAGCCCTGCGCGCAAGTAACCGGCGAAATCACTCTGGCTCGATACTCCGCACCAGCCCGGTAGCCCACGCAGCGCTCATCCTTTCCCCGAACGCCTCGAACTCAGGGTGGGTACTCTGATAATCCGAAAGCTCCACCCTCGCACGGCTCACGCCACTGTGCACGCGCGCCAGCAATTGGGTGCAGCGAGCTTCCGTCAAATTGCACGAGCTGCGCGCGAACTGCACCAGCATCTTGCGTGTTGGCCAAGCCTTTGAGCCGCCAAGCAACAGACCCATAATATCGTTGACTTGATATACCGTGGTCGTCACCAGATCGTAAGCGGGGGCGAGCCAAACATCAGCGTCTTCGCCACAATGCTCATACAGCAAACCGAAATTCTTTAAATGCGCGTCACCATTTTGAAGGGCGGCAGAAAGCGCCACCATCATGAAGAAGTCCTCCAACGCCTTGGTCACGCGGTGCGGGGATACATACGTCTTGATCAGCTTCGCGCAGCCCTGATAGCTGCCGTCGTACTTCTTATTCGTCCCCCATCCTGATAGGACGCACATGTCCTCAAACCCGAGGTAGGCGGTAGCACCGATGTCGAACCGCTTAACCACCAGAAATTTAGCGTGTTGGCTAAGCTGGCATTCAGGCACGTCCAGGCCTGTATGAAAGGCCGCACGCATGCAGAAAAACTCATTGGCCGCCAGATGCGCGAAGTCGGTGTCATTGAACGCCTTGGACCGACGATTCCCAGTAAGGCAAAGTCGTCAAAACCGCGCACTGATTTACTGAAACGCCGCACGAGTTCCGCTTTGAGGTGCCCCTCGGGAATGTGCATCTCAAACAGCGGGTGGATTCCATACGCCCAGTTGTAGCTCTGCAAGCGCACGGGCATGGTCAAGGAAACCGCGTCTTTTTCGGTTACGGCTGCGTTGTACGAGAACACCGAATCGCGCAGGTGTTCTTCGCTGCGCCCGAGCGTTGCTGCCGCCACGCTGCCGACGCCGATACAGAGTCGGTCACGTTGCCTACTCATGGACGTTTCCTGCTTTCAGTTCGTCGAGCGTCATACGTCGATGCTTGGGTATTGCGGTCAACGCGTAACCCAAGCCCTCAAGGATCGCAGCAACCTTGCGAATCCCTACCTCAGGGACGGTGTTGTTCTCAATCCCCGAAATTGTCGCGCGACTCATACCGTGCCGTTGCGCGAGCTGGCTTTGTGAAAGGCCAGCCGCCTTACGCAGGCTTTTGATCAGGAGGCCCAAGTCTTCCATATCAATTCGCATTCTATACGGTGCATTTTTGTATAAATGCTGTTTTTTGCATCGTATTCGATACGTTTGCGTTTGAGTAGTGCTTTGTTTTAATGGATTACCGCCTGCCCCAAAAACCGATACATCATGGCCTCCAACAGCGGCTCAATGTCACACTGCGCTGCCGGTTATTAACCCGAACTGCGCCCCGTTAAAGCTCACGCATGCGTTAGCCCAGTCAACGTATCCGCAAGGGTCTTCGTACGCTGCGCCGTACCCTCGGTCGCGCGGCTGGACGCCTCCAGCGCATCGAGCATTTCGCGCAAGGCGCCCACACCCGTGGACTGGTCTTCGATTTGCTGGGCGACGCGTTGGATCTCGCTGGACAGCAGGCCAATATCCACGCCGATGTCCGCCGCATTCTTGCGGGTGATTTCCGCCAGCTTGCGCACCTCGTCCGCCACCACCGCAAAGCCACGGCCCAAGTCGCCTGCTCGCGCGGCCTCGATAGCGGCGTTGAGCGCCAACAAGTTGGTTTGCCCGGCGATCTGCTGAATCACTTGCACAATCGACTGGATGCGCAAACTCGAACCGGCCAGGCTGCGCGCGCCCACCACGGCGTCGTCGGCTTGGCTGGACAGGTCTTCGACCGTGGCCCCGGCCTGCGCCGACACGGTGTTTTGCCGGTCGATGGTGCCGACCAGTTCGTCCATCGATGCGTGCAACTCGCCGGAGTAGTGCTTGAGCTGCGAGGCGATTTGCGCCTGTTGGTGCTCGGCGTGGGCCAACACCTGGCCCAAGTCCGCGAGGCCTTCGAACACCGGCAAAATATTGCTGTCGAGCCCGCGGGTGTTCAGGGTGCCGGTGAAGTCATTGTTCTTGAACGCGGCAATCTGCTTGACCACCACGTGGTTCAATCCCGCCAGCTTCTTCACTTGGCGGCGCAGGAAAAACGCCTTGAACTCGCCATAATGCGCAATAAAGTTGTCGACGTATTCGTCGCTGAAACTCGCGCCCTTGGCCACCCGAAAGAAGAAAATCGCGGTCAGCGTCTGGTTCAAGTTCAAACCGAGAATTTCACCAAAGGTCGAAAAACCGGCCAGCGGCACATCCCCAAACGTACCGGCCATGCTGCCCAGTTCGGCGCCGTTGTTCAGCCTGCGCAAAATGCAGTCATTCAGAATGCCCGCCACCGGCTGGCCGCCCTTGCCACGCAGGAATTGCTCGTAGTCCAAACGGGTGGCCTCACGCAACGGCGTGCGCCGCACCATGACCAACTCCTCGCCGGGCGCCACGTCGCAAAACAGCTGGACGATTTGCTGCTCGTAGTCGATGCGCGCGATGGAGCGCACAAACAACTCACTGCCCACGCGGATGGCAAACGAGTAATCCGCCAACTTTTGCTCCAGCGCCTGGGCCGTGCAATTGAAGGCATCGCACAGCGCCTGCACCATGCTCTTGATGTTGCCGCTGCTGTCAATCACCTGGTCAATCGTGCGGTCTTCTACCGAGGCGGTCAGCACACTGAAGGTCAAATCCGCCGGCTTGAAGTTCTGGCTTTTAAACACACCAAACCGCACCTGCGCCGCCGTTTTCAGGAACACAATTTGTGCATGGTTCTGATAACTGCGCTGGCCGTCATGGATCAGCGTCTTTTGAAAGTCCGACTTGCCGCCCGCTGAACCGCCGACAAACAAACATGGAAAACGCCCCGACTCATACAGCGCCTCCATAAAAAACGACTCCGACGCTGACAACCCATCGAACACCACATACGCCAACGTATCGCGATGATCGATCTGCGTGCGCACCTGCACCCGCTTGATGTTGCCCACCAACTTGGCGATGCGTTCCTGCATCCCCAAGCGCTTGCCGCCACTGCGAATGTCTTCACATTCCAGCGGCACCATCACCACTTCGGCGGAGGCGATCACACTCTCATCAAACAGCTGCAACACAATCCGGTCCCAACGCTCGCCTGTGGCGCAGTACAGCGCTTCGGCCGAATTGCACAGCTCGCCGGAGGTGGTGCACAGGCTGATAGCACTGTGCGTAAAGCGGCGTTTGAGTTTGGCGGCGACGTGGTCGATGTCCAGGTGAGGCGAGATGAAACCGGTGATCAGCGTGGGCGTGATGTGCAGGTGGGTGAGGGCGGCGTCGAGTTCATTCGCGGTGCAGGTCAGGGTGGCGCTGCCCTGGCGATTGGCCCGGGTTTTTTTCAGGAAGGAAAATGGCTGCATTAGGGGGCTCGATCGGATGGGGGGCACGCGGGATCTTGACTGTGCGGTTAACCGGGGTATCGGCAGGCGGGATGTGGAATAGAGGGGGGATCGCCCGTATGCGACCGATGGCCGCAATTACCCGCGCGAATAACCTGCAGCGCAGGCTTGGTATTGGCCGGCACGGCCCCATAACTAAGCCATATCCATTAAGGGGAAGCACCGACCATGACCAACCAAACCGAAACCGCGATCCTCGCCGGTGGCTGCTTCTGGGGCATGCAAGACCTGTTGCGTCGCTACCCCGGCGTGCTGCACACACGCGTCGGCTACACCGGCGGCGATGTGCCGAATGCCACCTACCGCAACCATGGTAACCATGCTGAAGCGATTGAAATCGTCTTCGACCCGGCGGTGATCACATACCGGCAGATTCTTGAATTCTTTTTCCAGATACACGACCCCAGCACGCCAAACCGCCAGGGCAACGACCTTGGGCCAGGTTATCGCTCGGCGATCTATTACCTGAGCGAACAGCAACGCGACGTTGCTGAGGATACCGCTGCCGACGTAGACGCCTCGAAGTTATGGCCGGGCCGCGTGGTGACTGAAATCGAACCGGCGGGGCCGTTTTGGGAAGCGGAGCCGGAGCATCAGGATTATCTGGAGCGGATACCGAACGGCTATACGTGCCACTTTGTGCGGCCGAACTGGAAGCTGCCGAAGCGTGGTTGAGAGAGGCGTTTCTCGGGGGCAAGGTCGTTGTGCGGTCCAGGCGCCCCCATTTTCGCAATAGCAGTTGTCTTGGCTGGGACAATTGCCGGTCGGGTCGCGGGCGAAGCGATGGCGAGCTCACTGGACGAAGAGTTAGAGGCGCTCATACATTGGGAAATCTTCTGACCGAACCACTACTGACGAAAGTCAGAGCTGCGCTTTCCGAGCCATTCAATGATTTTCCCGTCGACTATGAGTACGTGGCGAATCAGGTGAGAGGCGTCGACCCTGAAAAACTTTACACGATCCTCTATTCAGAGGTCGCGCCGGTGTGCTTCACCAATCCAGTCGCAGCGGTGCCTCCGGTATGGACGGGATTCGACACCGAACTACTCAGAGAGTCGATAGAAGAGAGGCTGGCAGCTAGAGAGCGCAACTGGTTCCGTCGGCAGTTCGATAAAGTCCTGGTTCGCTGGCTGCAATACAACTACGCCTACATCTGGAAGGAAATCGCCAGTAGGCTTTGAACCCGAACGCACAATGGACTAGCGACTCGCTGAAATTTAGGAAAAACCCGCAACTCACTCAACTGGTGAAAAGGGTGGCAGCGGTACGCAGGTTAGTAGACCGGGGAATTATGCAAAGCCGGCGCGCCCGGAGGCGCCCTGCGCACAGCCGCCATCAAACCCAGACAGAACTGTCTAATTGAGGAGGCTTGTGCACTCAAGCGCACAAGCCGGCCGATTCTGACGCAAGCGTAGGCAATGGAGCAAGGCGCTGGCTGAGACTGCCTGCGGCCAACAGCGGTCTTTACGCTAGTGCTTTAAAACAGTCAGCACGACGGGGGCTGAACCTGTAAAACTTCACTGCCAGTCCCGACAGTAATCGGTCAGCGCAGCCCCAGCCCCATTGAAGTCAATCGGCGGCAAAAAAACTCATGCCCTTGCCGATAGCGCAGTTGTAAGTGAGGGTTTTATCCATCTGCTGGTAATTGGGCACGGAGAATATCGTCATGCTGAATTCGGCAGTGCCATCTGCGTGCACCCGGTAGCGCAGGAATTGATTAATCGGCTTGTCTTCACGATTCACCGTGAAGTGATCGTCGGCGAATGCCAGGGTGCCGTCTTCAGTGATGCGAAAGGCATCAATACGCAGGCCACCGCGGGTTTTGGTCGGCTTGGCCTCACTTGATCCCGGCTTACACAGGCCCAGATCAAGTACCACGGACACAGATTTACCCGCCAACAACGACTGTGTGACGGCAGGCAAATTGGGTAAAGCATCGCTGGCCCAGCTCATGGCGGGGAGGGACATTGCGAGCAAAAAAGTGCAGAACTTGTTCATGGCGTCTCCAGTAAGGGGCATGGCGGGTGCAGGCGCTGCCTGCAAGGGGGTTTTACAATACGCCGGGTTTATGAACATTTGCAGTGTGTGCCGACAGAGCGGCGATGCGTCGATACCACGCTGCTTAAAGCGCGGATGACAACGCTTGAATGACATCTGCCGCCATTTTTTCAGCACTGCTCAACCCATCAACCCTTGCCGTCGGTACTGTTTGCGTCGACATCCAGCGCTCGTGCCACGCCCTGTTGCGGCCGGAGAACGTTGGGTCGTCATACTGCGAGGCCCATTCCCGGAACGCCACATGGATCTCATGCATGTCGCCGCCGGGTGCGATTCGGTCTCCAAAGCGCTGCTTTTCACGTGCGGCCAATCGTTCGAGGCGAACCAGGGTTGGCGTTACCACAAACACGATCAGATCGACGTTGCTGATCAGCGCGTCGCCCCAACCCATGCAGGAGCCGGTCAGTACCCAACCGTCATCACCGAAGTTTTGTTGAATCAGAGCTACACGCTCATCCGGTGGGCGCTTGGTTGTAAATGGAGGGTTGGAGGGCAGCCAATAGAAGTCATCGACATCAAGATGGCGCAGGCTGAGCAAAGAGGCGAGGGTACGGCCCAGCGTTGTCACGCCTGCGCAGGAGGCGCCTGTGATGTAGATCCGCATTGTTGCTCCATGAGTAAAAGTCGGTTTCGCACGGGGAATATTAATACCCATTAAAGTTGCACCCTTTCATGGACGATAACTGGCTGCAACCCGGCGCGATTGTCTCAAACGTTGCCCGCAACCTGCGTACTTATGGCTTTCTTGGCTCTCATGCGGACTTTTAGCTTATCCGGATGTCTGAGCGTTTAGGTCGTTGCTTAGGCTCGACTGCAGCCAGCTCAAATCACGGCTCAATTCCCACACTAAATCTCACGGTGGGAGAGGTCAGGTGCAACCTGGCGGAAATCTTTTGAACGCTGAATTTTCACTTTTCGAGTAAACCTGCGATGCCAGATATGTCGGTCGATAGTGTGTGCCCCGCTGAATTGGCAATCGACCAGGCGGACATAGCGTGCATGGGCGCGATCTCTGCGTTGCTGGAAACCGTGTGCGGTATGACCGGGATGGGCTTTGCAGCGGTTGCCCGCGTGATTCAGGGGCGTTCAATGGCCTGCGCGGTGCGCGATGCCATCGGTTTGAATGTGCAGCCGGGCGATGAACTGAAGTGTGTGCCTGCCATTGACCATCAGGCCGGCGCAGCCAAGCAAGCGATAGTCATCAGCAACCTTGCCGAGCACCCTTGTCATCCGAGTCTTCAGGGGCAGGGGTTTCAGAGCTGTCTGTTCATGCCCATCGTCTTGAAAGATGGCAGCCTGTGGGGCGGTCTGTGCGCTGTGGGTCCACACCCGGCCCGCCTGGATAACCCATCGGTTCTGGACATGGTCAAAGGCTTCGCGCATCTCATTGCGTTGCATCTGGATGATGCCCGGTGCGACCGGTTGCACGCCGCCGAGCGCCTTCAACACAGGTTTCAGCTTGCGCTGGAAGATCAACTGCGAGCGTTTTCCAATCCGTTGGAGATGATGGCGCGGGCCGCCGCACTGCTCGGTGAGCATTTGGGCGTCGATCATGTCGGCTTCGGTGAAATGGATGACACGCAAACGCAGGTCTCAGTGCTGCGCGAGTGGAATGGGGCAAAAGCCGCCTCGATGCCGGGTACGTGGCGTTTGGATGATTTTGCACCCGCTTTTAGTGCGCGGTTGAAGCAAGGCCAGACTGTCGCGCTGCAGGATGGCCACGAAGATTGGATGGCCTCGGGTCCAACCCCTGCGTTCAACGTCATCAAGGCTCGCGCGATTCTTGGCGTTCCATACGTGCGAGCGGGTCGCTTGCTGGGGATCTTGTTTGTTCGGCATGCACAGCCGCGCACGTGGGACGAGGCTGAAGTGGCGATCGTTGAAACGACGTGCGCGCGCCTGTGGTCGTTGCTCGAAAGTACGCGCGCCGACGCAAGGCTGCGCGAAAGCGAAGAGCGGCTGCGCGTCATATTTACCAGCGCTACGGTTGGCTTGTCTGAGGTCGACCCCGCAGGCCGCTTCATTCGAGTCAACAGTGAACTGTGCCGTATTCTTGGGCGTTCTGAAGCTGAGATGCTCCAGCTAGGCGTCGCAGACATAACCTATGTCGAGGATTTGCCGCCCACCCTGGCGGCAGTAGAGCAGGCGATTCGTACGGGCAGCAGCACTGCCCTGGATAAGCGTTATTGCCGCCCCGACGGCTCGTTGGTCTGGGCCAACAGCAGCATCCAGCGCATTGTTGATGCGGCAGGATTGCTTGGAAACCTATTGGTGGCCACGGTGGATTTGACTCAGCGCAAAGACGCGGAGGAAGCACTGCGGGCCAGTGAGGAGTTCAACCGTCGTGTGCTCGCAAGCTCGGCTGACTGCATTAAAGTGCTCGACCTGGATGCCCGCTTGGAGTTCATGACCGAGGGCGGCATGTGTGTGATGGAGGTCGATGACTTCGGTGCTATTCAAGGCGCGTGCTGGCCTGATTTATGGCAAGGCGAGGAGCACGGCAAGGTTTTGCACGCCGTGGCCGAGGCTAAAGAAGGTCGGATCGGCCGCTTCCAGGGTTTTGCCAAGACCATGAAAGGCGCTCCGCGTTGGTGGGATGTCATTGTCACACCGGTGATGGGACCCAATGGCGTCCCGGAAAAGCTGCTGTCGACCTCGCGTGACGTCACCGCAACCAAGCTTGCGGAAGTGCGCTTGCAGGAGTTGAACGATACGCTTGAGGTCAGAGTTCAAGAGCGCACGGCAGACCTTCTGTTGACGCAGGAAGCGCTGCGCCAGGCGCAGAAGATGGAGGCGGTGGGCCAGCTCACAGGCGGCCTTGCGCACGACTTCAACAACTTGCTGGCGGGCATCTCCGGCAGCCTTGAGCTGTTGCAAACCCGTCTGCGTCAGGGCCGGTTTAATGAGGTGGACCGCTACATTGACGCTGCACAAAGCGCGTCAAAACGAGCCGCCGCGTTAACCCACAGGCTGCTTGCATTCTCGCGCCGACAGACACTCGACCCCAAGCCGACCAATGTGAATCGACTGGTCTCCGGCATGGAAGACTTGATTCGCCGCACGGTAGGGCCCTCCATCCAGATTGAGTTCGTCGGTGCCTCGGGGCTTTGGCTGGCGCTGGTCGACCCGCCGCAGCTTGAAAATGCCCTGCTGAACCTGTCGATCAACGCACGCGACGCGATGCCGCATGGCGGGCGTATTACTATCGAGACCGCTAACCGGAGGCTGGGCCCGGAGGCTGCGCGCCAACTCGATATGATCGAAGGCCAGTACCTGTCGGTGTGCGTCACCGACACCGGCACCGGCATGTCACGCGATGTGATGGAGCGCGTATTTGAACCGTTCTTCACCACCAAACCGCTTGGCGAAGGCACCGGCTTGGGCCTCTCGATGATCTACGGATTTGCCCAGCAATCTGGCGGGCAAGTACGCATCCAATCAGAGGTAGGCAACGGTACAACTGTGTGCATTTATCTGCCCCGCCATGACGGGCCAGACGATGCCGAATCGGTTGAAGAACGCGGCTCGATGCCTAAGCCTTCAGTGCACGAGGCCACGGTGCTGGTGGTGGATGACGAGCCAACCGTACGCATGCTGGTCACGGATATTTTGCGAGATCTCGGGTACGCGGTTCTGGAAGCGAGCGACAGTGCCACGGCGTTGAAAATTTTACGGTCGGATGTTCGCATCGATTTGTTGGTAACCGATGTCGGCCTGCCTGGAGGCATGAACGGAAGGCAAATGGCAGACGCGGCGCGTGAAGTTCGCCCTGGTCTGCAAGTCTTGTTCATTACGGGTTATGCAGAAAATGCAGTGATGGGCGATGTTCTGCTGGATAAAGGCATGGCCGTTCTGACGAAACCCTTCGCGGTCGACGTCATCGCATCGCGTATACGCGAGATGATTCCGTCTTGACGTTGCCGCTGTTAGAGGAGGGCGCCTACGGCGCTGGCCGATCTAACGGCACTTCGTCGCCCATTCCATGAAGGCAGGTATTGCATTTAGGTATCGCATGGTTCAAGGGGGCAACCGACGCCGCCACGGACTTTCGGCCAAAAACGGACGGTCGGTGATATCCAAGCACAGCAACCAACCCTGGGCCCTTTAACGGCAATTCATCACTCTAGCTAAATCGCCGTCGCTCAGGTGTTCAGATACTTGATGACAGCACCGGCAAACAGTTCTGGCTGATCAAGCATGATGAAGTGAAAACTGCCGTCAATGCGCCTGAAGGTGATGTTTGGGGTTGAGGCATAGGCGTTACGGAACATGGCATCAACCTGGGACGCCTCTACGCCGTAATGCGAGTCGTAGGCATAAACTACCTCGACAGGCGCCTTGATGCGTCCAAGCTCAGGCCGGAGATCGGTTACCATCAGTTCATACATAGCATCGGCCAAAGTCTTTCGGTCCGAGTTGATCCCCGCTGCCACCAGGCCCGGTCTGGCCGCTTCGGTTTTGGCGAGACGGGCGATGGAGGCATGCTGCATCGCTTCCACCTGCTCAGGCGTTGCCGCTAACATTGCATCGCGCACCGCAGCAGCGTGCGGAGCCGCCGTTTCACTGGTCGCTGACGGGTCAAACAGCAACGTATAAAAGGGCATCGCATCGACGATCATAAGACGTCCGACTTGATGTGGATGACGAGCACCTAACATCAGCGCCACCTCACCACCCAACGAATGACCTATGATGACAGGCGCCTCGATGCGCTGGCTGCGAATGTATTCAGAGATAGCCTCGACCGTCGACGCAACTACTGGACTGTCTGGATTGGTTACAGCAGGCGAGCCAGCAAAGCCTGCTACCTGCACGAGATGGAGGCGGCGGCTCTGCCGTAATCTAGAGGCCAAATCAGCCCATACTTTGTAGGACGACGCAAACCCTGGGATCAAGATGATGTCTGTTCCCGAGCCTTGTA
Source organism: Pseudomonas kitaguniensis (assembly GCF_049199985.1). NCBI lineage: Bacteria > Pseudomonadati > Pseudomonadota > Gammaproteobacteria > Pseudomonadales > Pseudomonadaceae > Pseudomonas > Pseudomonas kitaguniensis. Next base: position 60,096 of record NZ_JBLZPT010000023.1, read on the forward strand.
CCAGAACTGAGATACCATCTTGGTTGACAGTGGCTGGCGGCAGAGGCGCAGGCTGGGCTGGTGATGCAGACGACAGCGCGAGCGTGGTGCCAATCCCGGCATGGATCATTCTTGCACGCATGGCGCTCCCCTTTTTGTGCAATCCGAGCTTGTATTTACGATGTCTAGATCGCCAATTGCACCGATGGGCAGGCCGTTTAACGGGATCATAGCCATTCCTTTGACCGAAAAATTATCGTCACTATACGGCGCACAAAAGCATCAGGAAACTGCCCAGCCTGCAATAATATTTGGTGTCCGCTTTGGATCGATTGCCGCCCCTTAAGATGGACAGCAATCGGCCAAAAGAAGCCACTCAAATGTCTTTGCATATTAAGGAAGATTCAAACATCTTGCCTTTGCATGAGGCACTATGCCACTATCTGTTAATTGAAGCGATAAATTTTCGCTTGAGCATGGAAGATGATTAGTGGAGAACTCTCCGCATCATATGGAGTCATCATGTCGCTTAAAGATTTTCATAGTTTCAGCAAAACTTCCATCGACCACATTATTGCATATGCAAAAAACAACCGGTTTTTTGTAAGCGTAGCGTTGTTCGCAGTGCTTGCATGTAGCGCTGTATTTGGTTCTTTGTATCTTCATTTTTTTGAAGGCGTTAACATACCTATATTGGCGATTGCTAACCACGAATCAGCAAGTTACTGGGGGCAGCTTGGTGACTTTGCTGGTGGTTTTTTGAATCCGCTGCTAAGTTTCTTAGCACTAATGGCAGTTTTAAAAACCATGTCCCTACAGAGAACGGAGATGAAGGCTGCTCAGCAAGAGGCCAAGACCGCTACTCAGGAACAACGGCAGCAAACAGCCGTCTATTCAAGGCAAATGTTTGAATCAACATTGTTCGGCATGCTAGATGTACATTCGAAAATACTGGCAGATATCAAATATACAGGATCGACAAACGATATTAGTGAAGGTCGATATGCAATTGAGAAGATTGCAAAAAGCTTCAAGGAAACCAAGGCCTACAAGGCAGGGACCTTTTTTCCCGATTTAGTAAATGATGAAGAAATTCAAAGCCAAATTGAAAAATTTTGCACTCAATGGAAAAGCTCGGTCGGCCATTACTTTCGAAATCTCTACTGGATTATGAAAATGATTGACTCTAGTCAAGACACACCAATTGAAAGTAAAGATCTAGATGTTTCAACCTCAAATAAAAGAAGACGATATACAGACTACTTGCGCAAGAGAAGCTATACCAATATTGTACGTGCCCAGCTAAGCGACTCAGAGATGGCACTACTGCAGATTAACTGCCTCGGACCTTACGGTGCAGATTTAAAGTACTATGCCGAGAAGTACTCCTTATTGAAGCCACTGGGAGAAAAGCACTTTGGCGGATGGGCACAGTACATGTCAAGCCAATTCAACGGCATTGCCTTTTTAGGCTTGGAATATATTGATGCTGATAAGATAATGAAAATGACAGCACATAGAGTTATGCGAAATACGTCAGCGATCAGAAATAATAGTTGATAACTATTTGATTCAGACGTTGGTGATTTGCCCGCACCCGTAAGTCGTCGTACAGTGTTTATGTCGCACGACGTCGGTCGTTCGATAGTTTATGTGTAATGGGCATCTGGACGCCCCATTTCGCCAAATGTAATCCGGGAGAAGGTCTGCTTCTGGCCGTCGCTATCGCTGTTAAAGGTAGGCCTACAAATCTCATGAAGAGCTGCTTGTGGCCGAATGCTGCCTGTAAGAAGGGCTGCAATCGGCCAACAGCAGCCATTCGGACGCATCTAAAAAATCATATTCGATTCAGTACCCAAAAGTAGTCAGGCGGAAAACGGCGTCAAACCACGATTTTTTCTTGCAGCATAAATTCAAGAAACATCCATTTTGTTGACGAGTTCGATCCGTGAAGATGCAAGCTTCTGCATTTCTCTACGACGTCGAAAATCTCTAGCATCAGATGCAAACTCTACGACGGTTCGTACAACTGCTTCCTGCGGGTCTTTATCTAGCATTTGTCCAAGCCAGTCTCCCCAAGGAGTAATCAAATGTTCAACGGAAATTTGCTCATATGGATCTCGCGCCGCAGCGATCAGATAACCGACGACCACAGCCATTGAATGGTCAAAGACTACATTTCCGATTGGGCCACCTAGGATAAACTCGGCAACTTCATTTGCGCATGAAGCATTTGCTGTATATTTATGATAGAGATCCGGACTCTCCTGCCGCAACACCATTAGAGGGATTAGCAAAGGAATATCTAAGAAGTGATCTTTTGGAATGCTGCGCAGTATCAATCTCAACCTCACAACAAGCTGATCGATATCTCGAAGAGTAAACTTAAATCGTATTGCTAAAAAGTTTAATACTTTCGCTCCATACTCATAATCATCTCGTTCTGTATGTCGCGACTTAAAGTAATCCAGTATGTCAGGCTGCCTAATTCGAGCATTAATGTATGCTCCCACATCCACCACGTTTAGATGATAATCCAAATCGATAAACCTTCTCAAGTAATGAGAGCCATCGAATGCTGGGCCATAAACCCCCTGAAAACTCTTACTAAGCTGGTCGCGATTTATTGCAAGAATAAAGACCAAGCGATCCACGTCAAATAAATGCTTTATTCGTTCCAAAACCTCGATTGCGTAAGTTGGCTTGCATCTATCCAGCTCATCAACAAACAGAATTAGATTTTCTTGTCCTTCTGGCAATGCATCGAGAGCCTTACTCAACTGAACCTTAAAACGCTCTAAGGATTTCTGTTTGATATTAAAGCTATCTACTAAACTACCAACGGAGCCACCGGCCAGCTCGGAAGCGAGTTTTTCGTATTCCTTATCTAGATCTAGGGCTCCGAAAGTAGCAGCCTTTGCGGCAGCAACTGCGGTGGACTTGATAATGCTTGGCGCATATGTTTTGGCTTTTTCCCACGCATTTCTGACGGCAGGCGTATTACTTTGGTCGCTAAGCCAGCGATCCAGTACCGATAACATAGGCAGTAAAGGGTCCTCAGCAAAATCGCTTTCCCAAGCATTGAGATATAGGCTGACTTTTTTTTCGTGACTCAAGTAACACTGCCAAAGCCGAAAAAAAGTAGTTTTTCCTCCGCCCCACGGGGCATCTATAGCGAAGACCAAGGGAGACTGCGCATTTAGCAAAACTGGCGACAGATTCTCAATCTCTGCATTCCGCCCCAGTAAGTCTTGAGGACAAGGCCAAGCGTTTGTATCGAGTTGGAGACTTTTGAAGCGTAGTTGGATTGGTTTTCTCTCAGAAGGAGTGGTAACGTCCGTAGTCAAAAGGTTTCTCCTATTTTAAATTCTCGTTGGCGATGACCAGAGCTTGTATGAGTATCACCGAATCGCCACTTTTGTCGATCTGTTTGATAGTCCGCTCTTGGCCGATAGCAGCCCTTGATAAAATCTCTGTCGGTTGATGTGGGCGAGCATTTAAACGTAGAAAGCAAGTGCTAGGAGCGGGTTGCCGCCAGCAACGACCATTCGCCAGTTCACAAAAGCTGCACATTCCACAAGCGCTTCAAATTGTTCAGGGTAGCGGCGCTTGAAGCTTTGGGCATTGTCGATTATCAATGAAAGCGCTTGCCCTCTTTTAGCGTGGACAGACGACATTTCTGCGCTGGGGTCATCGAGATATGAGAGACAATCAACCCACGCATCCATATTTCGGCCGTAGAAGCTGGGAAAACCGAATATTTCTGCGAAAACACTGTGGAATGTTTGCCAGTCCGAAATCAGGTTTGCATCCACTTTCACCATTGTCAGATTAACCTGCGCCACGTTGGAAAAAACAGGTATGGCGGTCTCGCAAAGTGAAGTCAATTAATAGCGCCATATTCACGTAGTCCAGGCCCCAATCCGCTATAACCAACGTTGCAGTGGCCGCTTCTGGCCGAAAGAGGGCGGTTGCTAGCGACCGCCTTCAGCTAGGAGTCGACATTACTAAGTATCGCACTGAGGCTAAGCGAATTGAGGCAGGTTCTGAATCAGGCAGCTGTCAATTACGCCGGCAGCGGCCCATACGCACGGTACGCATCAATCAACGTATCGAACAGTGTGATGTCCGACCTGCTGCGTGCGATGAGCTGAGCGCCCGCCACGGCGGAAAAAATAGCCCGCGCGCGGGCGTCGCTCTCAGCCGGTTCGCAGACGTTTGCCGCGATCAGTAGCCTGCTCAACCAGTCCACATTGACCTGGGTAAATGTTTGAATCTCGTGGGACATTTCGGGGGGTAAGCTATCGGTTTCAGCCCCGACGAAACTGCCCAGGCACAGGCGATTATCCGCTTCAAGCGAGCGACGAAAAATCTCGGGGAATCGGTGAAGGGCTTCGATGGGGGTCGGGGTTTGCTCAGAGATGGTTTCAAGCGCAGCGGCGCCGTCCTCCCAATAGCGTTTGGCAACAGCGACACCCAAATCGGCCTTGCTTGCGAAGTGGTAATAAATGCTGGCTGGCTTGATGCCAACCTCTTGCGCAAGGTCGCGAAAATTCAGGCCGTTGTAACCCTGTGACTGGGCGATGTTCCTGGCGGCCGTGAGTATGGCTTCTCGGGCGTTGGTGCTCATTGTCGTGCCTTTCGCACTTCGGGCGAGTTTCTGAGGAAGCGGCGTATGTTAAAGCAAAAAACTAACAAGGGTTAGGCAGGCACTGTCGGAGCGCCGTAGAACCGATTTCATATCGCGCCGAGACTGCCATTTGCTGGCCGCCCCGGCGCCTGATCAGGCATTACACGCTGGGCGAATCCAGTTCGGGTATGCCACTGCTGCGATCAGCGTACGCCGCTTGAAAGCTCGGCCGTTGCTGCCAGCGCTTCCAGTAAGCGTCCAGGTGTTCGAAGCGCTCATCCAGCGGGGTGGCGTTGACCGGGAACTTGGAGAAGGCGATGGCGGTTGCCAGCGTAATATCGGAAAACGTGGGTTGCGCGCCGCCCAGCAGCCATTCGCGACCATCCGCCAAATGACGATTGACCAGTGCCGCGTGGGTGAGCGCCTCCTTGCGGCAGTGCTCACCCCATGCCTCATTTTTGGTCAGTTCAAGCTTGAACCCGAGCCCCGTGTGCAGCACATGAAACGCCGTAACGATGCGATAGAGAATGTGCACCCAAATGCGGTTATCCCACATGTTGTCGAGCCCCTGCTGCAGGGCGTCATCACCCATGATCTTGCGACCAGGATAGGACTGATCAAGAAAGCGCACGATGGCCGGCGTTTCGGAAATAAAGCCACCGTCTGCCAGTTGCAGGGTCGGTGTTTCACCCCATGGGTTCATGTTCAGATGGCGCCAGCCACGTTGCTCCCCACCCGGCGCCATGTCATAGATGATTTCATCGAACTGATCGGCGATCCCTTTTTCATGCATGAACAAACGCAGCCGCTGAGGGTTGGGGAACGCGGAGGGCGAGGTAAACAGCTGCAATTTCGAATTCATGACCATCTCCTGGAGTGAGCGAAATCAAACCTAACGTTTGTTAGGTAGGCAGACCATAGGGCTTCGAAGGTCGCTCGTCAATAGGCTACCTAACATTTGTTAGGTAGCGCTTGTCGCTCCAATTCACACCCGTTCGCTGGCCAGCTTCGAGGCTTCGTCCAGCGCTGCGGTAAAGTTGGCGTCTGCCGTCGCAGCCTCCCCGAGCGTTGCTTCCGACAGCACTGCGCTGATCGCCGGAATACCCACCATCCGTGCCCAGGTTTTAAGGTACGCGACCTGATGATCGTAGGCGTCGGTTGGGTAGTCTTCCCCCAGCGCCACACCGCGGGTGGCGAACACCACCACCTGCTTGCCTTTAAGCAGACCCTTCATGCCTTGGGCATCGAAATCGAACAGCACGCCGCGCTGTGACACCGCGTCAATCAAATGCTTGAGGCGGTAGGGAATACCGAAGTTCCACATCGGCACGCTGAAAACAATGACGTCGGCTCGGTGGAAGCGCTCGCCCAACGCATGAATCTGTTTCCACACAGCCTGTTGCTCAGCGCTCATTGGCACGCCCTGCAGGTCTGCGTATTTGGCATTCAGGGCAGGGCCATCGAAGGGCAGCAGATCGGTGGTCCACACGTCCAGCACATCGATGCTGGCGTCGGGATGAAGCGAGGTTACGGTCTCAAGATAGCGTGAGGCCAATTTCAGGGAAGCGGAGCGCTCCCCGCGTGGAGAGCTGGCGATGTGAAGAATATGCATCGGTTTCATTCCTGTTGGGGCAGCGGCAGAAGTGCTTCAATTTAGTCCACTGCGCTGCCGCTGATGTTCCCGCAAAACAGGTGGGTTGAGCCGCCCACTTGACCCACCGCTGAAGCCTTGCCGCTACTTGATGTTCTTGTCCAGGAACTCACGGATCACCGGAATGATTTCCTTGCCGTGGGTTTCGAGCGCGAAGTGCCCGGTGTCGTAGAAGCGAATGTCCGCCTTCGGCAGGTCGCGCTTCCACGCCTCGGCCCCGGCCGGAAGGAAGAACGGATCGTTCTTGCCCCACACCGCCAGCAGCGGTGGCTGGTACTTGCGAAAGTACGCCTGGAAGGCTGGGTACATTGCTACGTTCGAGGCGTAATCCAACACCAAATCGAGCTGAATGTCGGCATTGCCAGGCCGCGATATTTGAAGCCCTTCCAACGTGTAGCCATCGGGTGAAACCGAGCTTTGGTCGGCAACCCCTTCAAGGTATTGCCACTTGATCGAGGCCGGTGTCGGGAAGTCTTTCAGGGCGTCGCGGTTCTGCTGCGTCGGTGCGTGCCAGTACGTTTGGATAGGCGCCCAGCTATCGCCCAAGCCTTCCTCGTAGGCGTTACCGTTCTGAGAAATGATCGCGGTCACCCGATCAGGATGGGCCACAGCCAGGCGCCAACCCACGGGGGCGCCGTAGTCGTGAACCATCAGCGCGTATTTATCCAGCTTGAGCTGTTCGGTGAACTGGCCGATGGTTTTCGCCAATTGGGTGAAGGTGTAGGCGTACTCGCCCCGTGCAGGCGCTTCGGTGAAGCCAAACGCTGGCAGGTCCGGCGCGATCACGTGATAGCGATCGGCAAGTTGCGGAATAAGGTCACGGAACATAAACGACGAGGCAGCGAAGCCGTGAAGCAGCAATACCGTCGGTGCGTCGGGGTTGCCCGCCTCGCGGTAGAAAACTTTCACATCGCCCACTTGCTCGTAGCGGTAATGAACCACGCTGGTCGCGTTGGCCGACTGCGCACCGCCAACCAGCAGGGAAACCGCAAGGCTTGCCGCTGCAATCGTTTTGGGAGAGGTCATGGTGACTCCTTGTGTAACCGTTAAAAGTTGAATTTGAAGGTTACGTATGTTTTTGGTAACCTGTCAAACTTAATTTATTGGTTACAGGGCGCTATGAATCCGACCAGCACTTCTTCCAGCCCACTTTTCTTGGCGGACAACCTCGCCCTCGATTTCATCAACAGTGAGTACGGCGTGGGTGAGCAGCGTCACGACAGCTTTACCGATGATCAAAGCGTCGCGCGCTGGTTCAAGTTGGCTGGGCTGTTGCCTGAGAGCGCAGGCCTGACGGTCCCGCAGGGGCTGTTGGCCGAGGCGCGCACGCTTCGCGACAGTGCAAGGGCTTTGGTGAATGCTGCACTGAAAGGCGCCTCAGCCGATCTCACCTTGATCAATCAGGTGCTGGAAGCGGGGCGCCCGGTGAGCAGGCTGGAATGGGATGGCCAGGCGCAGGCGTTCCGCGTCGGCGTTCATCGAACCGACGGCAGCCCGGCAAGCCTGCTGTGGCCTGTGGCCGATGCCTTGGTGAGCCTGGTCACGAGCGAGAAATTCGAATTCGTTCGCCAGTGCGAGGCACATGACTGCATTCTGATGTTCCATGACCTGAGTAAATCGCACCGCCGCCGCTGGTGCAGCATGTCGACGTGCGGTAATCGCATGAAGGTGGCGGCGTTTCGTTCCAGGCAGAAGCCTGAATAGGGAGAGTGCGGCGTCTTTGGCGCGCCGCAGGTAGGGGCTAGGTTTTTACGGCTGGCAAAGCTTGTGAGCGATTGCATCCAGGTCCCGATCAAAACTGGCGTTCTCCGCTGCACTCAAGAAACCCTGCTGCTTCACAAAACGGTCAGACTGTAATCGTATGTCTTCTATGCGATTGAACATCTGTTTGGCCTGTGCCTCAGTAATTTTTCGAGCCTTTCGCGAGGTACTGATATCGGCAATCAAAACATTGCCGCGTTCCGAAATGTGGGCTTGCCGGATGTCGGTGATTTGGCCACCCGTTTTGCCTACCCATGCGCGTTGCTCCTGCAGGTTGCAACTGGGTAGATCAAGCCCGCGGTCTGCGGCCATGCTGCTCAAGCTCAATGCCGACAAGACGAAGATATAGATATATTTCATACACTGACCCTTCTTCGATTCACTTGACCCATTTCACCACGGCGGCAACGTATGCTGGGTGTTCCCCCGAGCATCCACCCGTGACGTTGCGCGCGTGCCGTACACGCCCGTTTTGCACGGATCACCGTTAGAGCGTGCTGCCCGGCAGCTGATTTAGCCGAAACTGCTGCATGGGCTCCGCGAGGATCTTTTCCAGTGCTGGCATGGCGTTCGTCAAGGTGGGCGCTTTCATATGCGCTTGCAGCGCGGCTTCGTCGTCCCAGCTCTCATAAGAAATGAAACGGGTAGGGTCCTCAAGGTCAGTCAGTAGCGCATACGCTTGGCAGCCGGGCTCTTGCTGGAAGTGCGGCAGGGCGTCTTGCAGCAAGCTGTGTAGCTCAGCTTCCTTGCCGGGTTTGGCTTTCATGATCGCGACGACGTTTAGAGGCAGAGTCATATCTCATGTCCTGTTGAGGTCAGCTCCGTGGTGGAGCCATCAGTGCTTGAGACAGGGCAGAAGGTGGATTCATTCAGAAAAATCGTTGGCGCTTCACAGTTGACTGCGTGCAGGCGGTATAGGCAAAGATTTTCCTGCATCTGCCTTGGGTTTTGCCTGTCGTCCTGGTGTTTTCTGTGTGATGGAAAAATTTCTCCGCGCGCGAAAACCAGAGGAATTATCGCCTCCAGGGAAATCTCACGCTTTAAAGCCCGGCAAGCCGTTAGCCGCGCGCCATTCCTTGATCGTCTTGGTGATGCCTTCGGCGGATGTGTCGGCTCCCGGCTCAGGGTGATAGATCAAATCCATACGGCTTGGGTGGCCGACAATTTTATTGAAATGGTGCAGAAGCTCGTCGTCACGATTACCAGTGGGTGCTACATCAGCTCTGTAAAGCGCTTCCAAAAACTCGATGAATTCATTTTCTGAGTAATCAGGAAGGCTGTTTTTGATAATCGGATCGCTCATATTTTAACTCTTTAGTTATTGTGCACGTTCTTTAAATCCCGGCAAGCCGTTAGCCGCGCGCCATTCCTTGATCGTCTTGGTGATACCTTCGGCGGATGTGTCGGCTCCCGACTGCGGGTAATAAATCAAGTCTGCGCCGCTGGGATGGCCGATAATCTGCCTGAAATGAAATAGCAGCTCATCCGCACGTTCATCAGTAGGCGCTTTATCTTCTTTGCGAATCTCATCGATAAGACCTATGAACTCTTCTTCGGAGTAAGCCGGAAGACTATTTTTAATAGATACATCGCTCATGTTCTAACGCCTTGATGCTTTTGCAAGTTCCTTAAAGCCCGGCAAGCCGTTAGCTGCTCGCCATTCCTTGATCGTTTTAGTGATGCCTTCGGCGGATGTATCGGCTCCCGGCTCTGGGTAATAAATCAAATCAGAGCTAGCAGGATGGCCAGCGATTTTATCGAGATGCAGCAACAGCACATCATCACGATTACCAGTGGGTGCCACATCCGCCCTGAAAAGCTCCTCCAAGAACTCGATGAACTCTTTTTCCGTGTAATCAGAAAGATTATTTTTAATAAACGGATCGCTCATTTTTTGCGCATATTTTGTGTGCATCGACGTGTTTTTTTTGCGTATTAACTCGACATTTATCTACGGTGTAGACTTCGCCACCCTCTGAAATCGGCTCAACATGATGGTTGTCATGTGAATTCCTGGAACCCGCCCAATCAATCCGTCGAGCTCGCGGCGCACGCCCAACACTCCTGTATCCGCCTCCATGTCTGGCCATTTTACTCATTACCCAAAAGGCCATGACCCATGTTATCGCAGGCGAAATTCTGTCGAATTTTCGCCTGCAATAAACATCACTCTTTGAATCCGGGCAAGCCATGGGCCGCTCGCCATTCTTTGATTGTCTTTACAATCCCTGCAGACGATGTGTCTGCTCCCAGCTCGGGGTAATAAATCAAATCCATACCGCCCGGGTGGCCAGCGATTTTATTGAGATGCAATACAAGTTCGTCAGCACGATCATCAGTGGAGGCTTTATCCTCTTTTCGAATCTCGTCGATGAAGCTAACGAATTCCTCTTCCGTGTAATCCGGAAGGTTGTTTTTGATGAATGGATCGCTCATGCTTCTCATCCTTTAACCCGAGTCTAGCCGTCAGGGCCGATGCACTGACAGACCCTCCAACCGATTCCAACGCCTTACCACTTGCCTCCATGCTGTGCTTGAGCTTCGCCACAAAACGGCGCTTGTCAGCCTGACGTGTCAGTTCCAGGGACCAATCGGTATTTGCCATGGATTTTACGTGCTGTCCTGGGGTTTTCTGTGCAATGGCAAAGTTTCCCCGCGCGCGAAAACTAAAAAATCCCGCCCTCAGGGAAACCTCACGCTTTAAATCCCGGCAAGCCGTTAGCTGCTCGCCATTCCTTGATCGTCTTGGTGATGCCTTCGGCGGATGTGTCGGCTCCCGGCTCCGGGTAATAAATCAAATCTGATCCTGCTGGATGCCGCGTGATGCTTTCGAATTTTTCCAAAAGATCAGCAAGATCGTCATCTGAAGCAGTGCCACAGGCGTTGATCAAATGATCTAACTCAGAAATAAATTCGATTTCGGTATATTCAGAAAAGGCCTTTTTCATTAGTTTCCTTATCGATGCATATCAATATGATTTTTCGGTGTGTTTACTCGCAAATTATCAACGTCATAAACAGCGCCACGATTCGCAATATGCTCAACGTGATGAAGCTCAAAAACACGCCTTTTGCCGACGATATCTTGTCGCCGCGTGGTCGCCGATAACCCGTTTTTCATACGTGTAATATTTTGTGGAGTGAGTTGAACGGCTAACTCAGGACTCTTCGAAACCTCTTTCCACAGGTCTTTTCGAAAACTATCAAAGCTCGAATACTTCCGACCACGCAGTACATCAGCAATCCTGGTCGGAATCGGTGCACCCAGCCCCGACCGAGCATGATCAAGCCATTCACCTGGTACGTCTTCACCGAGCCCACTCACCACACCCGGCTCACCCCGACGCACGCTCAGCGACAGGTAGATCGGCGCAATCGTCGGTTGGCTGGGAAACCAGATAATAGCGTCCTGATAATCCGGCGGATACGCCGGGTTAATCAGGATCTGCTCTGCTTTGGGGCCGGGCGGATACACCCAGACCGCCGGTTTGAGCGTCACACCCTCGAGCGCAGGAATCCCCAACACTGCATTGGGATCAGCAGCCGGTGTCCAGATAATTTCAACACCGTCGCCCATCTCCGCGACCCACTGGTCGCCGCGGGGCTCGGCTTTGATGACCGGCACGCTCTGCCAATCCGTTTTGCCGCCGGTATAGAACCCGTACAGGTCAACCGAGCCGTCTGGCAGTTGCTTGAGCGTTACCCGAGCGCGGGTATTGCCTTTGGTCAGTTCGGCATAGTGCGCGGATGAATAAAACGCGCTGTCCGGCGAAGTCGTGTTCGGGATCAGTGCCGCCACCGTGATCGCCAGCCCACTCGGTAAAACCGCCGCCAGCGTGCCCCCGAGTCGAGCCGTCAGGGCCGACGCACTGACAGACCCTCCAACCCATTCCAGCGCCTGCGCGCCTGCGGCCATCGCTGCCCCGGAACCAAGCACCGCATAGGCGCCGTAATGCTCTAATGACTCCACAGGCACAAACCCTGTGTGATCCATCACCCCGTCCGGGAGTGCGCAAGACTTCGCAAAAACGTACCCGTTAGGCTCACCTTCCTCCTGCTTTTGGGCCTTCTCCCAGCGCTCATCAGCTTCCCGATCGTTGCGTTCGTTTGCCGCCACCGCCCGATCCCAAGCAGCCTGTGCCAACTTTGTCGCCTTGACATGCTCCTCGTTGCCATCTCGGCCATTGACCCCAAGCGTACTTATTTTAAGCATTTCGGTAGGCATAGCGCTCCTTGCCGTAATGGGTTCGATCCCCAAAACATTCACCCGATCACTGATTTTTCAGCGACCGAGCGACCTTAGAGACGCCCAATCAAGCGGACAAGCCAGCCGATTCCGACGCAGCCGTAGGCAATGGAGCAAAGCGCTGTAGCCTCTGCCCGCACCTCGTGCGCATGGGGGAATCGCGGAAGGCTACGAAGACGTGCTCACCTTCGAAAGCCGGGGCGGTTCAGCGGATTAATTTGATAGCAACAAACGGGAGGCTCGCGTTGATTGCCTGCGCTATGTTGACAATCATGCAAACCGGAATGGAATGCCAATGGTCGACACGGCACTGGAAAAAAGGCTCGCTTGCGAAAACTGGAGCGAGCATCTACATCGCGTAAACGGCAGCGGCTTTACCGTTATTCAGAACCTGCTCGACCCAGATGTTTGCCAGCGTCTTACCGAGAGTTACAGCGAGCCGGATATTTTTCGGTCGTGTATCAATATGAGCAGGCACGGCTTCGGTTCAGGCCAATATAAATACTTCGCCTACCCGCTGCCGTCGATTATTGCCACGTTGAGATCCTGTGTTTACCCGCAGTTGGTTCCACTGGCCAACTATTGGAACACTAAGCTTGGCCTCGAACCTCCCTATCCCGAACGCCATGAAGACTTTCTAAGCCAGTGCCACGACGCCCGGCAAGAGCGCCCCACGCCACTGCTGCTGCGCTACGGTGCAGGTGACTACAATTGCCTGCACCGCGACCTGTATGGCGACATTCTGTTTCCCGTGCAGATGGCTATCCTCCTGTCTGAGCCCAATGACGAATTCAGCGGCGGAGAATTTGTGCTCACCGAACAGCGACCTCGCATGCAGTCCAGGGTCAGCGTAGTGCCGTTGCGCAAGGGCGATGCGGTGATTTTTGCCGTCAACCGCAGGCCCGTGAAGGGGGTCAGAGGCTTCTATTCCGTATTTACGCGGCACGGCGTGAGCGAGGTCCGCGCGGGGGACCGGTTTACCCTTGGGGTGATATTCCATGATGCGCAGTGATGGGACGGCCAAGCGTGCGAATTTGAAAGCAAGACTCGGGGTTTTAACGCGGCTCGAAAGCGATAGGCTAGTGCAAATTGCGAAGAGGGGGCATTGCCATGGAATGCTTTAAAGAACAAACCACCCATCCGCTGCTGAGGGCCGAGGACGATCCGCGCTGGAATATCCTCGTAAACCGCCAGGCTGATGCGAACCTCGATTTTGTCTACGGAGTGCTGACCACCGGGGTTTATTGCCGGCCCTGCAGTCCGACCAAGCTGCCTCGGCCAGAAAATGTCGTATTTTTCGACACCACAGCCGAAGCCGAAAGGGCCGGGTTTCGCCCCTCCAAACGCGACAGCAGCAACCCCGCGGTCGTCGCCCAGAAGCACGCCGCGGCAGTCGCCGAAGCGTGCAGGCGCATCGATACATCGGACACCGTGCTCAACCTGGGCGACTTGGCCGAACAGGTCGGCATGAGCAGCTTCCACTTCCACCGCGTCTTTAAGAAACTCACAGGCCTGACGCCTAAAGCCTACAGCGTAGCTTCATTGCGTTCGCGCGTCAGAGACCAGCTTTCGCTCAGCGGCACCATCACCGACGCGCTCTATGAGGCTGGCTATAACTCCAACAGCCGATTTTATGAAGCGTCGCAAAACATCCTCGGCATGAAGCCTACCGAGTACCGTGCCGGGGGCGCCAACGTGGATATTAAATTCGCACTGGGCGAAAGCTCGCTGGGCTCGATTCTGGTAGCCAGAAGCGCGCGCGGCATTTGTGCCATTTTATTGGACGTTGACCCTAACGCGCTGGTGGAGAATTTTCAGGACCAGTTCCCCAACGCCAACCTGATCGGTGGCGACGTCGAGTTCGAGGCGCTGGTTGCCACTGTCGTCGGCTATGTTGAATCGCCGGGTACAGACCTTGCGCTTCCGTTGGATATTCGTGGCACCGTGTTTCAAGAGCGGGTGTGGCAGGCGCTCAGGGATATTCCTGCAGGCACGACCGAGACCTATGCCCAGGTCGCCGCGAGGATAGGCATGCCCAGCGCCACCCGTGCAGTGGCTAACGCGTGCGGGGCCAATAAGCTGGCGGTGGCGATTCCGTGTCATCGCGTAGTGCGCAGTGACGGATCATTGTCTGGCTACCGTTGGGGGGGTGGAGCGTAAGCGCATGTTAATTGAGCGTGAGAAGGGCATGCATGCTGCACAAGTTGGCGGATGAGCTGCGCCGTGGGTAGGGGCTGATCCTGCGAGCTGGCACTGAACGGGGTAGAGCGCGTAATGAAGCGTTGGAAGATCATGGACGCCCACGGCAAGGTCGTCCTCAGTCGCAAGCCGGGACAGTTTGGCGGGCACAAAAAAGGCAAGATCTACGGGCGCCTTGACTGCCCGGCGGCACTGCGAGCCTTGAGCAAAGGCGGGTATGTGAAGGATCGTGTATTTTTTATCGATGAACAGACCGCCCGATTGGCAGGCTATCGCCCATGCTTCAGATGCATGCCCGCCCGTTACCGTGAGTGGAAGCTGACAACTGAAGGCCAGTAGCACCTCGATATTGCTGATCGGAATATGGCTCAATTCAGTAAAAGATTTGAGCCAATCGACCCGCCACCGCCGACGCCTGTTCGGCACTGGCGATATTGGTAAATCCAAGAACCAAACCGTGCCTGGGCTTGGCGTCCAGATACCACTGTGACAACGGTTCGACGGCAATCCCCACCTCACGGGCACGCTGGGCAAGCGCTATATCGTCCACTGCGCCAAGGCCTGCGACCAAGTGCATGCCACCGGCTTGAGGGTTTATCTGCAGACGGTCGCCGAACTGTTGCTGCAACGCATCGATCAGCCATTGACGGCGGCGCGCGTAGAGGCCGCGCATCTTCTTTAAATGCCGCCCGAAGTGACCCTCGTTGAGGAATGTGCTGACGGTCGCCTGCAGCAGGTGCGGGCAGTGGTTATGCAGACGATCCGCCTGACGGGCGAATGCGTGGCTGTGTTCGGCGGGCACCACCAAGTAGGCCAGACGCAGGCCTGGAAACAGTACTTTGCTGAAGGTGCCGGTATAAAGCACACGGCCCTGTCGATCGAGGCTTTTCAGGGCGGGCAATGGTTTGCCCATGTAGCGGTATTCACTGTCGTAATCGTCCTCAATGATCCAGCTCCCTTGGCAGTTGGCCCACTCCAGTAGTGCCAACCGGCGCGGCAGTGACAGTGACATAC
Source organism: Pseudomonas kitaguniensis (assembly GCF_049199985.1). Lineage (NCBI taxonomy): Bacteria > Pseudomonadati > Pseudomonadota > Gammaproteobacteria > Pseudomonadales > Pseudomonadaceae > Pseudomonas > Pseudomonas kitaguniensis. Next base: position 75,576 of record NZ_JBLZPT010000023.1, read on the forward strand.
CCAGCGGGCTTTGGTGGGTTGGCGTGACCAGGGCGAAGCGAGCATCTGGGGCGCGGGCGATGCCTTGCGCGACGTCCATGCCCTGTTCGTCCACTGGGACGGGCACCAACGCTGCACCAGCGTCTAACAGGGCGTTCCTGGCCATAAAGTAGCCGGGCTCTTCCATCCAGCAGGTATCGCCTCGTTGCATCAGTGTGTGGCTGATCAGGTCGAGGCAGGCGCGGTAGCCCGCGCACACAAAAATCTGATCCGGGTGGCAGATGATTCCCCTGGAAATTCCCAGGTAGGACGCGATGGCTGCTCGCAACGGTGCGTAACCTTGCGCGTTCGGGTAGATGAGGCCTTCGATGCCCGCCTGTCGAAGTTGCCGGCCAGCCAGTCGTGTCCAGAGCTTGCGCGGAAAGGCATCCAGTGCTGGAAGGCCCATTTGCAGGGCTAGCGGCAGCGTCCCGAAGTGGGTGGATGAGTACGTCGTCGAAGCCACTCGGGCCGGTTTTATGGACGCAGAAACCGGCGCCAGTTGCGGTGTCACTGTCGTCCCGGCTGCCCCGCGCGCCGTCAGATAGCCCTCGCCAATCAGTAACTGATAAGCCGCTTCAACGGTGCCGCGCGCCAGGTTCAGCTCCGCTGCCAATGCGCGAACGGCAGGCACCCGATCTCCCGGATGCAGGCGGCCATCGGCGATGGCCTCACGAAAGCGCTGATAAAGCTGACGATAGATCGGCGCAGAATGGATGCGGTCCAGCTCGAAAGAAACAATCATGGCCTAGTCATTTATGCACTTTTTGGTCCTGTAGCTTAAGTCATTGCTGTTCTAAAGTGGGTCATCTCTTAAGCGGACGGCGCACATGCCTTACACACTTCAATACCTCGATAGCGAGCAGGCCTTCGGTGCCAGTTTCGACCTGATGCGTGTATTGCGGCCGCACATCGTTACGCAGGCTGCCTACTTAGCGCAGTTGGCCCGGCAGACCGAGCAAGGCTACCGTTTGCTCGCAGTCTGCGACGGTGAACGCATCGTCGGCCTGGCGGGTTACCGCGAGCTGGAAAACCTGCTTTACGGACGTTTCATCTATGTCGATGACCTGGTCGTGAGCCCAGCTCTACAGCGCAGCGGCTTGGGAGAGCGGCTGTTGAATGCAGTGCGCGATGAAGCAGTGCAGCGCCAATGTGATCACCTTGTACTGGATACTGGCCTGCACATGCCGTTGGCCCAACGCTTCTATTTTCGTCAAGGGTTACTGGCCCGTGGCATGCACTTCACCCAGCGCCTTCGGGGCGTGGAACGGGCATGAACAATTTTCTGTTGATCAACGTCAGCCGGCGTGGGCAGGTTTCACAGGCGAATCAGTTGGCACTGGAGCGTGTGACGTCACTGCGCCAACGCTATCCGAACCTCAAACTGGTTGAGCGCGACTTGGGCGCTAATCCATTGCCACCACTGGGCTCGGACTACGCCCACGGCCTAACCACAACCATGCCATTACACGCCCCGCTGTTCGATCGGCGGTTCACCTATCTCCAGGGGGTGGTGTTCGGTGAGGCAGCCATTCGAGCCGCGGTCGAAGAAGCCCGGACCGCACTGTCAACAGAGCCGCTGTTCAACAACCTCGTACGCGCTTGATCATTTTTTCTCACACAGGAGTTTCACCATGAGCCAACTCAGGCTTCCATTTGCGTCTCTGTCACCTGCCGCCTATCAAGGCCTGATCGCCACCAACACCGCACTGGCCGCTAGCGCCTTGGGCTTGCCATTACTTGAACTGGTGTACTTACGTGTTTCGCAGATCAACGGCTGCTCGTTTTGTCTGGGCAAGCATTCGCAGACCCTGCGCGCGTGTGAGGTGGCGCAAGAGAAGCTGGATTGCCTCGCAGGGTGGCGAGTCAGCGAGCTGTTCAACGACCGCGAACGCGCAGCCCTGGCATGGGCTGAAACACTCACCTACGTCAGTGAGAAAGGCGCGCCAGAGGTGCTGTACGATCCCCTGAAAACGCACTTCTCCGACGTCGAGATTTCCGATCTGACATTGGCCGTGTCGTTGATGAATGCCTTCAACCGGCTGGCGGTGGGGATGAGGCTCTAGGAGCGCGGTGATCGTCGCCCATAATGCATAGCAATAGCTCCTTATATGACGTACTGAGAACTCTCCCGACTAGCCGAAACTTCCTTTTTTTTATCAGCGCCGCAGAGCGACTATTGATAAGTGTCAGCCTCCTCAGCCGGATAAAATTCACCTTGCTTTCCCAGCTTTTCCAGGCGCTCGCGCGCGATCAACTCAACGGCGGCCACTGCGGCCTTATCGTCAGGGTTGACCAACTGCAAGCACAGGCGTCGGATATTTTGCTCGTGGGTGCCCTCGCTCATCATTTCGTGGGTGAAGACTTGTTCTCCACGCCATAGGCACAGTTGGGTATGCGTGCCGCCGAGCCATATCTCATTGACGGATCTAAGGTCAGTGGTAGCCAGTTGATCTACCGTGATTGTCTTATCCATTGCGCTGTTCCTTACCGATGATTAGTGACCGGTAGACTTACAGGCACAGCGGGTCGTTCCCGGCGTCGGCAGCTCAACCGATCACGGCCTGTTGTAGGACATGTACTCGTTCTGCAAAACAATGTGGTCGGCCACGTACTTCGCATCGTGCCAAACCCCGTAGATAAACGATGACGCACGGTTGACCAGGTTCGGCAGGCACTTCGGGTCGGGCAGCAGTTCCCAGGCTTCGGGTTCCAGGGGAAACGGCAAACCGTTGGCCTCGATATACGCATCCGCATAGCGCAGCACATCAAAGTAGGCGCCGGCTCTCAGGCGTTCGGCAGCGTGGCCTTTGGTACCGAGGGCGGGCTGTTTGATCAGGCTGGCATTCCCACCGTAGTGTGCGGGCCGGGCAGCATGGAGCAGGGCCACAAGCCGGACGAGTTCATCAGCCTTGAGCAACTGGCGGCGTGCGACCAGATGCTCGCACGCGTGCTGGCATTCGTGAGCCAGTAACCCCTGACACGCACCGACCCACAAAATCTGGGAGCGGGCTTGCTCGCGATGCAGGCACCGCGGTCCGGCGCTTTAAACGCATACGAAACAACCGCTAATAGTACTCAACGGCCGCCCCTGCAGGCGTTAGCTAGGGTTTTGATTCCGGTTCTAACCGGAATTAAAATTTAACTAGCATCTGCAAAGGGTAGCCAGTAGGCTACAGGTGAAGTTGTGACCCACTTGATTGGCAGGACGCCGGAGTTTGATACGTGGCTCGACGGTATGAGGGATATTTGGGGGAAAACAGCGGTTCTGGCTCGGTTGGACCGTGCCGAAGAAAACAATTTTGGCGATTGCGAGCCCGTAGGCGATGGCCTGAGTGAAATGCGTGTTTTCGTCGGGCCAGGCTACAGAATTTACTTTGTACGCACCGGTATCACCGCTTACCTGATGCTTTGGGGGAGTGACAAGACCGACCAGAAGCGAGGAATTCAACGGGCAAAAGAGATTCTTGATGCCCTGAGAGGTCAATGAAATGAGCGAGTCGACATTCAAACCCGAGGACATGCCGATCCTCGATCTTGATACATCCGGTACACGCGTCTATGAAGCTTCACGCTTCCTCGACAGCCCGCAAACCATCAGCGCTTACCTGGCGCAAAGCATGAAGTCGCAAGACCCGCAGGTACTCATGAAAGCACTCGCCGAGGTCGCCAAGGCGCAGGGCGTGAACAAGGTGGCCGAGGCCGCGGGGGTTAATCGCGAAAGCTTGTATAAAACCCTGAAAGGCGGTGCAAAAACGCGTTATGAAACGGTTCAGAAGCTGATGCTTGCGCTAGGCGTGGAGCTGACTGTGCAGCCAATGGCAGCGCCCGACATTCAAAAATGGCGAGAGCGAAACGGCCAGTAGCCCGCCAACGCTGATCTTGAAAGCGCCCCTCAAGGGCGCTTTTTATTGGCACAGCCTCAGCACCTTGCGGCTGATACCCCTTAACGCACCAGGCAGGGCTGCTTGTTATTGAATGTCCAACCCGGAATCAAAAACTGCATGGCCACGCTGTCATCGCGCGCGCCCAAGCCCATGCCTTTGTACACCTCGTGAGCTTTGGCCACGGCGTCCATGTCGATCTCCACGCCCAAGCCAGGCTTGGCAGGCACCTTCACGTAGCCGCCTTCGATTTTCAGCGGTTGCTTGGTCAGGCGCTGGCCGTCCTGCCAGATCCAATGAGTGTCGATGGCCGTGATGTCACCCGGTGCGGCGGCGGCTACCTGGGTGAACATCGCCAGCGAAATATCAAAGTGGTTGTTGGAGTGCGAACCCCATGTCAAACCCCAGTCGTTGCACATCTGCGCAACCCGCACCGAGCCCTGCATCGTCCAGAAGTGCGGGTCGGCCAGCGGAATGTCGACTGATTGCAGTTGGATCGCATGGCCCATTTCACGCCAGTCGGTGGCGATCATATTGGTTGCCGTTTTAAGGCCCGTCGCTCGGCGGAACTCAGCCATAACCTCGCGGCCCGAGTAGCCGTTTTCGGCGCCGCAAGGGTCTTCGGCGTAGGCCAGCACATGGTGCTGGTCGCGGCACAGGCGGATGGCTTCTTTGAGTGACCAGGCGCCGTTCGGGTCGAGCGTGATGCGCGCATCGGGGAAGCGTTCGGCCAGTGCCGTGACCGCTTCGATTTCCTCATCGCCACTCAATACACCGCCCTTGAGCTTGAAATCGTTGAAGCCGTATTTGGCGTTGGCCGCTTCTGCCAAGCGCACCACCGCCTCGGCGGTCATGGCTTTTTCGTGACGCAAACGGAACCAGTCATCGTCGGCGTCAGCCTCGTTGCGGTAGGCCAAGTCAGTGGCCGTGCGATCACCGACGTAGAACAGATAGCCGAGCATTTTTACCGCATCGCGCTGCTGGCCTTCGCCGAGCAAGGCGGCCACCGGCACTTCGAGGAACTGACCCAGCAAGTCGAGCAGTGCGGCTTCCACGGCGGTGACGGCATGGATGGTGATGCGCAGGTCAAAGGTTTGCAGGCCTCGACCGGCACTGTCGCGCACAGCAAACGTAGTGCGCATCTGATTGAGGATGCGCTGGTACTGGCCGATAGGTTGGCCGATGACCAGGCTGCGCGCGTCTTCCAGGGTTTCGCGGATGCGTTCGCCACCGGGTACTTCGCCCACGCCGGTGTTGCCGGCGTTGTCCTTGAGAATCACGATATTGCGCGTAAAAAACGGCCCATGGGCGCCGCTGAGGTTGAGCAGCATGCTGTCGTGGCCCGCCACCGGGATGACGTGGAAATCGGTAATCACAGGTGATTTGGAGGTATTCATGGCACGTTCCTGAAAAGCTTAAAGGGGTTTGCTGATGGCGGCTGTGGGCACGGCATTCGGCGCTGCCAGCACCGCAGAGGGTGACGTCTTGGCGAAGAACACCAGGATCGCGGCAAGCACTGAGGTGCCCGCCAGCGCATACAGGCCGCCCTGGATCGAACCGGTGGTTTGTTCCAGAAAACCAAAGGTGGTCGGCGCCACAAAACCGCCGAGGTTGCCGATGGAGTTGATCAGCGCGATCACTGCGGCGGCGATGCGCGCGTCCAGGTAGCTCTGCGGGATTGGCCAGAACAGTGACGAGGCGGATTTGAACCCGATGGCCGCAAAGCAAATCGCCACAAAGGCAAAGACCGGCCCGCCGGTGGTCGACATGAACATGCCCGCTGCGGCGATCAACAGCGCTGCGGCGACCCAGGCTTGCTGGAACTTGAATTTGCCCGACAGCGAAGCAAAGGTGTACATGGCGATGATCGAAATCAGCCACGGTATCGAGTTGAAGAATCCGACTTGTATGTCGCTCAGGTCGCCCATCTTCTTGATGATGCTCGGCAGCCAAAAGGTCGCCGCGTAAATCGTCAGTTGGATGCAGAAGTACAAGGCGCAAAACAGCAGGATCTGGCGGTCTTTGAGCAACTTGCCCAGCGTCGGCTTCACGCTGGTCAGCGCCTCACGCTCGCGTTGTTCCTGGTCGATGGCGCCCACCAGTGCGTCTTGCTCTTCGCGAGTCAGCCATTTGGCGTCATGCGGTTTGGAGTCCAGCCAGAACCATACAAAGAAACCCAGTGCCACGGAGGCCAGCCCTTCGAGGGCGAACATCCATTGCCAGCCATGGAAGCCGAACCCTTCGATCTGCAACAGGGCGCCGGACAAAGGCCCGGAAATCAGTGACGCAACCGCCGAGCCGCTGAGGAAGATCGCGATGGCTTTACCGCGCTCAACGCCCGGCAGCCAGCGGGTGAAGTAGTAAATCACCCCAGGAAAGAACCCGGCTTCGGCCACGCCGAGCAGAAAACGCAGGATGTAAAAGTGGGTTTCGTTCTGGATGAACGCCATCATCGTGGCGACGATGCCCCAGGTGAACATGATGCGGGTCAGCCAGATTCGCGCACCGACCTTTTGCAGCAGCATGTTGGAGGGCACTTCGAACAGCGCGTAGCCGATGAAGAACAGCCCGGCACCGAAACCATAGGCCGCAGCGCCGATGCCGAGGTCATGCTCCATGTGCGTACGCACAAAGCCGATATTGACCCGGTCGATGTAGTTGAGGATAAACATGACCACGAACAGTGGGAGCACATGGCCCTTCACTTTGCTCACGGCACGCGCGAGCACCGAATCACTTTCTGGAGCTGCAGATACACGGTTTGAATTGTTCACAATTCAAAACTCCCCTTGATTATTTTTATGCGGGTTTTTGCTGTTTTGTTGAATGACATCATACAAGTGGATTTCTCGGATCCGCAATCCTGTGTAGCGTATTTTTATGCTTATAAGGCCGCATCTGCATCAGGTATTATGGTTATGTACCGGTTTTATTGGGTTTAAAGCGCGCGTCGAGGTGGTTTGCGTACGAGGATGCGTTAGCGTGACGCTCACTAAGCTACTTACGATAAAATCCACTTGTCATACAAGTTAAGGCTTTTTGAATCCCCCCAGGCCTTGCCACCGGGCGGGGTGTTAAGCTCGCTCCTGCTCAACCGCGTGGACCCGCAACGATGCCCATTGAAAACGCAAACCCTGTGCGTAAACGCTCCAGCAACCTCGCCCAAGGCGTGGTTGAGGCGCTGACCCAGTGCATCCTGCTCGGGCAAATCAAGCCCGGCGAAAAGCTGCCGTCAGAATCCACCATCGTGCGTGAGCACGGCGTGAGCCGCACCGTGGTCCGCGAAGCCATCTCCAAGCTGCAGGCGTCAGCGTTGGTGGAGACGCGTCACGGCATTGGCACCTTTGTATTGGAGCCGCAGCCGCAGACCGGGCTGCGCTTGCATGTGGACACGGTTGCCAGTGTGCGCAGCGTGCTTGAGTTGCGCCTGGGCCTGGAGGTGCAGGCCGTGGCGCTGGCCGCCCTGCGCAGGAGTGATGAGCAGCTTGCACGTATGCGCGCGGCGCTGAGCGACTACCAGGCCTCGCTGGCCAACAACGACAGTTGCGTGGAAGAGGACAAACGCTTTCACCAACTGATCGCCGAGGCCACCGGCAATACCTTTTTCACCGACATCATGCTGCACTTGGGCAACGCAATGATTCCGCGCACGCAGGTCAAAGGTGTCGAGCGTGGCGGTGCCGACTTTGCCAAACTGGGGCAGTTGGCGAACCTGGAGCATGAGGCGATCTTTAATGCAATCAAACGCCAGGACCCGGATGCGGCGCGGGCAGCAATGGTGTTGCACCTGACCAACAGCCGGGATCGTTTTTCGGGTGAATAACTTCGTGGTGATAAGGAACAAGCGTTGAACCAACACACACTTTCCCTGCGCCTGGAGCGCGTGGCGGCAAACGTGCCCGCCGGCGCGCGCCTGGCCGACATCGGCTCGGACCACGGCTACCTGCCGGTGGCGTTGATGCGTCGCGGCGTGATCGCGGCGGCGGTGGCGGGGGAGGTGGCGACCACGCCTTTTCACGCGGCCCAGCGCACGGTGCGCGACAACGGTCTGGAGTCGCACATCAGTGTGCGCCTGGCAAATGGTTTGGCGGCGATCACGCCGTGCGATGCGATCACGGCGATCAGCCTGTGCGGCATGGGTGGCGAGACAATCCGCGAGATTCTCGACAGCGGCAAGGCGCACCTCTGCGGCCAGGAACGTTTGATCCTGCAACCCAACGGCGGCGAGCAACCGTTGCGTGAATGGCTGATGGGCAACGGCTACCGGATCCTGCGCGAAGAGCTGCTGCAGGAAAACCGGTTCTACTACGAGATTATCGTCGCCGAGCGCGCGGCGCCTGTGACCTACACCGCCGAACAACTGTACTTCGGCCCACTGCAGATGCAGGCGCGCACCCCGCAATTTCTGGCCAAGTGGCAACGCATGCTGCGCCAGAAGCACAAGACCCTGGCCAGCTTTGAGCATGCCCGATACGCAGTGCCTGAACAAAAGGTGCAGGAAGTGGCCCGGCAAGCGCGGTGGATTACGCAATTGCTGGCGTGAACCCGCTTGTAACTTTTCTGGCGGCTGTGCAAAGATCGCCCATGACTGAATTTTCGCACAGCAACCGCCATCACCCCCACGGACCTTGCCCAAGGTGCCGTGGTTGCTTGCGCTCACTGATTGAACAGCCTCGCTGATCACTCACTGAACCCATCCCAAGGCGCCTATGGCGCCTTTTTTATGACCTGTAAAAAATGGAGATTCAACACATGACAATGCTACGTGGTACCCGAATTGTGACCGGCAAAGAAGCTGCTGCGATGCGCGAAGTAGAGGGCCTTTTTCGGGGTTATCTTCATCGAAGCGGGCGCTGAAGAAGCCATCGTGCCCGCGTTGTGGGGCCAGGACACGTTTATCGAAAAGGCCGGCGGCAGTGAAATCATCGGGCAAATGTGGGCCTTTGATGACAAGGCCGGGCGCAAATGTTGCCTGATCCCGGAGGCCACCGCCTTGTTCCAGGAGCGTAATGCGCAACTGCTCGATGGGCGGCGCGAAGCAGTGTTTTTCTACGTGGCACGGTGTTACCGGTACGAGCGCCCGCAAGCCGGTCGCTATCGTGAATTCACCCAACTGGGGCTCGAAATTCTCAGCCCTGAACCCGCACTCGCATTGCTGCGCAGTCAGGCGCTGTGTACCGGGTTTTTAGATACGCTGGGTCTCGACTATGAACTCAATCTGGCGGTGAAGCGTGGGCTGAGTTATTACCTCGAAGGCAACGGCTTTGAGGTGCGCTGCCCCTCCTTAGGCGCGCAGCAGCAAGTGGTTGGCGGCGGTGCCTACCGCGAAGGTGCCGGTTTTGGCATCGGGCTTGAGCGCTTGGTGCTTGCGTTGATGTGACGGCCTTGGCGGTGCAGCGGCAGCGACTGTCATCAATGAGTCAATCTTGTTGAATAGTTTGGAACACGGCCGCTGCCCCGCAGCAAAAGCAAAAGCGTTGTTTAAGACCGCGCACCGATGAGGGTTTGAATAATGATCCGTGATGCACAGCCTGGGGATGCGAAGCGCATCGCTCAGGTTCATGTCAGTAGCTGGCAACACGCTTATGTTGAGCTGATGCCGGCTGATTTTTTAGCCTCGCTGACGGCGACGCTGCCTAAAAGAGAAGCTCATTGGGTTGCTTCAATTGAATGCAAGGACGCTGACGTTTTAGTCGCAGAAGTCGATGGAAATATTGTTGGCTGGGTGTCGGTTGGGCCTTGCCGTGATGAAGATAAACCCACGGTCGAAACGGGGGAGGTCATGGCTATTTACCTGTTGGCAGACTATTGGGGAAAGGGTATCGGCGCCCAATTGTGGACGTCAGGTTTAACGCGTTTGCTTGATCAGGGTTATAAAAATATTACGTTATGGGTGTTAGCCGAGAATCAAAGAGCTATCCGCTTTTATCAGGCGTTCGGAGGAAAAGAACAATCTGGCAGCCGCCGCACGCTGGTGCGTGGCGGGGTGGCGCTGGATGAGGTGAGGTATGTTTGGGAGCATTAAGTTTAGCCGAACGCACTTCCAGGCTAAGGGCGCTTAATACGTCTGCCCATGTTGGCCGGCAGCGTTTGCCGCCACTTGCCGAACGCTGACTTTGCGGCGAGTATCAGCCTGACGCCTGTGCCGATGTAAAATCGGGTTACATTTTTACGCTTCACGCTGAGTGCTTTCGCCCCATTTTAGCGCGCGCTACCGGGTTGTTTCATCGGCGAACCGCCTATTTACGGCTTCTTCACCAGCGGCCCGTATCTTGCTAGAGCCAAGCTAATCAATGACATGGCATTTTGCCGTTAGTTATATCAAGGCTTCGCCCGCCGGTGCACCGCGTGGGTTGTTTTAGGGGTTAGTCGGCCATGCACAGTCTTTTATCACCCGGTATCCGCCTGCTCGGGCGTTTCGGTTTTGCGCGCAAATTCCAGATTCTGTTCATTATGTTCATGCTGCCTCTGGTGGGCAGCCTGTGGATGATCGGCCAGGACTATCGCGAAAAATTAGCGGTGATTTCCAGCGAGAAGTCTGGCGTTAGCCAGCTATTGGCCATGGAGGCTCTGGATGGGCAATTGACGGCCCAGCGTAACCTGGCGGCGCGCTGGAAAGCGGTGGACATCCTGCATACCCAGACGCCTGCGGTTCAAGCGGCGATGGACAAGGTCGATGCCGGCAGCCCGGTCATCCTGAAGAGCCTGCAAGTACTCGGCGACTCGCTCAAAGCCGAGCATGCCAGCGCCGACACCTTGACGCGTTTTGAGGCGTTGCAGGCCACCGTCAAGGGCATGGACTCCCAAGCCCTGCGCACTGTGGGCTGGTGGCCGGACGGTTATGACCGCTTCACCGCCGCCTTGACCGCCGTGCAAGCCCTGCGCGAGCAGATCGCCCTCGACACCGGCCTGATCCTCGATCCTTGGCTTGAAACCTACACGCTGATGCAAATATCCACCCAGCAGACGCCGGACCTGATCGAGCGCATCGGCCGTATGGCGAGTGTTGGCGAGTCGTCCATCGCTTCGGGGCAGTTCACCTTGCAAAGTCGTTTGCAGATGCGTGACCTGCGCAGCCGCATTGGCGATGCGCGCGACCAACTGGTCAAGGCCGCCGCCTCGCTCAAAGCCAAGCAATATGAGGGGCTCGAACCGTGGACGGCGCAATACGACAGCAGCCTGCAATTGCTCGATAACCAACTCAAGCTGTTGGACGACGGCGTTTTTGGCGGCACCATCAAGCTTGACATGGCGGGCTTTGACCGCAGTGTCGACAGCATGCTCGGCGCGTTAGGTACGTTGCGCAACCAGTCGCTGAATTCGATGGATCAGCGCTTGAGTTACTACCGCGATCTGTCGTTCCGGCACTTCATCCCGGTGGTGGCGACCTTCAGCCTGTTGGCACTGGCGGCGCTGTACCTGTTTATGTGCCTGCAAGCTGCTATTCACCGCAGCGCCAGCGGCATTACCACGCTCGCCGAGTCCCTGCGCGACGGCAACCTGTGCGTCGAAGTGGCGGTGGAAGGCCGCGACGAACTGGCCGCCATCAGCACCGCGCTTAACGTCGCGGTCGTGCAATTGCGCACCAGCCTGCTCGGGGTTAATCACGAGACCCAACTGCTCGGCTCGGCCGTGCTCACGCTGAATTCGCAGTCGGGCAGCACCCTTACGGAGGTCGAAGACCAGCAGTCACAAATCAGCCAGATCGCCGCCGCCGCCACGCAACTGGCGGCCACCTCGATGGGCGTCGCCAGAAGCTGTGAACAAGCGGCTGGCAGCGCCCAGCAAACCCGGCGCATTGCCGAAGACAGCAGCCGCGACAGCCAGCGCACCACGGCCAGCATCCAGCAACTCAACCAGCGCCTGACCGACACCGCCAACGCGTTGGAGCAAGTCAGCCAGCAAGGGCAACAGATTCAATCGGTGGTCGACACCATTCGCGGCATCGCCGAACAAACCAACTTGCTGGCGCTTAACGCGGCCATCGAGGCTGCACGCGCAGGCGAGCAGGGCCGTGGTTTTGCGGTGGTGGCGGACGAGGTTCGCAGCCTGTCGCAACGCACCCAGGCGTCGACGGCGCAGATCGCCGGCACGGTCGACAGCCTGCGCGCGACGGTCAGCCAAGCGGTGACGCTGATGGGGGCCGCATGCGAACAGGCGCTGACTGACGCGGAGTCCGTCACCGGGCTCGGCACGCGGCTGGGCGAGATTGCCGGCGCGGTGCAAAACGTCACCGACACCCTGGCGCAGATCGCGACGGCGGTAGAAGAACAGGCTGCGACCGCCGACGAGGTCAGCGGCAACATCCAACAAGTTGATCAGGCCGCCGGGCGTTTGCTCGATGGCGCGCGAGCCGTCAACCGCGCGGCAGACACCCTGAGCAAGGGCAGCCAGGCGTTGAGTGACAACACCGCGCGTTTCAGGTTGGGCTGAGGGCTATTGCGCTGAGGTGTGCAGGATCTCAATCCACAGCGCACCCTTGCCCGATGGCGCTTCGCCCACACGCTTCAAGGCACCTGTGTCGCTGACCGCATAGGTGCCGACTTTCTCGCTTTTTTCACCGGTCACCAGCAACCAGTGGCCATTCGGTGAAAAGGCGATATTGCGCGGTTGCTGCTCTGCGACCGGGTAGTTATCGACAAACCTTATGCCACCCGTGGCGGTGTCCACCGCAAAGGCCGACACCGAACTGCTGGTGCGCTCGCTCATCAGTAGCAGCTTGCCGTTCGGCGACATGCGCAGGTCTGCTGCCCAGATACGCGGCGTCGGGTCGTCCTTGAGGTCATTGTTGCGCGCGTCACGCACTTCGCCATGGGCCAATTTCAAGCGCTCGGGAATGCCGTTCGCCATGCCTGTCTGAGTGAGTGCGCCGGTGCTGCCATCGATGGAAAATACGCTCACGGTGCCGCTCATTTCACCCACCACGTAGAGGTATTTGCCGTCCGCAGAAAAGGCCAGGTGCCGTGGCCCGGTGTTGGCCGCAACACTTACATAGCCGCTGCCAATCGGCGTTAACGCGCCCGTGTTGGCGTCGAAGCGGTATTGCAGCACATGGTCCGCGCCCAGATTGCCCGCGTAGGCAAAGCGATTGCTCGGGTCGGTGCGCAGCGAGTGCGCATGTGGGCCGGTCTTGTAGGTCTGAATGTTGCCGGAGGGCTGTCCAGCCGCGTCAATCGCTTGCACGCTCAGGGTGTCGGCACCGTAAGAGGCGGCGAGCAGGTAACGCCCGGCACGGTCAGTCGCAAGGTACGCCATGCTTTCAGCCAACGGCGCCTTGGACTGCGCCGTCAACCGCCCGGTCGTGGGGTCGACGCTGTACCCTTGAACCTGAAACGGTTTGACCCGCAACGCTGCAAACAAGGTTTTACCGTCGGGGCTGAGGGCCATTGGGTTGACCTGATCGCCGGCATTCACCTGATCGATAAGGCTCAGCGCGCCGTTGCTTTCGTCCAGGCGATAGTGGGAAATCAGGCCGTCGCCGGGGCTGGAGATATACGCAAAAGTAGCGGCGTTCGCGTGCACACTGAGGCCGCACACGACAGCGGCGGCCATGAGAAGGGGTTTACTCACGAGTGATCCTTTATTTTTATGGTTGTGATCAGTCATCGTATGACTATGTTTGAGTCAGGGCAATGGGTCGCCTGGATTCACGGCACTCCACGTGGGTCGCGTAGTCTGTTTGCTATACACCCACTCTTGTTCAGCGGAGCCCTTATGATCACTGTCCACCACCTCAACAACTCTCGCTCGCAACGCATCCTCTGGCTGCTTGAAGAACTCGGCTTGCCATACGCAATCAAGCGCTACGAGCGCGACCCGAAAACCAACCTTGCGCCACCCGAACTCAAGGCCATCAACCCGCTGGGTAAATCGCCGGTGATTGAAGACGGCGCGCTCGTGCTGATCGAGTCCGCCGCGATTATTGACTACCTGATCCGCCGCCATGGCCAGGGTCGCCTGCAACCCGACCCTGCTACCGCCACCTACGACAAATACGTGCAATGGCTGCACTTCGCCGAAGGTTCGGCCATGCTGCCGCTGATGCTTAACCTCTACGTCGGCCGCCTGGGTGACGCGGGCACGCCGTTGCACCCGCGTATTGAGTCGGAAGTGGCCAATTACCTCGGCTACCTGAACGACGTGCTGGTGGATACCCCGTATTTGCTGGGTGACGAACTGAGCGGCGCCGACGTACAAATGAGCTTTATCGGCGAGATCGCCAAGGCGCAAGGCAAGTTGCAGGCCTACCCGAACCTGGCGGCGTGGGTGCAGCGGTTTCAGGCGCGGCCGGCTTATCGCAAGGCGGTGGAGCAGGGCGGGGAGTACGCATTTGCCAAATAAGCGTCTGGCGGAGGCTTGATTAGCGATCACGACGCTGAAAACAGCGAAGGTCGAATGTGGAGCTCGACAATTCCTGCATGAGGCGCCATCAGGCCAGGCGCGCGCGCCAATCGCCGCCATGCTGGGCGCTGCATTCTTCTTCGCAATCGAAACGCACACAGCGCTCCATCGGCACGGGCGGCGCGTCGGTGTCGTGCAGCGCAGCGGCGGTCAACTCACGCATCCGTTCGGCCGCGCCGCCCGCCAAGGCCTGGTCCTTATTGGCGCGCGTGTCGAACACCCATGTCACGCGAAGGCTGCTGGCGAAGGCTGCGTAGTCGACGGTATGTGTCAGCCAGATGAACCCTGGAATTTCGCCTTTGGCGGTTTCGCAGGCTTCGGTGAGGGTGGCGACAAGGCGGCGTTCGAGGCGGGCGTTGTCGCGTTTGGTTAATTTCATAGGGGCTCCCCGAGTGCGCAAACGCCTTAGATTAACAGCGTGCCGATGGTTTTGAACCAAGGCGCCCCGTCGCGACGGGGCGAACACATTTTGGTGACTCGCGGTCAGCGCGAAAGCGGCCCCTTTCTTTGCCAACAGGGCTACCATGCCATCCCCGGCAGTGGTTCACGCGCTACCGACTTCTATCTTTTAAGGTATTGCCATGACCATCGACCAAATCTCCCTTCCCAAAGGCGTTGGCCCTCACGCCACTAAACTGCTCGACGCTATCACCGGCGCCTCCACCCATGAAGAACTCAACCGCGCTGGCGGCAAGGCCGAAGGTTTTGTGTTGGGGCTGGAATCGGCCAAAGCCATTAAAAGCCAAATCGCCGAGTCGCTGTATGTGGCCTATGACGACGCGGCAAGTAACCGCGCCGCTGAGTTGAAGGGCTAAACGTTAGCCAGGGCAGGGCGCTTCGCGGTCGAGCAGTTTGGCCGTGAGGAGCACGCCCAGTTCGCTCAGTTGGTGGATGGCCAGCGCGATGTCGCGGTGTTTGCCGCACAGGTCTTCGGACAGGTCGAGCAGCAAGGTGCTGACTGAGGTGAAGGTTTCGTAGCTGTTGGTGATCAGGGTTTCGGTGCTGGCGTCGGCAGCGACGGTGTAGAGGGTGGTTGAATCAGGGTTGATATTAACCATTGTCAAGTTCCTTGCTTGGGCCACAACCTCATCGCTACTAAACGAAAGGGTGGTAGCTGAACGCAGGTTAGTAGACCGGTGGAACCTAACAAAACCGGCGCGCCCGAGGGCGCCCTGCGCACAGCCACCATCAAGCACAGACAGGAACGTCTGACAGATGAGACTTATGCACGTGTTAGGTTAAACCGTAGGCTACTAAACCCGATCACTGAGAGATTCAGCGACCGAGCAACCTTAGAGACGGGCACCTTGGCGCACAAGTCGGCGGATTCTGACGTACGCGTAGGCAATGGAGCAAGGTGCTGTGTGCTTAATGCACGGGGCTTGTGGGTTCTGGTTTGTCTGGTGCATCGTGTGTGCAGGTTTTGGGGCCGCTGCGCAGCCCAACGCGAGCAAGCCCGCTCGCCACAGTAAGCCCGCTCACCACAGTATCGAAGGCGTGCCAATGACATTGACCGTCAAAACCCTGCTTGAACTGGCCATGGCCAACCCCGTCAACGCTGAAATTATCGCGCGTCTGCCGGACCTCGGTGTGGACCAGTGCATGCTGACGGCGGGCTGTCTGTTCCAGGCGGTGTGGAACCACCAATCGAATCTGCCCGCCGCTCAGGGCGTGAAGGACTACGACGTTTTTTACTTCGACACCGACCTGTCCTGGGAAGCTGAAGACACGGTGATCCGCGCGGCCGACCGGCTGTTTCAAGATTTGGGCGTCAACGTTGAGGTCAAGAATCAGGCGCGTGTTCATCTTTGGTACGCTGAGCGCTTCGGTCGGCCTTACGCCCAACTGCACTCGGCTAAACAGGGGGTTGACCGTTATTTGGTGGCCGGTACGTGCATTGGGTTGGAGGTTGCAACGGGCGAGGTCTACGCGCCGTTTGGTTTGGACGATGTGGACCAAGGCCTGCTGCGCATTAACCCCAACCACCGCGAGCCTGCGTTGTTTGATCAGAAGGCGCGCAGCTATCAGGCGCGCTGGCCGTGGCTGAGGATTGTGCCGCCGGATTAATCGTCGACGTTTTGCGTGAACTTTTGCCTGCCTGTTGCACGTCCAAGCTTCAAACGAACCGCCAAGGACCCGCCATGACCTTCTTTATCTTCCTGCTCGCCTGCGCCGCCGCCGCCAGCACCGGCATCATATTCAAGCCCGGCGCTTGGTATGAAGCGCTGATCAAACCGAGCTTTACGCCGCCTAATTGGTTGTTCCCGGTCGCCTGGTCGATCATCTACCTGCTGCTCGCGTGGGCCGGCTACCGCTTGAGCCTGATCCCGGGCAGCCAAACGGTAATGGCTTTGTGGGCGGCGCAAATCGCCCTGAACACCCTGTGGACACCGGTGTTTTTTGGCGCGCATCACGTGCTCGCCGGCATGGTGATTATTCTGCTGCTGTGGCTCACCGTCGCGGCCATGGTGGTATTGGCCGTGCGCCTGGACCTGATTACCGGGTTGATTCTGTTCCCCTACCTGGCGTGGCTGTGTGTGGCGGCGGCGTTGAATTTCTCGATCCTGCGCAATAACCGCTGATGGCTTACACACGGTGGCCTGCCAGTGAGCCAGAACTGGCGCAGATGCGGCAATTGAATAAAAAACTCGCGTGGTTGCCGCGCTTTAAAATCCGTAATCGTGTCACGCCACGCTTGATTCAGGCGCTGTTGCGGGCCAGTCAAACGCTCAAGAAGGCGCCTGCTGCGCAAACCCGCCGGGTCGGTGTGGGTGGCGTTCAAGTGCCGGTGCGCATTCTGCGGCCGCAGGGTAAGGCCAAAGGTGTGGTGCTCGACATTCACGGCGGCGGCTGGGTGATCGGCAATGCGCAGATGGACGATGACCTCAACCTTGGCATGCTCAACGCGTGCGACGTGGCGGTGGTGTCGGTGGATTATCGTCTAGCGGTTAACACGCCGGTTGAAGGGCTGATGGAAGACTGCCTGGCTGCCGCACGTTGGCTGCTCGGTAGCGATGAGTTTGCCGGCCTGCCGGTGATCGTCGTCGGTGAGTCGGCCGGCGGGCACTTGGCGGCGGCGACGTTGCTGGCGCTCAAGCAATGGCCGGACTTGCTCAAACGGGTCAGCGGCGCGGTGTTGTATTACGGTGTTTACGACTTGAGCGGTACCCCAAGCGTACGCGCAGCCGGGCCGCACACGTTGGTGCTGGACGGCCCCGGCATGGTCCAGGCGCTGCGCCTGCTGACGCCGGGGTTGACTGATGAAGCGCGTCGCCAGCCGCCGTTGTCACCGTTGTATGGCGACTTTACCGGGCTGCCGCCGGCACTGATGTTTGTGGGCGAGTTGGACCCGCTAAAGGATGACACGCTGCTGATCGCCGAGCGATGGGGCGCCGTTGCGCAGGTGGAAGCGCACCTGTTGCCGGAGTCTGCGCATGGGTTTATTCACTTCCCCGTGGCGATGGCGGCTCAGGTGCTGGCTTATAGCCAAACGTGGATCACGGCGCGGACGCGCGGCTGACCACATTAATTGTGGGAGCGGGCTTGCTCGCGATTGCGGTGTGTCAGTTGAAAAATACTTACCTGACACACCGCAATCG
>NZ_JBLZPT010000024.1:0-91182 GCF_049199985.1 Pseudomonas kitaguniensis
CGACTCAGGCCCTGGTCATCATCGCCCGCAAGCTGGCTCGCATCGCGTTTTCTCTCATGAAAAACCTGAGCGAATACCAGTCGAAAGCGGTTTTGGAGGCTTCCCCAAAACCATAGAATCTCCCACAATTCAGGCCTTGGCGGCCATCGCGGTGACTTCCACGCGCATGCCGTCAACGGCCAGGGCGGCGACGCCTACCGCGGCGCGAACCGGCCATGGCGTGGCGAAATAGCGTTTGTAGACCGCGTTAAACGCAGCGCGGTCGGCCATGTCGGTGAGGTAGATGGTCAGGTGCATCACGCGGTCCATCGAGCTGCCGGCTTTTTCCAACGCAACCTTCAGGGCTTGCAGGGTGCATTCGCTTTGCAGCGTTATATCGCCAAGCTCCAGGCTGCCATCGGCGCGGGTCGGGATCTGGGTAGACACCAGAATCCCGTTGAAGCCAATAACGTCGGAGGAAATCGAGTCGGCATCGGGGTCGGGAGTGTAGCTCAGGTCGTGGTTGGCCATGTTGTATTCCTGGCGGAAAAAAGAGTGCCAATTTAACCACAGACGCCGCGTACAACCTTACGTTTGCGGGGTTGCAACGCTGGGTAGCCAGCGAATATTTGACGTCAATTAATAATTATTTTTTACCCATCAAGTCGCGTCTTTACGGGTCGATAGCCAACTGGAACACCTGGATTTTCCGCACGGCAGAGGCTACGTCATGTTCAACAAAAAACTCAAAACAGAACTGGCGGCCAGGAGGGCCGACGTTACCGAGTACAAAGGACTGATTGCTGCACTCGAGCGCTCCATGGCCGTGGTCGAATTTGACCTTAACGGCAAGGTGTTACGCGCCAACGATAACTTTATGAGGACGATGGGTTACACCGCCGATCAATTGGCCAGCAAGTCGCACCGTGACTTTTGCTTGCCGGCGCTGACCAACAGCCCTGCCTATACCGAGTTCTGGCGCGAACTCAAAGCCGGGAAGTTTGCTTCCGGCACGTTCAAACGTGTGCACAGCAGCGGCCGCACGGTGTGGTTGGAGGCCAGCTACAACCCGGTGCTGGATGAGCGCGGGCAAGCCATGAAAGTGGTCAAGTACGCGTTGGACGTGACCGACAAGGTCGAACAGGAAGCCGTCACTCGCAGCAAACTGACGGCATTGGATCGCGCCATGGCGGTGATCGAGTTTGACCTGAACGGCCAGGTATTGGACGCCAACCCGAACTTTTTGCAGGTGATGGGTTACGCGTTGGCGGAAATCAAAGGCAAGCACCATCGTCTGTTTTGCGAACCCAGCTTGATCAACAGCAGCGAGTACGCCGATTTTTGGCGACGCTTGAACAACGGTGAGTTTTTTACCGGGCAATTCAAACGCCTCGGCAAGCATGGCCGGGTCACGTGGCTGGAGGCCAGTTACAACCCGGTGTACGACGGTGAAGGCAAGCTGGTGAAAATCGTTAAGTTCGCCAGCGACATCACCGAGCGCGTCGAGAAGTTCGAGGAAGATTCGCGCGGTGCCTCTCGGGCGTACCATATTTCCTCGGAAACCGAGCGGTTCGCCGAACACGGCACACAGGTGATCCAGGACACCGCCAGTGAAATGCGCCGCATCGCCGATAACATCGGCACCTCGGCCAAGCTGGTGGGCCAGTTGGGCGAACGCTCCGAGCAAATTACCGCCATCGTCAACACCATTCGCGGCATCGCCGACCAAACCAACTTGCTCGCGCTAAACGCCGCCATCGAGGCTGCACGCGCGGGTGATCAGGGCCGTGGTTTCGCGGTGGTGGCGGATGAGGTCAGGCAACTGGCCGGGCGCACCAGCCGCTCCACGGCAGAAATTGCCGAGATGATCGGCATGATCCTCTCGGAAACCCGTGACGCCGTGACCAGCATGAACGCCACCCAGGAAGGCGCGCAGCGCGGCGTCAGCCTGGCCGACCAAGCGGGCTCGGTTATCTTGCAAATCCGCACCAGCACCAGCGATGCCGTCGAAGCGGTGAGCATGTTTGCCTCCAAACTGGATGAGTCGGAGGTGATTCCCAAAAGCGCTGTCGGCTGGGTAGGGTAGAACCGGCCCATTAACTGCGCGCGCGATTAACGCTGCTCAACCAGATTGAGGAAGCGTCGCGTGCGCGGGTTGTCGGGGTTGACCAGGATCTGCTGCGGTGAGCCATCCGCGACGATTTTGCCGGCCTCCATAAACAACACCCGATCAGCGATGTCCTGGGCGAACTTCATTTCATGCGTCACCAAGAGCATGGTCATCTGCTGCTCGTGAGCAATCGCGCGTATCACCGCCAACACTTCGCCGACCAATTCCGGGTCGAGGGCCGAGGTGACTTCGTCGAACAGCATCACCTGCGGCCGCATCGCCAATGCGCGGGCAATCGCCACGCGCTGTTGTTGCCCACCAGAAAGCTGGCTCGGGTACGCGTCGGCCTTGTGGCTCAAACCGACCAGGCCCAAGTATTGCTCTGCGCGGGCAGCGGCCTCGTCACGGCTGAGCTTCAATACGCGCAATGGCGCTTCGGTGATATTTTGCTGAACTGTCAGGTGCGGAAACAGGTTGAACTGCTGGAACACCATGCCTACGCGATGCACCACCGGTGCTCTTTTGGCGCCGGGCCAACGCCAGCCGGCAGGCTTTGCGGGCACCGGCGCACCAGCCACTTCGATACGGCCGTGTTGGTAGGTTTCCAGCCCCTTGATCAAGCGCAGTACCGTGGATTTACCGGAACCACTGGGGCCGATCAAGGCGACCTTTTGGCCTTGCGCAATGCTCAGGTCGAGGTGGTCGATGACCCGCGTTTTGCCAAAGTCTTTGACCACTTGCGTGAGCTGAATCTGCGCCGGCGCCAGGCGGTGAGGGTGGGCGAGATCAGTCATGGCTGCGCCTTTCAAGGTAGCGGAAGAACAGGGAGGTCGGCACGCTGATCGCCAGGAACATCAAAGCCATGACCGTGTAGGGTTCGTTGTAACGGTAGGTCATGCCTGCGATCTGCTTGGCCGCCTGGAACAGTTCCGGAATGGTGATCACCGCCAGCAGCGGGGTTTCCTTGAACATGCCGATCAGGTAGTTACCCAGAATCGGCAGCATCGGTTTAAGTGCTTGTGGCAACACCACCCGCCGCCATGTGGTGGCGGTATCCAGGTCCAGCGCCTTGGCGGCCTCCCATTGACCGGCTGGCACGCCCTCGATGGCGCCGCGGTAGGCTTCGGCAATGTAGGCGCCGTAATAAAGCCCCAACCCGATAACGCCGGTCGAGATCGCGGGCAGGGTGATGCCAATCAGCGGGAAGGCGAAAAACAGCACATACAACTGCACCATCAATGGCGTGTTGCGAAAGAAACTCAGGTAGCCGCGGCTCAGCGCGTGAAGCACGCCAACACGCGAGCGTTGCGCAATGGCCAGCGCCAACCCCAACAACACCGCAAGCAGAAAACCCAACACCACTACTTGCAGGGTCACCAGCAAGCCGAGCAACAGGTCGGGAACAATCGACCAGGCAAACGCGTAGTCGAAATTCATGCGCTGCGGTCCTGTCGCCATGCGGTTACGCGTCGTTCATAGCGCCTGACCAGCCAGCTCAACGGCCACGCCATGACGAAATAACACACCAGCACGAGGCTCCAGATCAGCGTTTGCTGCCCCAAGGTGGTCACCAATTGGCCGCCGGAAAAGGTCAAATCACTCAAGGTGATCAGCGACACCAGCGAGGTGGTTTTCAGCAGCTCCACGCACTGGTTACCCAGCGGCGGCAGCATGAACGGCAAGGCTTGGGGCAACAGGATGCGGCGAAAGGCAGTCACTGGCGCAAAGTCCAGCGCACGCAGGGCGTCGTGCTGGCCGCGACTGACGTTGATCAGCGCCGAACGCACGATCTCTGAACCATACGCCGAAAATGTCAGGCCCAGGCCAAGTACGCCGGTGGTCATCGGCGACAGGCGGATGCCGAACAACGGCAAGATAAAAAACAGGTAAAACAGCAGCACCAGCGCCGAGATACCGCGCAGCACTTCGACGTACACCGTGGCGATCCAGCGCAGCGCGCGGGAGGGTGACAACCGCATCAGCGCAATCACCAGGGACAACACCAGCACCAGCACCTCTGCCAGCACGGTGATGTGCACGGTGGTCAGCGCGCCTTGGGCTAACTGGCGCGCAATAAACGCTGCGGTGTCCAGCGTTGACGGTTCAATCGACATGACGCCTCAGAGCGCGCAGCGTTGTGCGGCAGTCACACCTGCTTCCGGCAATTCATTTTCGCTGTAGCCGTATTTTTGCAGGATCTTCAGCAACTCACCGGACGCGCGCATTTTTGCCAGTTGCTCGTTAAACGCTTGAGTGAACTCAGGGTCGTTTTTCGGCAGGCCATAGGCGTGGTAATTCCACGACGGTTGGCCGTGCGCATCAGGGATTTGCTCAAAGGGCAGGGCGCGCTCGATGGCCTGGCTGTTGGCTTTTTTGACCAGGCTGATGATCTCGGCATCCGGGAAATACACCACGTCAACGCGGTCGGCTTCAAGCGCGGCAAGCGCTTCGGTGTCTTTGTCGAACAGCACCACATTGCTCGCGGCAATCTTCGTGTCTCGGGCTTCCTGCACCTGGTTGGAGCCGGTCTGCGTGGCCAGCCGCGCCTTGGGGTTCGCGGCAACGTCCTGCAGGCTGTGCAGCTTCAGCGGGTTACCCGCCTTGACGATAAAGGCACCGCCGGAACGGGTGACGGGGTTGGAGTAGCCAATCACTTTGCAGCGGCTGGCATTGATAAAGAGCCCTGCGCCAATCAGGTCGAAACGCCCCGCCGCGAGCCCCGGCACTAAAGAACCGAAATCGGTGATCGGGGTTTCAATGCGGGTGATGCCCAAGGATTTGAGGATGGCCTCAAGCACCTCGACATTCGCCCCGGTGATTTTTCCATCGGTGCCGATATAGGCGTAAGGCTGTTCATTGGCGATGCCGGCAACCAGCCCGTTGGTGCGGCCTTTCTCGAGCAAACCGGCCATGGCTGATGACGCAAACAGGGCGCTCAGCAGCGCGGCGCACCCCAGGGTGGCGGACAGCGAGCGAAGGTTGATGCCTTTCATGATGAACTCGACGAGGAAGTGGAATCGGGGGATTTGCTGGCGACAGCGCGCGGTCACGGCGACTGAAATCAGGCGCGACAGGCTTTGCCAAGTGTTGGGGGATGACTCTATAGATATAACAAATATTGTTTAAATATCGTTAGAGCATATGCATAGATCGAAGGGGCGGCGGACAGTCGGGCGACTCTCCGCCGGTGTGGGGCAGATTTACTCGTTCACATCCATGAATTCTTCAGCCCAGGCCACGTAGCTTTCCGGCAGCGTGTAGGTGTGCGTCAACTCGGTAGCGCTGAGGTTGGAGGTGCTGTGGGTCAACTTGCGTTGGGCACGCAGGCTGTCGTAAGTCGCCTTGATCGACGCAAAGTAGGCGCCGTGGCCAGCGACCACAATGCGCACGCCCAGCGCGGCCAGGCGCTCACTGTCATTGAGCTTGGGGTTGCCGTAGGTCACCAGCATCAGTGGCACGCTGAGGTTTTGCGCGATCTGCTCAAGGTGCTCGAAGTCTTTCACGCCGACCATGCAGATACCGTCCGCGCCGGCCTTTTCATAAGCTTTGGTGCGCGCGATCACGTCTTCGGTCGGCAACACGCCGGCATTCGTGCGGGCGATGATCGACAGTTCCGGGTCGACGCGCGCTTCAAGCGCCGCCTTGACCTTGCCGATGCCTTCCTCGACCGTAATCAGGTCGGTGGACTTGCGCCCGAATTGCGCGGGCAACAGCGTGTCTTCGATGGTGAGCGCCGCAACGCCTGCACGCTCAAGTTCTTCGACGGTGCGCATCACATTCAGCGCATTACCGTAGCCGTGGTCGGCGTCGGCGATGAACGGCAACTGGGCCACACGGCCGATCCGGGTCGCCTGCTCAACGAACTCACTCAGTGTAATCAGCGCAAAATCGGGTGCCGCGAGTACCTGCAACGAAGCGACTGAGCCACCCAGAATGCCCACTTCAAAACCCAGGTCGGCGGCGATGCGCGCAGACATGGGGTCGAAGACGGAAGCGGTTTCAACGCAGATTTGCTTTGCAAACAGTTCACGGAATTGGCGGCGCAGCGCTGAGTGAGAAATTTTTGGCATGTTCTTTCCTGGCTCTGGTCATCGTCGAGTGACGATCAATGTCTATTCATGGTGGCGCGAGATTACCACGCAGACGAACAGGGGATTATGACGTTTGAGCATGAGCGGCGCGCCAAATGCACAGACGGAGCGCCTATAGTGGTTCTACCGCCCCGTTGATTCACCGGGTGGCCGTGAACGCCAGACAATAAAGGTGAGCATAATGAACCGCGAATTCAAGCCCGACCTGCCCGACGATGTGTCAAACCCCTTAGTCGATGCCGAGTACTTTGAGTACAGCAAAGCGGCCAACCCGATCAGCGCTAATCTGATCAGCCGGATTCCTTACCACAGCTTCCCGGCGTCGCTGTATGACAGCGGCCCCTCACGGGTCGTGCCGCTTGACCTCAGCGCTGAGCTGGGCTGCGAAGGCCCGGCGACCGGGCCTGGGCTGTGCGCCAATTTCATTCGGCTGAACGCCGGTGAAGCGCTGAACCTGCACCCGAATGCCACTTCACAAGTGTTTTATGTGATAGCAGGCGCGGGCACAGTGGTGCAGGGCGAGCACGCCATTGAATGGTCCGCCGGCTGTTTTATCGCGCTGCCTGGCCTGCTGCAAGCGCGCTTTCGCGCCACCCAGGATGCGCGTCTTTACTACGTGCACGATGAACCGCTGTTGCGCTACCTGGGCGTGACGCGCAGCACCGACCGCTTCTTGCCGACGCTGTATCCCGCAGCGCTGGCTAACTTGAAACTGCGCGAAGCGGCAGACGACCCGCGTGCTCAGGACCGCAGCCGTATCAGTATTTTGCTGGGCAATCGCAACTTCCCGCAGACTCGAACCGTGACGCATGTGCTGTGGGCCATGTACGGAATCCTGCCCGCCGGCTCGATCCAAAAGCCCCACCGCCACCAATCGATAGCACTCGACTTCATCATCGACTGCCCCACGGGCTGTTATTCGCTGGTGGGCACCGAGCTGGACGCGCAAGGGCAGATTCACAACCCGGTACGCGTCGACTGGTCGCCCGGCCTCGCGTTCGTGACGCCACCGGGCTACTGGCACGCGCACTTCAATGAGTCCGACAAGGAGGCGTTCCTGATCCCGATCCAGGACGCGGGGCTGCAAACGTATTTGCGCGCGTTGGATATTCGGTTCAGTTGAGGGGCGACGACCAGAGGCGACACTAGGCCAGTAAACGAATGCATTTATTGCATTTTTTGTGAATTACGTTATGCGTTATCAGTATTTTACAGGCGGCGCTCAGGCCTTCATCGTGTGCACCCCTACACAGAATGCCGAGACCGTGCGCGCGGATCGACTTGAAATGCCCGAGAGGGCATCTGGAGACGAACGTGCGTTACCTGACAAAACTCGCGGCGGCCATGGCCGCCGCATTCCTGTGCCTGACCGCGAACGCGCAAACGCTGGTGGTCGGTGACCAAAGTTACAACGCTCAAGCGGTGATGGAAGCGGCGGGCGTGCTCGACGATTTGCCCTATCAGCTTGAATGGAAGCAATTTACAGCGGGGTCGCCGGTCGCCGAAGCGCTCAACGCCAACAGCCTGGATATTGGCTTGCTGGGTGACGCGCCCGTGCTGTTCCTGGGCGCTTTGGGCGCGCCGATCAAGGTGATTGCAGTCAGTCGGCAAAACCTTGACGGCGTGGCCATTCTGGTCAAAAAAGACTCGTCGATCCACAGCCTCGCAGACCTTGCAGGCAAACGCGCGGCCGTCTGGAAAGGCTCCTGGAGCCAGCAACTGCTGCTCACCGCGCTGGACAAAGCCGGTGTGCCACGCGACTCGCTGACGTTGCGCTACCTGAGCGCGCTGGACGCATCACATGCGCTTGAGGGCGGCTCGGTTGACGTCATCGCCACGTGGGAGCCCTACGTGACGCAGCTTGAGCGCCAAGGTGCACGGGTGCTGGCAACCGCCGACGGGTTGATCCCCGCTCAAAGTTTTATTGCCGCCAACGCGAAAGCTGTGGATACCAAGCGCGCGCAAATCAGTGACTTCCTCCAGCGCCTGAAAAAAGCCCGTGACTGGACACGTCAAAGCCCCGCCAACACCGACGCTTATGCAGACGCCTGGGCCAAACGCACCCGCGCCGATGCAAACATCGCACGCGCCTGGTTTGCCAGAGCGCGCACCACGGTCGAGCCACTCACGGCGCAGTCGCCCGTCGAAGCGCAAAAGACCGTGGACTTTTTCGCAGGCCAGGGCCTGGTCAAATCGTACCCGGCAGCCAGCCTGTTCGACCTGTCATTCGCGGCCGCATTGCAGCCCGCCGTCGCCACCACTCAGCCCTGAACGCTTGAAGGAATAGTTCGATATGACCAAAAGACAGCTCAAACTGGGCGCCTTGACCATGGGCTGTGGTGGGCCAGGCCGCCACAACCTGTGGCTGGATCCTCAACTGCCTGCCGACGCCAGCGTAAACGTCGACTGGTACATCGACATCGCGCGCCAGGCCGAGGCGGCACTGCTCGACTTGATGTTTATCGTCGACAGCCAGTTCATCACCGAGGGGTCGCCCTCTCATTATCTGAATCGCCTGGAGCCGCTGACGCTGCTCTCGGCGCTTGCCGTCAGCACGCGGCATATCGGCTTGGTCGGCACGCTGACCACTTCGTACAACTCGCCGTACAACGTCGCGCGGCGCCTGGCCTCACTCGACCTGATCAGCAAAGGCCGCGCCGGCTGGAACGTGGTGACCAGCGGCGACGCTGGCACTGCCGGTAATTACAGCCGCGACGAACATTATGATTACGACACCCGCTATGGCCGGGCGGCCGAACACGTCCAGGTGGTGCAGGGGCTGTGGAACTCTTACGAGGACGATGCGTTTGTGCGTGACAGAGCCACCGGCGAGTTTCTCGACCCACGCAAACTGCACAGCCTGAACCACAAGGGCGAGCACTTTTCGGTGGTCGGCCCGCTGAATATCCAACGCTCGCCGCAAGGCCAGCCAGTGATATTCCAGGCCGGCGATTCGGCACAAGGCCGCGACCTCGGCGCCGCGACGGCCGATGTCATTTTTACCCATGCAGCCAGCATCGAGCAGGGCCAGGCTTTTTACCGCGACATAAAGGCCAGGGCGGCGCAGCACGGTCGCGACCCAGAGCAATTACTGATAATGCCGGGGGCCGAAATCTACGTCGGCGACACCGACGAGCACGCACGTGAAATCGAACAGCACTACCATCAGGCCGACCATAGTTTTGAGCTTGCGCTGAAAGAATTCGGGCGTAATTTCGGCTGGCATGATTTCAGCCAATATGACCTCGATGCGCCGTTTCCGCAGCAGAGCCTGGAGGCCGCACGCAGCAGCTTTTTCACCGCCGCCAAACGCATTGCAGACCAGGCCCGCGAGCAAGGCTTCACCTTGCGCCAAGCCATAGCGTTCGGTCGACAACTGCGCCCCGGCGCTTTCGTAGGCACGGCTGAGACCGTCGCACAAAAGATCGCCGCGTGGTTCGAAGCACGCGCCGTGGATGGTTTTAATCTCTACATCGGGCACCCGGAGCAATTCACGCGCTTTACCCAGGAAGTCATACCGTTGTTGCAAGCACGTGGTGTTTATCGCACGGCGTATGAAGGTACGACGCTGCGGGAGAGCTTGGGGTTGCGGATTCCGCGGTGTGCGCGCTGAGGGGAGTAGTCCGTACCGTTATTGGGTGGTGGCATTTTGCCTGTATTTTGCTCTAGGATTGGCCTGGAAAGAGATCAGCCCGATCACTCATCAGGCCTCTAGGTAGGTTCGATGAGGGCCTGGTACCTCCGAATGACTGCACCACAGAGATTAATCAAGGACGAAAAACCAATGGCCCTGTTTATTCAGAAACCTATTTTTTGGAACACTAACCAGTACCTGGCACCTTCGGGGGTACTTGGGACTAGCGGTTTCCCTGAAGCAAACGGTTATGGGCATGAAGAATGGAACAACTCGCCCAACATGTTACTGTCGCGCGGCGATAGTCGTTTTCGAGTGTTTCACACTGAGAGGGTCGGCGCGGCGCCCATTGACGAAAATGCCGGGCAGACATTTGTATTCTTGACCGCCTCTCACGATGGTATTCAGCAGTTGGTCGGCATCGCAGGGAATGCAATCGGTCTGTTAGAACAACACCATAAAGTACAACGGGAAGCCATCGCTCGCGAGTTATCGTTGAACGATCTTTGGGACGAAGTGTGGGGTGTTGAAAATGTCCGACAGCGGTTTGGAGGCGACCAAAAGAAGTTTTTGAAAGCGTGGGAAAAAGACCTGAACTGGATTCCAAACTGGATCTGTCCCGAGGAGTTTTTTTGGTGGTTTGACACACCGATCACCTTAGACCCACGCACGATCACGGGAAAGCAGAGGCTACTTGGGATGTACAGTACGTACACCGATTTGGACCTACCGACGGTAGGTCGAATTCTGGATGCTATACCGGCGGCGCAGCGCAACGAAAAATGGGATCGCCTGATTGACGCTATTCAATCTGCGCCTTCCGAGCCATTGCCGGCCGAGGACATGGCCAGCGGCAATGAACCTGTCACGCAGGTACTGACTCGGGTTAACGCGCGCCGTGGCCAGGGCAAGTTTCGTGAGGACCTGATGCAGATTTGGGGTGGAGCTTGCTCGGTGACGGGTTTGGCGTGCAGGCAGATTCTTCGTGCGTCTCATGTAAAACCCTGGATCAAGTCCAATCCCAAGCAACGCCTGGACCGGCATAACGGTCTTCTACTGTCGGCGAATTTAGATGCGTTGTTCGACAAAGGGCTCATTGCGTTTGATAGCGCGGGCCAGATGCAGATATCGAAGCGCCTGGATCAACGGCATCGGCAGGCGCTGGGGTTACCCAAACCGCTGCGTTTTGTACCTAAGGAGCTTGTCGCTTACCTCAAATACCATGAGAAAGAGGTCTTTCAGGACAACCGGAGCGCGCTGACGCAATGAATAACCTAGTCGCATTACCTGTAAACGGAGATGCATTTTTGTTGCAGCGTGCTGGTCGCACGGTACTGGTCGATGGCGGCACAACAAGTGCGCGTCTTGCTGCAGAACTGGCGAACTTTTATGTCGACGACTTGGACATCGTGGTGTGCACGCATGCCGACGCTGACCATGCGGGTGGCCTGGTAGATATCCTTGATACTTCCAATGTCACGGTGCGAGAGTTCTGGCTGCCAGGCGAGTGGCTGCATTCGCTGCCTGTTTTACTGCCCCATCCAGAGCAGGCTATGGAGCGTTTGGTAGAAGAAGCCGAGTCATTCAGAGGGGACGTATCTCGAGATTTGGACAATCACGGCGATTTTATGCCCGAGCCTGTTTATGAGCAAACAGGCCATGAAAGAGAGTATTGGCGAGCATATAAATATTCTGAAAGTCCTGACGAGGACAATGATGGTTTGGGCTGGCTCAAGGAATGGGCAGCTGCTGCGGAAGTCAAACAGGGCGCTGCGGCGGCGAGAGTGTTTCGCAATGCTGAGAACAGGATCAGGTATCGCGCTCGTAGAGGAAAGATCACCTATCAAGTGGCTTCGGCTTGGATAGCCATGATCAAGACTGCCGACCGGATTAGAAAAATTGCGCTGCAGGCCATCCGGCATAATGTCTGCGTACGTTGGTTCGATTTCTCCGAATTCAAAAAGAAAGGCTACTGCGCAGGAGGCGAGCCTGATTTGCTGATCCCGCTCAACGCTGTGGAACTTCGAATGCCTCCGGTTCCGACTAACAGTGCGTTCTATCTTTACTTGACGGCTTATAACAGAGAGTGCCTAGTGTTTTTATCGCCCTCTTACGATGGGTTGTTTCCTTACAGCATTGTATTTACGGGTGACTCTCCGTTAGGCACGGGGCGTAACTACGCAACCAGCTGGTTAGTGTGGCCGCGTCATGTTTCTACTGAAGTTATAGCCACTGCCCCTCACCATGGCTCTGAAAGTAACGCCCATGCATATGGCCACCTTACGCGGGTTGCAAATGTGTTGATGTGGCTTCGTTCTGGTGGTGGTGCAAGTCAT
This sequence comes from Pseudomonas kitaguniensis, assembly GCF_049199985.1. NCBI lineage: Bacteria > Pseudomonadati > Pseudomonadota > Gammaproteobacteria > Pseudomonadales > Pseudomonadaceae > Pseudomonas > Pseudomonas kitaguniensis. The sequence continues at coordinate 12,151 of NZ_JBLZPT010000024.1, forward strand.
CCCGGCGCCACCTACCGGAGAATACCGCCTTGGATTCGTTATTGTACGCATTGCCCGCGCTTGAATCAGTCAAGGCAGGCGATCGTGGTGGACATGAATTGCCCATTAATGGCGCGCGCTCACGGTCGTCAATGCGTCTGTTAGAGCAAATTGATCTGCCGCTTAAACCGGTTGCCTCACCTCACGACGCACCCATTTCACCTCACCCTGCAACTCCAGCACCTGCTGATGAAAACCCTCCAGCGAGACAGTGTGTCCAACGCTGATCAGGATCGTTTCCGGAAGCATTTCCTTGAGCAACTGATAACACCGCGCTTCGTTGGCGGCGTCCATTGCCGAGGTGCTTTCGTCGAGGAACAGCACCGCAGGGCGGGCCAGGAGCGCGCGCACGAAGGCGCAGCGCTGTTGTTCGCCGATGCTCAGGGTTTGTGCCCAGTCGCGCTCTTGGGCGAGTTGCGGGCACAGGTGTTCGAGGCCGACTTGCTGCATCAGCTGCTGCAACAGGGCGTCCTCTGCGGCAGGCGCGGGGTTCGGGTACCAGAGCGTTTCGCGCAGGCTGCCGAGGGGCAGGTAGGTTTTTTGCGAGAGCGTCAGCGTACGCTCACGGTCATAGGCAACCGTGCCTGACGCGTGGTGCCAAAGCCCGGAGACGGCGCGAATCAGCGTGGATTTTCCGTACCCCGACGGCGCCCTGATCAGCAGGCTGTCGCCGGGCTTGAGCGCGAGGTTAAAGCCGGTAAACAGGCGTCGGCCATCCGGCAGCCAGATGTCCAGGTTGCGAATCAGCAAACCGTCGCGCTGTTGCGTCAGCACTACGTCGGAGTTGACCTTGACGTTATCCAGGCGCTTCTGGAAGCCGTCCAGCCGGTCGATCACCGATTTCCACTCGGCCAGCTCTGGAAACACGCCAACCAGGTAGGCCACGGCCGAATGCACTTCGCCAAACGCCGCGCTGATCTGCGTGAGGCGCCCGAGGGTAAAGGCCCCGGCGAAGAACTGCGGCGCCATGATAAACATCGGAATCACTGTGGCGCTGCGCAGGTAGAAGGTCGAGTAGCCCATGATCAGCTTTTGCTTTTTCACCAGTACCCAAAAGTTTTGCAGCGCGGCTTCGAGGCGTTGGTTGAACCGCTGATTTTCCACGGCTTCGCCACGGTACTGGGCAACCGAGTCGGCGTTTTCGCGCAGGCGCATCAACGAGAAACGAAAATCCGCCTCGCGGCGTTGCTGCATGAAGTTCAGATGGGGCAGGGCGCGGCCGAGCCAGAACGCGAAACCGGTGCCCAGCAGCGCATACACCAGCGCCACCCACACCAACAGCCCCGGGATGACCACGCTTTGATCGCCCAACGGAATGCTGATCAAGCCCGAGGCCTGCCACAGGATGTTCAGGAACGAGAACAGTGACACCACTGCCGTCAGCAACCCAAGGCTCAGCTTGAGCGACTTGATGATAAACAGGTCGATGTCTTCAGCGATGCGCTGGTCAGGGTTGTCGACATCGGTCTCGGTCAGTTTCAGCTTCTGGTAGCGCTGATTGTCCAGCCACTGATCGAGCATGTTGCGCGTGGACCAGCGCCGCCACAGCAAGGTGAGTTTTTGCTGAAAGTGAAACGCGCCGACGGTAAACGCCGCGAGCCCAACTTGCAGCAGAATGAATTGCAGCCCGCCCACCAAAAAGCCCGGGTAGTCCTTCTCTTGCAGTGCGTTATAAAAATGCAGGTTCCAGAAGTTGTTGAGGATATTCACGCCCACCAGGCACAGGTTCATCAGCACGGTGGCCAACAGCAACAGCAAGGCCGGGTATTTCTGCTCGGAGGTCCAGAATGGCCGTGCCAGGCGCCAGAAATTACGAAGTGTATGCATGAGGGCTGAAGAGGTCCGGTCGTTGGCGACGTTGAGTTTGCAGGGGAGGGAGGATAGGATCTGCCAATGCTAATCGCTTGCATTCATAAGGGAAAGCCACAGGAGCCGCGTTATCGAATTTCCAGACTGGCTCAAGCAGGCGTGGCCGCCTATTCAACGGGTCATCCAGCTTGAACCGAATGATCAGCCGTTCATCCCACTGAGCCGCGCCGCCGCCCCCGCGTTGTTGCACGCGGTGCTGGCCGAGTTTGCCCTGCGTTACCCCGGCATCAACCAGCCGGCCGTGGTGTCGCAGTGGTCGATGAACTACATGAGCATCGTGGTGCCGGCAACACTGGCCTGCGTGCTCACCGGGCAGCGCGCAATCGACTTTTGGGGCGATGACGCGGTGTTGCGCCTGGATGCCGGCCAACCGTTGGCGTTGTATTTTTCCAGCGCCTTGCCGCCCATCACCGCAGCGGAGCGCGCCGCGTATTGGTCGCGCTGGGTGCATGAACACCTGGCGCCGTTGTTCGCCAGCCTGGCAGTGGCGGGTGGCTTGGCGCCGAAGGTGCTGTGGGGCAATTTTGTGGCGATCTGGGACGGCGCGTTTGACCGGCTTGACCCCGACTTGAGCCGCGAAGGCTTTGCCGAGGCGCACCAGTGGCTGGAAACGGTCAGCGTCAACGACGGGCGCTTGAAATTGCGCGGCCTGCAACGCCAGGTGCCGTCGCCGGCCCCCGAGATTTGCCCGCGCCTGCCGCTGCGTCGGCATTGCTGCCTGCACTATCAACTGCACCCGCTGGTTGAAGGCGAGCCGTTGGTGCTCTGCGAATCCTGCCCCAAGCTGCACCGCCTGCCCGTCGCCGAGCAGGTCAGTTATCTGCATTCGCTTTACGACTGAAGTTCAACCTCGGCATGCGCGCTCAGGCGTGCTTCGCTCAGCCGTCCGTGTTCAATGCGCAGCAGCCGGTCGGCCAGGCCGAAATACGCATCGTCGTGGGAGATCACGATCACCAGTTTGCCGCGCTCACGCAGGTCCGCAAGAATCCGCGTGTAGAAAAAGTGCTTGAACACCGGGTCCTGATCCGCCGCCCACTCGTCGAACAGGTAGCACGGGCGGTCATCCAGGTAAGCACTGAGCAGCGCCAGGCGTTTGCGTTGCCCGGTCGACAGGGCCAGCGTGGTCAGGCGGCCTTTTTCGATTTGCACCTTGTGGTCCAACTGCAAGTGCACCAGGTAATCCTGCGCCTGCTGCACCAACTGTGGGTTGTCACCGTCGAACAGATTTTCGAACAGGCAGAAGTCGGTGAAGATCGCCGAGAAATGCTGGCGGAAATGGTGGTTGTCGTTGCTTGACGAGACCTGTTCGTCGAGCATTACGTCACCGCTTTCCGGGCGATATAGCCCCGTCAGCAACAGCGCCAAGGTGGTTTTGCCGCTGCCATTGCCGCCAGTGATGAACACCACTTCGCTGGTATTCAACGTGACATTGATCGGCCCCAGCGTGAAATGCCCGTCCTCGCGTTCGCGGTAGTAGGTGTGGGTGACGTCACGGCACACCAGGCTGCGCACCTGAGTCGGCGCGAAGGTTTCGAGGGTTTCGCTGGCGCCGTGCATTTCGCTTTCCAGGCTGCGCACCTTGTTCAGCGCGACGCTGGCGCGGCCGAGTGTCGGCAGGGCGTGCATCAGTTCCGACAGCGGCGTGATCATGTACAGGATCGTGAGGATGTAACCGGTGACCAGGCTGACGCTCAGGTCGATAAAGTGCGGCGCGACAAACAGCACCACACCGATCAGCATATAAAACACCGCATTGCCCCAGTTGAGCACCACGGCATAAATGCTCATGCCGCGCACAAAGTCGCGGCGGTATTGCTGGCTGACCGGCAACAACAAGCGGGTAAAAAAGTGCTGTCGACGCGGGTGGTTGAGCTGCAGTTCTTTACTGCCATCGGTGAGCAGGCGGTAATGCTCGAACAACTGGTCCTTCAGCTCGCGCGCACGCGAGATCGAGGTCAGCGCGCGGCGTTGCGGCCAATTGAAACTCAAGCTGCCGAGCACGATCAGCAACACCGTCAAGCCCAGCAACGGCAAACTGAGCCAGCCGAGGTAGCCGAGGCAGGCAATGATGATTCCGCCATTTACCAACAGAATCGGCACCAGCTCCACCGCTTGGCTGATGGTTTGCGTGTCGTCGGTCAACATCGCCAGCAGCCGGTGTTTGCCCAGGCGCTGCAACTGCGCATAGGGCGTGTCGATCAGCTTGGCGCTCAGGTGCAGGCGCATATCGTTGACTGCCGCCTGGCCCAGGCGCAGCAGGCTGATGTCGGAAATAATCCGCGACACCGCTACCAACAGCACCAGGCCGCCAAAGTACAGGCCGTCAATCGGTCGCAGTTGATCGAACACCGTGAGGCTGTGGTTGATCATCGCGATCAAGCCTGCCGCCGCGAGCCCGCAGGCCAAGCCCGTCAGCGTCGCCACCAACAGCGCGCGCCACGAGCGCTTGGCCATGAGTATCAGCAAATCCATTAAACCGCTCCATCTGTTGCCAGCGCCGCAAGGGCGGCCGCCAATTGTTCATGCACCGCCGGGTGCTCAAGAATGTTCAAGTGCTGCGCCTGCACCACTTCACACGCGAATGGCCCGCTGCTCAGTTGTTGCCACTGCGGGTCGGCAAAGTCCGTCTCGCCCAGCGTGGCGTCGGCCCACCACACATGCACCGGGCAACTCAGCCGTGGCGGTTGGAAGCTGCCGAGTAACTGCTGCGTATGCTGTTGGTAACCCAGCCGCGTGTGCAGGTGCTCCCAACTGTCGCCATCGAGTTGCAAGCCCTGCTGCTGTGCCCATTGCGCGAGCGCGGGCAGGCGCTGCGCGACCGGCAGTGTAGCGAGGTGTGCGCTCAACGCGGCGGATACCGCTGCCGGCAACTGGCGCAGCAGCGCCTGACTGTCCACGGTCAGCGCTTGCGCAGCCGAGGCAATCAGCGCCGCGACGCTGTCTTGCGCGGCCTCGCGCTGGTATTGCGAGTCAAGAATGCCGAGAAACGCCACCTGTTCGCCGCAACGCTCCAATTGCGCCGCGGCGCTGATCGCCAGCAGCCCACCGAGCGAGAACCCGAGCAGATGATACGGCCCAATGGGCTGTTGTTGGCGCAGGTGTTCGACGTACAGCGCAGCCAGGCTATCGATGTCGCCGTCGGCCAGGCGTGCGCTGTCATCGCCCAGATACGCCGCCTGCAAGCCCCACAATTGCCAGTTCGGCAAATGCGGCAACAGCGTGCGGTAATCCTGTACATGGCCGGTGGACGGGTGGAAGCAGAACAGCTTCGCGCCGCCGTCCGCTGGCGACAACCGCACCAGCGGCGACAGTTTGAACTCGGACTGCACCAGCGCTGCAAACGCCGCGACACTCGGCGCATTGAACACCGCGTTCACCGTGACCGGCGCCGACAGTACGCTTTGCAAGCGGCTGGCCAGGCTTACCGCCGCCAGCGAATGCCCGCCCAGCGCGAAAAAGTCATCCTCGATACCCACCCGCTCCAGCCCCAGCACCTGCGCCCAGACCTCGGCCAGCAGCGCCTCCAATGGCGTGCGCGGCAAGGCACCGCCAACGCTGTCGAGGACCTTGTCGGCCCATTGCTGCAAGGTCTTGCGGTCGAGTTTGCCGTTGCCCATCAGCGGCAAGGCGTCGACGATGCGCAAGCTCGGCAGCATGTAATCCGGCAAGCGGTCCTGCGCCTGGCCGTGCAGTTGCGCCACGCTCACTGAATGCCCCGGCGCGAGGGTCAAGAAGGCAAACAATTGCTGGCCCAGCTCGCCTTTGGGCAAGCATTCCACCGCCGCCTGCGCCACGCCCGGCAGGCTGGCGAGCTGCGCCTGGATCTCGTCGAGCTCGATGCGAAACCCGCGCACCTTGACCTGGCGGTCCGAGCGGCCGGTGATTTCCAGGCTGGCGTCGTGCCGATAACGCGCGCGGTCGCCGCTGCGATACAGGCGTTCGCCGTCGCGCTGGATAAAACGTTCGGCGTTGTGTTGCGCATCGAGGTAGCCACGCGCCAATTGCGGGCCGGCGATATACAGCTCAGCGTGTTGCCCCGGCGCCGCCAGTTGCTGTTGCTCATCCAGCAGGTACAGGCGCATGCCGTCGAGTCGATCGCTCAGCGGCAATCGACGGTAGTCACAGGCCGGGTCGAGCGTGTGCATCGCTACGCCGACGGTGGTTTCCGTCGGCCCGTAGTGGTTGAACAGCTTCAGTTGCGGTGCGAACTGGCGGATCGAGTGCAGCAAGCGCTGCGAGCAGCTTTCGCCGCCCACAATCAGTTGCTTGCGTGGCAATACCGCGGCGCTTTGCGCGCTGATCAGCCAGGCGTCGAGCAGCGACGGCACGATTTTCAGGTGATCAATCGGGTAGCGCAACTGCCAGGCGGCCCACGCCTGGGCATCCATCGCAGTTTGTTTGTCGAGCAGGTGCAGTTCGCCGCCGCTGAGCAGTGCCGGGAACAGCAGGGTGTAACCCAGGTCTGCGGCCAGCGAGGTGACCACGGCGCTGCGCTCGAAGGCTTGCAGTTGCAGGCGTGCGGACACGCTGTGGACGTAGCTGGCGAGTTGCGCGTGCTCGATGATCACGCCCTTGGGCACGCCGGTGCTGCCCGAGGTAAACAGCACGTAGGCCGCGTCATTCGGTTGAATTTCGTGGCTCACGTCGGTCATCGGCGTGTGTTGCCACGCGGCGCTATCGCGCAGGTCAAGGCTGCCCATCGACGCCAGCAGCGGGGCATTGCCGTCGGCGCCAGTGAGTACAAAGCGCGCTTGCGCCTGTTGCAGGATCGCCAGGCAACGCTGCGCCGGCTGGTGCACGTCCAGCGGCACAAACGCTGCGCCGCTCTTGAGCACCGCGAGCATCGCCAGCACCATCGGCGCCGAACGGTCCATGTACAGCGCCACGCGGTCTTCGCGGCCAATGCCTTGGGCGCGCAGGTAATGCGCCAACTGGTTGCTGCGCGCGTGCAGTTCGGCGTAACTCAGGTGCTGGCCGGGGTCGCGCAACGCCAGGTGTTCGGCAAAGCGTGCAGCGCCCGCATTGAAGCGCGCAGGCACACTGACAAAGGCCGGTGCGACGCTGGCATGCCTTGCCGCCAACGCCTGCGCAAAGCCCGGCGCGTGCAGCGACAGCTCGGCCAAGGGTTTGGCCGGGTGGGTGAGGGCGTCGAGCAGCAGCGATTGCAGTTGTTCCAGCAAGGTCTGTGCGGCCTGCACGCTGTAACGATTGGCCTGATGGCACAGCGTCAGGCGGTAACTGCCCGCCGCATGCGCTTCGGCGACCAGCAGCAGTTCGATGCCGGCGGGGATCGCGTCTACCTCCAGCACGTTGAATGGGCTGCCCGCAGCAACATCGGGGGCCGCGCTCCACTGAAAACCATAGGCTGAGGGGGTGGCAGGCGGCGAGTATTCCTGCCATTCGCCGACTTGCTCGCAGAGCGCTTGCAAAGTCGCGAGTGCCGGGCCGAACGGGCGCTCGAGTGCCGGTTGCCAAGGCAATGGCAAGGCCTTGGCGAACAAGCCCCAGCACTCGGCGAGTTCTTCATAGTCGTCACGGCAGTCATGCACCCAGTTCAGGCTCAGGGCCGGGTTGTCACTCGCGCTCAAACGCTGTAACAGCACACCCCAAGCGGCCATCAGCAGTTGTTCGGCGGGCGCGCTGTGCGCTTGCAACGCGGCGCTTAACGCCGGGTTGAGCGCGCAGCGCGTGGTCAGCGGCGTATCGGCCTGATCGCTGCGTGCTTCGCGGTACAGCAACTCGCTGCCGGCGTGCTCGCCCAGCGCCAGGCCGGCCCAGTATTGCCGGCCTTGTACCGCGTCTTCATCGGCCTGCAAGTCGTGAATCCAGGCGCTGTATTGGGTGTAGGTCATCGCCTCGGCGTCAGCCACCGGCGCTTGCGCCGAACCCAGCGCCCGCGCCAGCCGCAGCAGCGTGCCACGGTCGGCGGCGAGGGCGGGCAGTTGCAACGTGACCCGCTGCACTTCATCGCCCAGCGCTTGCACGTCTACAGCGATGGCGCTGGTGGCGGCGACGATCTGCAGCGGCACCTGCAAGCCCGGTTCAGGCCGGGTGTGCAGGCGCAGTGCATCGTGAACCGTGGCCAGCGACGCCAGCCGTTGCTGCAACTGTGCCAGCGCGGTGGCGCCGCGCACCTCCAGCACCAAGCGTGCCGGTGGCGCGTTCGCCAGCCATTGGCTGCGTTGCTGGGGGGACAGGGCGAATGCTGCCGGGTGGTTACTCATGCCTGTTCCTCGGTGCGGTTCAGTGGTTCGCGGTTCATCATCTGGCCCATGGCAACGCAGATTTTGCGTTCACCCTCAAACGGGTCGCGAGCATGCGCCACCAGCATATTGTCGAGCATCACCATGTCGCCCTTTTGCCAGGCGAAGCGCACCGCACAGGCTTCGTACGCCGCGCCGATCACTTCCATCACCGCGTCTTCAATCACGCTGCCATCGCCGTAATAGACGTTGCGCGGCAGGTTGCCCGCGCCGAACAGGTTGATCAGGTTGCGCCGCACTTCCGGCTCCAGGCAGGCGCTGTGATGCAGTTGCACCTGGTTGAAAAACGACGCCTCGCCGGTGTCCGGGTGCGCGACAATCGCCGGGCAATACTGGGCGATTTTCAGGTTGTCTGCCCCCAGCCATTGCCACTGCATGCCCGATTGCCGGCATTGGCGCTCGACCTCTTCGCGCTGCTCGGTTTTGAAAAAGTCTTGCCAGCGCACATCCAGCTTGTCGGTGAAATGCCGCACGTAGAGCAGGCCCAAGGCCTTGAAGCGTTCAACGATGTCGGCCGGCAACTGCGCAAGCACCTGGCGGCAGTCGACAATCGGCGTGCAGCCACCGCGTGGCGCCGGTATCTCGCAGTAAAACCACTGCTTGCGCGGCCATTGCGGCAAGTGCGAGCTTTCGTTGTGGAACAGAATCATGTGTTGTTCCGGGTACGGCGTGGAGTGGTAGATATTCTTCCCGGACTTATTCTTCGGCAGGTCGCCATACGTGCCGAACAGGTCCGGTTCGATGGCTTGGGCGAACTGCTCGAAGGCGCTTGCGTCCGGCAGGTTAAAACCGCGAAACAGCAGGCCGCCGTGGGTGCGCAGTTGCGCATTGATCCACTCACGCGCTTGCACGGCCCAGTGCACCGGGTCCAAATCCGCCAACAGCGGTTCAATCACCAGCGGCAGCGGTTGCGCGTCACTCAAGGTGCGCGTGCGTACCTGCTCATGCGCCACCTGGCTGACGGCGGTGGCGCGGGTGTTTTTCAGCTTGCTCATCTTCGACTGCTTGCGCTCACTGCGCGCTTGCGCCTCGTCTATGGCCACCGGCGCAGGCTGGCTGTCGCCTTCCAGGCGCCATGCCCACGTCTGCAGCGTCAAGCGTTCAAGCAGTTGCTCGAAGCCTTGTTCCAGCCGCGCAATGGTCTGCGCCTGCAGCACGCTGGTGCGATACACCCAGCGCACGTTCAGGCCGCTTTCGTCTTCCTCGACAAACACCGCGAGGTCGAACTTGCTGGTCTGCTGCTGCGGCTCCAGGTGTTCCACCTCAAGGCCCGACAGGCTGGCCGTGCCCTGCGGGGTGTTCTGCATCACGAACAACACCTGCACCAGTGGGTTAACCCCCGGCGTGCGTGGTGGTTGCAGCGCTTCCACCAGCTTGTCGAACGGCACTTGCTGGTGCTGGAACGCCGCCAGGCAGTCTTCGCGCAGGCGTTGCAGGCGGCTGTCGAAGCTGTCGCTGTCGCTCAGGCGTGCGCGGATCGGCAGCACGTTGACGAAGAAGCCGATCAGTTGTTCCAGCGCCGGTTGCTCGCGGTTGGCAAGGTCGGTGCCGACGATAAAGTCGTGCGTGCCGGTGGCGCGTTGCAACAGGCTGTTGAAGGCGTTGAGCAAGACCATGAACAGCGTGGCGCGCTGGGTGTGCGCGTACGCCTTGAGCACCTGCGTTTGCGCCGGGCTGAAGTGCTGGGTCAGCACCGCGCCCTGGTAGTCCGGCTGCGTCGGGCGCGGCGCATCCAGCGGCAACGCGATCAGGGTTGGCGCGCCGTCGAGCTGACGCCGCCAGTAGTCAATCGCCTGCGCCAATTGGCGCTGCTGCGGTTCACTGCGCTGCCATTGCGCGTAATCGGCGTACTGGATCGGCAGCGGCGTGAATACCGGCGCCGAACCGCTGGCGTAGGCCTGGTAGCCGGTGATCAACTCCTGAATCAGAATGCCCATCGACCAGGCGTCCGTGGCGATGTGGTGCAACACCAGTTGCAGCACGTGATCATCCGCGCCCACCTGCAGCAGATGCGCACGCAGCATCGGTGCATGTTGCAGGTCGAACGGCTGCGCCGCGTGCTGATCAATCAGGCGTTGCAGGGCGTGCGCTTGCACGCTGATCGGCGTGAGGTTGAGCATCGGCGCCGGGTTGATCACCTGGCACGGCTGGTCGCCTTTCAGGTGGAAGCTGGTGCGCAGCGATTCATGCCGTTCCAGCACGCGTTGCAGCGCTTGCTGCAAGGCGCCGATGTCGAGCGCGCCGCGCAGCCGCACCACGCTGGTCATGTTGTAGGCGGCATTCGGGCCTTCGAAGCGGTCGAGGAACCACAGCCGTTGCTGGCTGTACGACAACGCCAGGGTCTGGTTACGCGGCACCGGCACGATATGGTTGTCGTCGGGCACCTGAGCCTGTTGCTCTACCGCCAGCGCCAATTGCTCCAGGGTGCCGCCTTCGAACAAGGTGCGCAGCGGCAGGCTGACGTTCAGGCGTCGACGAATGCGCGAGAGCATTTGCGTGGCCAACAGCGAGTGCCCGCCGATGGCAAAGAAGTCATCGTGCACGCTGACAGTGGCCACGCCGAGAATGTCCTGCCACAGCTCGGCCAAGACGTGTTCTGTCGGCGTACGCGGCGCCACCGATTCGCCTTCGGCCTGCTCGGCGTGCGGCACGTCGAGTGCCGCCAAGGCCCGACGGTCAACCTTGCCGTTGGCGTTCAACGGCAACTGCGCGAGGTTCAGCCAGCGCGCCGGCAGCATATAGCTCGCCAGTTGCTGCGCAAGGTGCGCGCTGAGTACCTGCTGCGCGGGGTGCCCGCCGAGGTCTGCGGTGTTGTCGAGCACGTACCAGGCCACCAGTTGCAACGCGCCGCGCGCATCCGGCAGCGCCAATACCGCCGCGCTGTCGACCGCCGGGTGCTGCATCAGGCGGTTTTCGATTTCGCCCAGTTCGATGCGATAGCCACGGATCTTCACTTGCTGGTCGCGGCGCCCGAGGTATTCGATCACTCCATCCGCGCGCAGGCGGCCAATATCACCGCTGCGATACAGGCGCGCGCCCGGCTCGAACGGGTGCGCAACAAACGCTTCACGCGTGCGTTGCGGGTCGTGCAGGTAACCACGGCCGACACCCACGCCGCCGATGCACAGTTCGCCCGGCACGCCGATGGGCACGCTGCGCAGCTCGGCATCCAGCACAAACACTTGGTTGTTCGCGGTCGGCCGACCAATCGGCATGTGCAGGCAGTCATCGCCCGGCGCCTCGGTGATCGGGTAAAAGGCCACGTCATCCGAACACTCGGCGGGGCCGTAGGCGTTCATCAATGGCACCGAGGCGAAGCGCGCAAACCAGTCCTGCGCCAGCGCCGGTGGCAGCGCTTCGCCCGTCGGCAGCAGCCAGCGCAGCGTCGACAGGCTGTGCTGCGCACGCGCCTCCTGCAACATTCCGCGCATCAGCGCCGGTACGGTTTCGAGCAGGCTCAATTGCTGCGCCTGCACTGCGTCGAGCAAGGCCAGCGGGTCATGCGCCTGGCTGTCCGGCAGGATGTGCACAGTGGCGCCTACCAGCGGCGCGGCGAGGAACTGCCACACGCAAATATCGAACGCCGGCGAGGCGGTTTGGGCGATGCGGTCGTGCTCGCCGAGGCCCAGCGCCGGAACTTTGCCGAAAATGTTGTTGAGCATGCCGCGCTGTTCGACCATCACCCCTTTGGGTTTGCCGGTAGAGCCGGAGGTGAAAATCACGTAGGCCAGTTGCTCGGGGTGGTGCGTGTAAGCCACGGCCGGCTTGGCCTCGCCTTGCCAGAGTGGCTGCGCGATCAGGCAGGTGGGCTGCTTGAGAATCTGCGGCAGCACCGCATCAAGCGCAGCGGCGGCGCTGTCGCACACCAGCAGCAGCGGCGCCGCACTCAGGTTCAGCAGTTCGGCCAGGCGCGCGGGCGGCTGTTGGATGTCCAGCGCCTGGAACGCAGCGCCGGCTTTGAGCGTGCCGATCATCAGCGTCAGCAAGGCCAGGCCACGTTCGGCGAACAGCGCCACCAGGCTTTCCGGGCCCGCACCGGCGGCTTGCAACGCGTGCGCCACAGCGTTGGCGCGACGGTCCAGCTCGGCGTAGGTCAGCGTCTCGTGCTGATGCACGGCGGCGATCTGTTGCGGCCGACGGCGTACCTGATCGGCGAACAGCGCCGCGTAGCCCTGGCTCAGCGGGAAGTCGACCGCGCTGCGGTTCCAGTCCACTTGCAGTTGCTCACGCTCTGCGTGCGGCAGCATGTGCAGGCTGCCCAAGGGCGCTTCGGGCGCATCAAGCATGCTCGACAGCAACTGCACCAAGTGGCCGAGCATGCGCTGCACGGTGTCGCTGCTGAAACGCTGGCTGTCATACGACAGGCGAATACCCAAACGGTCGCCGGGGTACAGCACCACGGTCATGGGGAAGTTGGTGTGCACGCGGTCTTCATAAATGTCGATGCTGAAGGCATCCAGCTGCACGCTGCTGATGTCCAGCGGCGCGTTTTCGAACACCACCAGGCTGTCGAACAGTGGTTGGCCGCGCGGTACACCGCTGCTGCGCTGAATATCCACCAGCGAGGCACTTTCGTGTTCGCGCAAACGCGCGTTGTGCGAGAGCAAGGCCTGCAACCAATTGGCCACCGGCGCTTGCGGGTCCACATCAATGCGCAACGGCAGGCTGTTGATGAACAGGCCGACCATTTCTTCGACACCCGCAAGGTCAGTCGGGCGACCGGCCACGGTCACGCCGAACAGCACGTCGCGGTTGCCGCTGTAGCGCGACAACAACAATGCCCACGCACCCTGAATCCAGGTGTTGGGGGTCAATTGGTAATGCTGGCAGAGCTGCTGCAACCGTTGGGTCTGGCTGATGCTCAGGGTCTGGTCGAAGTCGCCGACCTGTTCCGGCGCTTGTTCCGGGCGGGCGAGGGCGGTGTCTACGTGCAGCGGCGTCGGCTCGCTGAACCCGGCCAGGTCGGCCTGCCAGAAGGCGTGCGCGGCGGCCATGTCCTGGCGTTCGAGCCAGCTCATGTAGCCACGGAACGAACGCAAGCGCGGGCGCGCTACCGGCTCCTGACGCACGATGGCTTGATAGATCGCCAACAGGTCTTCCATCAGCAGGCCGAAGCACCAGGCATCGGTGAGGATATGGTGGAAGCTGCGCACCACGGCGAAGCGTCGCTCATCCAGCTGGAACACGCGCAAGTGCGTCAACGGTGCGCTGCTCATGTCAAAACCCTGCACGCGTTGCGCTTCCAGCGCCTGGTCCATCGCTGCGCGTTGCTGCGCGTCATTCAAGTGGCGCAGGTCTTGCCAGTCGAACGCCGGGTCGGTGCTGCGGTACACGCATTGCAGCGGCTCATGGTCGTCCTGCCACCAGAACGCGGTGCGCATCATCGGGTGCCGATCAAGGAACACTTGCCACGCTGCCTGCATCGCCGGGCGCTGCAACACGCCGTCCCAGCTGTAGCGTTGCTGCATCAGGTAGATGCCGCTGTTGGGCTGCAGCAAAGTGTGCAAGAGCATGCCCTGTTGCATCGACGACAGCGGGTACACGTCTTCGAGGTTCGCCCAGTCCAGCGGTTCGGCGGCGAGGGTGGCCGCCTGTTGGTGGCACAGCGGGAACGCTTGACTCGCCGGGCGCAGCTCAGGTTCGGCGAGCAGTGCCGCCAATGCGTTGAGGCGTTCGGCGAGTGGCGCGGCCCACTCGGCGGCGAGTGCGCCTTCGCAGCGCAGGTGCAATTGGCCGTCCTGCCAATGCGCATCGATGCGCAACGCGTGCGCCGAGGGTGTCGGCGTGTTCGCTGCCGTCACCTGCTCAAGCAGGCCGCGCTGTTCGCGGTGGCTGTCGAGGTCGCCGCGCCAATGGATCGCAACCGCTGCCGGCGGCAACTCGCGCAAGGGTTCTTGCAGGTAGGTGTTATCCGACAGGTAGCGCAAGGCGCCATAGTCGGCGCCGTGTTGCGGGTAGTCGCGCAGTTGCGCCGCGACTGCCTGCACGCGTTGCAGCAGCGTCGCGCCTTCGGTGTGCACGAACACCGGCACGGCCAGGTCCAGCGCGCCGATGATCAGGTGCGGTTGCAGGTCGGCGAGGACGATGGGCGCGTTGACCGGCAAGCGCTCGGCAGTCGCACGTGCGGCGTGCAGGTCTAACGCGAGCAGGCCGTCGCCACAGTGGGCGCGGCATTCTTCAACCACGGCGCTCGCGAGCAGGCTGTTCCAGTCCAAGTGCAGCACGTCGACCAAGCGCTTGAGGTCGCCGCTGGGCTTGGCACTCAGGCTGTGCTCGAGCACTTGGCTGGCGTGCTGGCTATGCGGCAGTTGCAGCGTGTCTACCGCGGCGTATTGCAGCCAGTGTTCCCACGCGTCGTCGAGCGCATCGCTTTCGGCGTAGGTGTGCTGGTGGCGTGCCCATTGGGTGAAGTTACCGCCGGTGTAAGACAAGCGCACCGGCCGCTGGAAGCGCAATTGGCCCAGCGCCAGGTTGAGGTCGTTGAGCAGCAACGGCCAGGACGCGTCATCCACACACAACGGGTGCGCGGCCAGCAGCAGGTGGTGCTCGCCCAACAGGCTGGCATGCAGGCTTTGCCCGGCGTGCAGTTCAAGGCGCTCGACAGCGGCTTGGGCGACGTTGTGCAACTCGGCCTCGGTGTACTCGCCCAGCGAAACCGCTGGCGCTGTGGGGGCGACCAGCACGCGCTGTTGCCAGTCGCTGTCGAGCGCCAGCCGCAGCGCTTGATGATGTTGCTGCAGCGCGCCGAGGGCTTCGGCGAGCAGTTGACTGTCCAGCGGCTGTGCGAGTTTCACGCAACGCCAAGTGGCGGTCAGCGGGCCTTGTTCGAGGCGTGCGCGTTGGCCGGCGCTCAGTGGCAACGCATAACCATCGGCAAGTTGCTCGGCCACCGCATGGCTGGCATCGGCGCCGAGTACGCGGGCGATGTCGGCGATGGTGCGGTTTTCGAACAGTTGCCGTGGGGTGAGCTTGAGCCCTTGCTGGTTGGCCCGTGCGATGATTTGCAGGTTGAGGATCGAATCACCGCCAATCGCGAAGAAGTTATCGTTGACACCGACCTGCTCGCGCTTGAGCACGTCTTGCCAGATCGCCGCCAACAGCGTTTCGACTTCATTGCGCGGGGCGACGTGGGTAGCGCTGTCGTCGTTGGCGGGTTGCGGCAGCGGCAGGCGGTGTACGTCGACCTTGCCGTTGCGCGTCAGCGGCAGCTCATCCAGCGTGATGAAATGCGCCGGCACCATGTAATCCGGCACGCGGCTGCTCAGGTCGTTACGCAGTTTGACCGCTGACAGCGACTGGCTGGCAACCAGGTAGGCGACCAAACGCACACTGCCTTCCAGCTCGACCGCGCGCACCACCACTTGCTCGATCAGCGGCGACAAGCGCCGTATCTGCGCCTCGACTTCGCCCAGCTCCAGGCGGTTGCCACGGATCTTCACTTGGCTGTCGACGCGGCCGAGGAACGCCAGTTGCCCGTCGACCAGCCAGCGCACGCGGTCACCGGTGCGGTACCAGCGTTGCTGCTGTGCATCGCTGTGAAAGCGCTCGGCGGTCAGGTCGTCACGGTGCAAGTAGCCACGGGCGAGGGCACCGCTGATCAGCAGTTCGCCGCTGACCCCGGTGGCCACGTCGCGACCTTGCGCGTCGACCACCCGCAGTTGGCGGTTGGGCAGTGGCTTGCCCAGCGCGATACTGCGCTGGCCCGCTGTGAGTTCGGTGGCGAGTGCGCCGACCGTGGCTTCGCTCGGCCCGTAATGGTTGAACACGCGCAGGCCGGGGGCCAGGCTGTTGACCTGGGCCAGCAGCGCGGGGCTGAGGGCATCGCCACCAAACACCAGCAGCGCGGTGGGCAACAAGCGCGCATCCGGCAGCGCCTGTAACAGGCCGCCGAGGTGGCTTGGGGTGATTTTCAACACATCCACCGGGTGTTGGCTGAACAGCTCGGCGAGTGCCAGTGGGCTGAACCCGCTTTCGTCATCCACCAGCAACAAGCTGCCGCCGCTGCACAGCGCGCCGAACAATTGGGTGTGGCCCAAGTCGGCGGCAATGCTCGACAGCAGGCCGTAGCGTGCGGCGGCTGGCGGTTTGAGTACGCTGTGCACCGCCGTCAGGTAGTCGACGATGGCGCGGTGCTCGACCACCACGCCTTTTGGCGTACCGGTGGAGCCCGAGGTGTAAATCACGTAGGCCGCAGCATCCAGCGCGTGCGTGATTACCGGTGCGGTGTCGGGCTGGGCGGCAATCACGGCGGCCTGTTCAGCCAGGCACAGCAGTGGTGTGTGCTCGGCCAGGCGGGTCAGCAATGGCGACGCCGTCGCGCCGATCAACAGCGCGGCGCGGCTGTCTTGCAGCACATCGGCCAAACGCCCGAGCGGTTGTTTCAGGTCCAGTGGCAGGTAGGCGGCGCCAGCCTTGAGGGTGGCGAGCAGGGCGATGACAAAATCGGCGCTGCGCTCCAGCGCCAGGGCGACCAGGCTGTCGTGGCCGATGCCTTGGGCGCGCAAATGCTGGCTGAGGCGATTGGCGCGCTGGTCGAGTTCGCGGTAACTCAGCGCGCCGTGTGCGTCACGCAGCGCCGGTTGGTCGGGGGCGGCTGCAACCTGTTGCTCAAAGCGCTGGTGCAGGCACAGTGGCGCTACGGCGAGCTGTGCACCGCGCCCGAGGGCTTGTAACTGCGTGCGCTCGGCAGCGCTGAGCCAGTCGAGTTCGCCCACGCGGCACGCTGGCTGCGCGGCCATGGCCAACAGCACACTGCGCAATTGCGTCGACAGCAGCGCAATTTCTGCATCGCTGAAGCGCTTGCGGTCGTAGCTGAACAGGTAATGCAATTGCTCGCCCGGCACCACGATCAGCGACAGCGGGAAATGGTTGCGGCCTTGGGTCAGCGTCAGGCCATCGACGGCCTGCGCACGGTTCGGGTCGGCGAAGCTCAAACCGCCTGCGTCCTGGTTCAGCGCGTCGGTGACCGGGAAGTTTTCGAACACCAGGATCGAGTCGAACAGCGCCTGCTCGGCGGCGATCTTGCTCATCGCCTTGAGTTTGCCCAGCGGCAGGTAGGCGTGGTGGCGCAGGTCGCTGTTGGCCTGCTGCAACTGTTGCAACCAGTCCACCAACGCCGGGCCTTCGGACCATTGCACGCGCAGCGGCAGGGTGTTGATGAACAGGCCGACGGTGCTGTCGATAGCCGCCAGTTGTTCCGGGCGACCGGCCACGGTGACGCCATAGATCACGTCGTCGCGCCCGGCATGTTGGCCCAGCAGCAACGCCCAGGCGCCCTGGATCAGAGTGTTCAGGGTAAGGTGATGACGGCGCGCAAACTGCGACAGTTGCTCGGTTTCGTCGACACTCAAGCGGTGTTCGCGCTCGGCGCACGGCGCGTCGGTGGGCGGCGTCAGGCGCAGGCCGAAGTCGGGCAATGGCGTTGGTTCGCTGACGTCATGCAGTTGCTCACGCCAAAAGCCTTCGGTGGCGGCCATGTCCTGCTCCGCCAGCCAGGCGATGTAGTCGCGGTAAGCGCGGGTCGGCGGCAGGTTGGCCGGGCGACCATGCGCGTGCTGGTAGTAGAGCGCCAGCCATTCCTGAATCGCGATGCCCACGCTCCAGCCGTCCATGATGATGTGGTGGAACGTCCAGATCAGGTGCCAGCGCGCAGGCGCAAGCCGCACCAGTGCGAGGCGCATCAGCGGCGCGTCATTCAGCTCCAGTGGCTGGGCGCGTTGCTCCAGCGCCAACTGCTGCAGCGCGTTTTGGGTGTCGGTGCGCGTTTGCCAGTCGAGTTCGGTCAACGGCAGTTGCAGGTCGCCCTGGACCACTTGATAGGCGTCGTCGAGGTCTTCCCACAGGAACGCGCTGCGCAACACCGCGTGGCGTTGCATCAGGGCTTGCCAGGCGCCGCGAAACGCGTTCAGTTGCAGCGGGCCGTTCATTTCCAGGCTCAGTTGCTGGTAGTACACCCGCGAGTCGGGCTCCACCACGCTGTGAAACAGCAAACCGTGTTGCGTCGGCGAAAGCGAGTAGATGTCTTCGATGTTGTTCATTGGTGTGCGATCCATTTCAAATACGGGGAGAAAACGGCGAACGACGCAGCGTTTTCAGGCATTCGGTTTGCGCTTGAGCTTGCTCAGCAACGTGTCCAGCGACTTCTGATTCAGCGCCTTGGCCAACGGGAAGTCGGACGGCATCAGTGCTCCGGCGTGTGGATCAAGGCAGTGTTCGAGCAGTGCTTGCAGGTGCGTCAGCAGGCGCCCCGGCAGGTCGCGGTCGGCGGCCGGGCTGACGCTGTGCCAGTGCAGGTGCAGCACGCCGTCTTCCAGCCATGCCACCACTTCACGGGCATGGCTCACCCGGTTAATGCCGGCAACCTCGGGTGGCGCCGCCAGCGTGCTGGCGCGCAGCCAACCGGCGGGCGGTTGCTCGTGGCCCAAATAGTTGAACAACACGTCACCGGTGGCCGCCGGCAATTCACCGCGCAGGCGCAGCAAACCGTGGCCCAAGCCCTGGCCTGGAACCGCGCGCAAGGCCTCTTTGGCCTGGCGCACCCAGTCGCCGACGCTGCCACGCGCGTTCACCCGCAGCGGGAACAGGGTGGTGAACCAGCCCACGGTGCGGCTGACATCCAGCCCCGCAAAACCTGCATCACGGCCGTGGCGTTCCAAGTCGACGACGATGTCCTGGCGCTGCTCGACTTCCGCCAGCGTTGCGACGAGCGCGGCGATCAACAGTTCTTCGGGCTGGGTGCGATAGGCCGCATGGGACTCGGTCAACCATTGATGAGTGCGCGGCGCATCCCAACGCGCCGCCAGGGTCTCGCGCTCGGCCACCGTTGCCTGTGGCCGAGGGTTAGCAGCGACCTGGCTGGCCCAGTAAGGCTGTTCGGCGCCGACGTTGGCCGCGTGCGCGTGCATCTGCTCGGCCCACTGGCGATAAGCCGTGGTTTTCGCCGGCAGTGTCGCCGGCGTGCCGTTCTCCAGCGCGGCATACAGCGTCTGGAAGTCTTCCAGCAGCGGCGCCCAGGACACCGCATCGATCACCAAGTGATGCGCCACCAGGTACAGGCGTTGCGGCGTGCCTTCGAGCAGCGCGGCGGCGAACAGCGGGCCGTGTTGCAGGTTCAGGCTTTGTGCGACCTGTTGCAGTTGCTCCACGTGCGTCACGCGGGTCAACTGCGCAGGTTCGACCGCAGCGATGTGCGCTCGCCATGCGCCGTCCACTTCGGTGAAGCGCAGGCGCAAGGCGTCGTGATGCGCGACCAGCCGATCGAGTGTCGCTTGTACGTGGGCGAGTTGCAGCGGGCGCTCGCTGTCGGCCAGCACCGACTGGTTCCAGTAAGCGGCCTGCGGTTGTTGCTGGTCAAAGAACCATTGGTGCAGCGGCATCAATGGCATCGGGCCAACGATGTCGCCTTGCTCGGCCACGGCCAGCAGTGGCGTGATCACCAAGGCCAGTGCCGCCGGGGTTTGCGCGCGGAACAGGTCTTTCGGCGTCAGCGCGTAACCGTGGTCGCGCAGGTGTGAGATCAACTTCAGGCCGAGGATCGAGTCACCGCCCAAGGCGAAGAAGCTGTCTGCAGCACCGACCGCGCGGCCAGCGGTGAGGCTGTCGCCAAGCAACTCGCTGAACAGTTGGCACACCAGGCTTTCCAGCGCAGTGCGCGGCGCCACTGGTTCGTGCTGCGCCTGCGGCAACGGCAGCGCCGCCAGGGCTTTGCGGTCGAGTTTGCCGTTGCTGGTCAGCGGCAGGCTCGGCACCTCTACCCAGACCGCAGGCAGCATGTAGGCCGGCAACTCGGCGCCGAGCGCAGCGGCCAGGTCCGGCTGCGGCGAGTGGCTGCTATAGAACGCCACCAAGCGGTTATCGATGACCAGCGTGCACGCGCCGGTGATGCCCGGTTGAGCCAGTAGCACGGCATCAATTTCGCCCAGCTCGATGCGCTGGCCACGCAGTTTGACCTGATGGTCGAGGCGGCCGAGGTAGTCGACATTGCCGTCAGCGAGGAAGCGGCAACGGTCGCCGGTGCGGTACAGGCGTTCGCCGTCGACCATCAGGAAACGTTCGGCGCTGAGGTCGTCACGCTTCAGGTAGCCCCGTGCGACGCCGACACCACCGATGTACAGCTCGCCGATGCTGCCAATCGGCAGCGGTTGCTGGGCGTCATCGAGGATGTGCAGGCGCAGGTTGGCAATCGGTTTGCCGATCGGCACCACGCTATCGGTGACCGAACAGCGCCATACCGACACGTCAATTGCCGCTTCGGTCGGCCCGTACAGGTTGACCAACGCGGCCGGGTGTTGCGACATAAAGCGCTGCACCAAGTCGACCGGCAGCGCTTCACCGCTGGCAAACACTTGGCGCAGGCTGCGGCAGTCGGCCAGGCTTGGCTCTTCAACAAACGCGCGGAGCATCGACGGCACGAAGTGCAGCGTGGTGATCTGTTCCTGCTGGATCAACTCGCTCAGGTAAGCCGGGTCGCGATGGCCGTCGGGGCGTGCAACCACCAGCGTAGCGCCAGTGATCAGCGGCCAGAAGAACTCCCAGACCGACACGTCAAAGCTGTACGGGGTTTTCTGCAAGACTCGGTCGTTCGGGCCAATCGGGAACGCGTCCTGCATCCAGTGCAGGCGGTTCATCAGCGCGCCATGTTCGTTCATCACGCCTTTGGGCTGGCCGGTGGAACCGGAGGTGTAGAGCACGTAGGCGAGGTCACTGGCGTGGACGCTCAGCGGGTCTGCGGCAGGTGCCTCTGGCAGCGTCTCCAGCGTCCAGGCGGAGTGGCCTGCGGGCAAGTGTGGCAGCCACTGCGCTTGCGTCAGCGTAACGTGTGCGTCTGCGTCAGCGATCAAAAACGCCAAGCGGGCAGCCGGCAATTCCGGGTCCAGCGGCAACCAGGCCGCACCGGCATGCACCACGCCGAGCAAGGCAACGACCATCTCCACCGAACGCTGCATGCACACCGGCACAATCGACTCGCGGCCAATACCGGCGCTGCGCAGAGCGCGGGCGACGGATTGCGCGCGCTGGTCCAGCTCGGCATAGCTGAGGCGCTGGCCTTCAAACACCAATGCCGGTGCATTCGGGGTCAGTGCGGCTTGTTGGGCCAAGGCCGTGTGCAGGTTGCTTGGGCCTTTATAGTCACGCTCGGTCGCGTTCCACTGCGCAAGCTGCGCCTGATCCTGCGACTGCGGGAACAGCTCGACCAGCGCGCGTTCCGGCGCAGCCACCAGTGCATCGAGCAGGGCACACCACTGCGCGCTCCAGCGTTGCATCGTCGCGGCGTTGAACAGCGCGGCCTGGTATTCCAGCGTAAGGCGCATGTCGCTGCCGTCGTCGTGGACTTCCCAGCTTTGTTCGAACTTGGCGTCGATGGCCGGCAGCGTCTGTTCCGTCAGGCTCAGGCCCGGCCACTGACGACTGTCCATGCGGCCGTGGTTGAGCGAGAACAGCACCTGAAACAGCGGCGTGCGGTTGAGGTCGCGGCGCTGGGCCACGGCGCCGACCAAGGTGGCGAAAGGCAGGTCGGCATGTGCCTGGGCGGCGCGCAGGTCGGCTTCCAGGTTGGCCAATAAGGTCGCCGCCGGGGCCTGTTGATCGATCTCGCTGCGGATCACCAGCGTGTTGACCAGGCAGGCCAATAGCGCTTGGGTTTGCGGCTGGTCACGCTGGTCGGCCGGAGTGCCCAGGCGAATCTCACGCTGGCCGCTGTAACGTGCGAGCAGTGCACTCAGGGCCGCCGCCAGCACCACGTACGGCGTGCTGCCGCGCAGCCGCGCGAACTCGCGGATCGCGGCGGCGCGCTGGGCGCCAAGGCTGACGCTCAGTTGACCGGCGCGCCGATCCGCTTCGGCGGCGCGTGGCTGGTCGAGTGGCAGTTCGAGGGCATAGTCGTCCTGGCCGAGGTGCTGTTTCCAGTAGTCCAGACTGAGCTGGCGCCGGGCCTGAGTGTCTGCTTGGTGTTGCCACACGGCGAAGTCAACATAGTCGATCGCCAGTGCCGCCCAGCCCGGCGCTTGCGCGTCGAGGCCGGCACGGTAGGCCTGCGCCAGTTCGTCGATCAACAACTGCATGGCCCAGCCATCGGTGGCGCTGTGGTGCAGGCACACCAGCAGCAGGTGTTCGTCGCTGCCGTGGCGTTGCAGCAACTGCGCGCGCCACGGGGCGGCGTTCGCCAGGTCAAACGGGGCCATCAAGTCAGTTTGTGCCTGGCTGCACGCGGTCTGCCAGTTATCGGTGGCAACCTCGGTCACGCGCAGCGCCGGGCCTTGCGGGTCGATCAGCAATTGCGCTTCGCCGGCGACTTCGACAATGCGGCTGCGCAACACCAGGTGGCGCTCACTGACCAGGTCAAATGCCTGCCGCAACACGGGCACGTTGAGGCTGCCGCTCAAGCTCAGTGCGAACGGCATGTGGTATTCGCGCGACTCCGGCACCAAGCGGCTGAGCATCCAGAAGCGCTGTTGCGCCAGGCCCAGCGGCAATACTGCCGGGCGCGGTTGTGCAGTGATCAGCTCGCCGGGCAACGCATCGCGCAGGTGCGCGGCCAACGCCGCCACCGTCGGTTGGGCAAACAGCAGCGCCAATGGCAAGCTGACGTTGAGGCGTTCACGCACACGGGCGACCAAGCGCGTGGCGAGCAGCGAATGCCCGCCGAGCTGGAAGAAGTTGTCGTCGATGCCTGGCAGCGGGCATTCCAGCACCTCGCTGAACAGTTCGCAGAGCAGCGTTTGCGTGGCGTTTTGCGGCGCCCGGTGCGGCTGTTCGCGGGGCGCGTCCGGCAGGTTGATGGCGGCGAGCGCTTTGCGGTCGAGCTTGCCGTTGCTGTTCAGCGGCAGGTGGTCGAGCTGCACCAGCAGGCTTGGCAACATGTGCGTCGGCAACTGATTGCCGAGTGCCGCGCGCAGGCTGGCTTCATCAGCGTCGCCACTCCAGAAACTCACCAAACGCTGATCCAGCAACACGGTGGCGGCGTCACGCACGCTAGGCTGAGCCAGCAACGCGGCGTCGATTTCGCCCAGTTCGATACGCTGGCCGCGAAGTTTGACCTGATGGTCGAGGCGGCCGAGGTAGTCGATATTGCCGTCGGCGAGGAAACGGCAACGGTCGCCGGTGCGGTACAGGCGTTCGCCATTCACCATCAGGAAGCGTTCGGCGCTGAGCTCATCACGCTTCAGGTAGCCCCGTGCGACGCCGACACCACCGATGTACAGCTCGCCGATGCTGCCAATCGGCAGCGGTTGCTGGGCGTCATCGAGGATGTACAGGCGCAGGTTGGCAATCGGTTTGCCGATCGGCACCACGCTATCGGTGACCGAACAGCGCCATACCGACACGTCAATCGCCGCTTCGGTCGGGCCGTACAAGTTGACCAGCGCCGCCGGGTGTTGCGACATAAAGCGCTGCACCAAGTCGACCGGCAGCGCTTCACCGCTGGCAAACACTTGGCGCAGGCTGCGGCAGTCGGCCAGGCTGGGCTCTTCGACAAACGCGCGGAGCATCGACGGCACGAAGTGCAGCGTGGTGATCTGTTCCTGTTGAATCAGTTGGCTGAGATAGGCCGGGTCGCGATGGCCGTCCGGGCGTGCAACCACCAGCGTAGCCCCGGTGATCAGCGGCCAGAAAAACTCCCAGACCGACACGTCAAAGCTGTACGGGGTTTTCTGCAAGACTCGGTCGTTCGGGCCAATCGGGAACGCGTCCTGCATCCAGTGCAGGCGGTTCATCAGCGCGCCGTGCTCGTTCATCACGCCTTTGGGCTGGCCGGTGGAACCGGAGGTATACAGCACGTAGGCGAGGTCAGTGGCGTGCACATCGAGTGCCGGGCTGTTTTCAGCGGCGGGCAGCGTGTCCAGGGTCCACGCCGTGTGCCCAACGGGCAAGTGTGACAGCCACTGCGCTTGCGTCAGCGTCACTTGGGCGTCTGCGTCAGCGATCAAAAACGCCAAGCGGGCAGCCGGCAATTCCGGGTCCAGCGGCAACCAGGCCGCACCGGCATGCACGACGCCGAGCAACGCTACGACCATCTCTACGGAACGCTGCATGCACACCGGCACAATCGACTCGCGGCCAATACCGGCAGCGCGCAGGGCACGGGCGACGGTGTGTGCGCGCTGGTCCAGCTCGGCATAGCTGAGGCGCTGGCCTTCAAACACCAGCGCCGTTGCATTCGGGGTCAACGCGGCTTGTTGGCTCAGGGCCGTGTGCAAGTGCGTCGGCCCGGGGTAATCACGCGCGGTAGCGTTCCATTCAAGCTGCTGCTGACGCTCGGCGGGCGTCACCGCCGACCAGTCGCCAAGGCGCATCTGTGGCGTTTCCAGCATGGCTTCCAACAGCGCTTGCCATTGCGTCAACCAACGTTGGGCGGTGGCGTGGCTGAACAGCGCGCTGCGGTATTCGAGCAACACCGACAGCACCTCGCCGTCGTGCACTTCCCAGTTCAGGTCGAATTTGGTTGCGCTGGCGGTGACCGCACGTTCGCTGACCTGCAATTGCGGCCACTGGCTGGCACTCGCGGCGCCGTTCTGCATCACGAACAGCACTTGGAACAACGGCGTCTGGCCGAGGCTGCGCTGCGGCGCGAGGTGTTCGACCACTTGGTCGAACGGCACCTGTTGATGCTGTTGCGCGTCCAGCACGGTATTACGCACCTGATCGAGCAAACCGGCGAAATCCAGGCTCGGCTCCAGGTCGGCACGCATCACCACGGTGTTGACGAAGCAACCGATCAGCGGCTGCAACTCGGCCAATGGCCGCTGGGCCACCGGGCTGCCGATGCGCACGTCGCGCTGGTTGGCGTAACGCCCGAGCAACAGTTGTGCGGCACTCAGCAACAGCATGTACAGGGTCGCACCGCGCTGTTGCGCGAACTGGCGCAAACGCGCGGTCAGCTCGGCGGGCAGTTGCAACTGCACCGAACCGGCGCGCGGGTCGAGCACCTGCGGGCGCGGCTGGTCGGTGGGCAGTTCGAGCCGGTAGCCTGGGTCTTCAAGCTGCGTGCGCCAGTACGCCAGTTGGCTGTCGAACAGCGCCTGCTGCGCAGGCTCGCGTTGCCACACGGCGTAATCCGCGTAGTGCAGCGCCAGCGTTGGCAGGTTGGGCGTGCGGCTCTGGCAGTGTGCGCTGTAGCACTCGGCCAATTCGTCGAGCAGGTTCTGGGTGGAGGCGTCGTCGGTGGCGCAGTGATGCAGGGTCAGCACCAACAATGCCTGGCGGTTGCGCTGAAGCAACGTCGCGCGGATCGGCACTTCGTGCGCCAGGTCGAAGCGCTGCGCGGTGGCGGCCTGGATCGCGGCGTCGGTCAGTTGCTGCCAGCGTTGGTCGTCGACGGCATCCAGCGGCGTCAGGCCCAGCGCCAGCTCAAACCGCGGCTCAATCACCGACGCCAATTCACCTGCGGCTTCACGCACGATGCGGCTGCGCAGGATTTCGTGGCGTTGAATCACCGTGTTCAGCGCCGATTGCAGCGCCGCCAGGTTCAGCTCACCGTCGAACTGCACCGCGCTGACCACATTGTATTCACTGACGCCGCTCAGTTGTTCGAGGAACCACAGGCGCTGCTGTTCGAACGACAGCGGCAAGCTGGCGGGGCGCTGCGCCGGTACAAAGGTTGCGGCAGGGCTTTGCAGCGGCTGCGCCAGCAACGCGGCCAGCGCTTGCAAGGTTGGGTGTTCGAACACTGCACGCAGCGGTGGCACCGAGGCAAATTGCTGACGCAAGCGTGCAAACAGCACCGCCGCCAGCAACGAATGGCCGCCGAGATAAAAGAACTGGCTGTCACGCCCGATCGCGCTCACCGGTACAGTCAGCAGCTCGGCCCACAAGGCCGCAAGTTGGCGTTCGGCGTCGGTACGCGGCGGGTCTTGCGCGTCCGGTTCGGCTTGGGTGTCTGGCGCGGGCAAGGCCTTGCGGTTGAGTTTGCCGTTATCGGTCAGCGGCAATTGGTCGAGCACCACGAACGCTGAAGGCACCATATAGTCGGGCAGCGCGGCGCCGAGGCTGTTGCGCCAGGCATTTACATCAGCCGCGTGGTCGGTGGTGACGTAGGCCACCAGGCGTTTGTCGCCGGGCATGTCTTCACGCGCCAGTACCACCGCCTGACGCACGCCGGGTTGCGCGCCGATCAAGGCTTCGATCTCACCGAGTTCCACGCGGAAACCACGAATTTTGACCTGATGATCCATGCGGCCGAGGTATTCAAGCTGGCCGTCCGGCAGCCAGCGCACCAAGTCGCCGGACTTGTACATGCGCGCCTTTGGCAGCGGCGAAAACGGGTCGTCGATAAATACCTTGGCGGTTTGTTCAGCGCGGTTGAGGTAACCCAAGGTCACCCCGGCACCGCCGATGTGCAGCTCGCCGGGCACGCCCACCGGCATCGGGTTAAGGAACGCATCCAGCACGTAGGCACGCACGTTGGCGATTGGCCGGCCGATGATCGGGCGTTGCGGGAAATCCTCCACCGCGCAACCGGTGGCGTCCACCGTGCATTCGGTCGGCCCGTAGGTGTTGAAAAAGCGGCTGCCGCGGATCGACGGCAGGCGCTGCCAGAGCTGTGCGTCCACCGCGTCGCCGCCAAACAGCACAAAGCGCGGCAGGTAGGTGTCGCCACGGCGCACGCCGTCGGTTTCGAGCAGGTTCTTCAGCTGCGCCGGGGTGCATTCGAACGCGTCCAGGCGCGTCTCTTGGAAAAACTGCGCGAGTGCAGCCGGGTCGTAACGCACGTCTTCGGGCGTGAGGTACAGACTGTGGCCGTCGAGCAGCAAGATCAGCTCGGCGACGGAACTGTCGAACGCGAATGAATAGTTGAAGCTGGTGCGCATCGGCTGGTCGGTGTAGCGCCGGTACAGGCCGTGGATACGCGCCCACGCGAGGTTGACCACGGACGCGTTGGTGACCAGCGTGCCTTTAGGCTTACCGGTCGAACCCGAGGTGTACATGATGTAGGCCAGGTCATTCGGCCCCGCGATTGGCGCGAGGTTGTGGCCTGGCTGCGCGGCGAACAGCGCGGCATCAGCGTCCAGGCGCAAGCGCGGCAACTGGCTGCCGAGCTGTTCGAGCAGGCCTTGCTGGCCGAGGAACAACAGCGGTTGTGCGTCTTCAAGCATGTACGCCAGACGCTCCACCGGGTAGCTCGGGTCCAGCGGCACGTAGGCGCCACCGGCCTTGAGAATGCCCAACAGGCCGATCAACAGCTCCAGCGAACGCTCGACACACAGCGCCACCGGGCTATTGGCAACCACGCCTTGCGCCCGCAGCGTGTGCGCGACCTGGTTGGCGCGCCGGTTCAATTCGGCGTAGCTCAGGCGTTGACCTTCAAAGCACAACGCATCGCGCTGCGGGGTGCGCTCGGCTTGCTGTTCGAACAACTGGGCGAAGGTCAGGTGCTGCGGCACCTCCATCTCGGTGCGGTTCCACTCGACCACAGTGCGTTGCCATTCGGCCGGCATCAGCAAGGGCAGGGCGGCGACTGCGCGCTGTGGCTCGGCCAGCGTTTGTTCCAGCAAGTGTTCCAGGCGCGCGAGGGTTTGGCGCGCGCTGTCTTGGGTAAACACGTCGAGGGCGAACATCAGCTCCAACTGGATCGGCGCATTGGCCGGGCACAGCACGTGCAGGTCGAGGTCGCATTCGGAATGTTTGAGCGGCGTGTCGAGGGCTTCGAAGGCCAGCCCCGGAAACTGCAAGCGCGACTCCATGGCCAATTGCTGCGCGACCATCACTTGATACAGCGGCGCATGGCTGAGGCTGCGCGGCAGTTGCAGGCTGTCGACCAACTGCTCGAACGGCAAGTCCTGATGCTGCAGGCCTTCGCGCAAACGGCTGGCGATTTGGCTGACCAACTCACTGAAGTCTGTTTGCGCGGTAAAATCAGCGCGAATTGCCAGGTTGTTGAGCAAGATCCCCAGCAAACCCTCGGTGCCTGGTTGCTCGCGGTGAGTCACCGGCGTGCCGATCAGCACCGTGGCCTCGCCACTCAAACGGTGCATCAGCACCGCAAAGCCTGCGAACAACACGCAGAACGGCGTGGTGCCCAAGCGACTGGCGAAGGCTTGCACGCGGCCGCTCAGGTCGGCGCTGAGTTCACGCTGTACCAGGCCTGCGCGGTAGCTTTGCACCGACGGCCGTGGGTGGTCGGTGGGCAACGCCAGCAACGGGCTGGCGTCCTGGTCGCGGCGGTCGAGGGTGCGCGTCCAGTAATTGAGTTGACGCGTGAGTTCGGCGCCTTGCAGGTGCTCGCGCTGCCACAGCGCGAAGTCGGCGTATTGCAGGGGCAGGGCGGGCAATTGTGCGGCGCTGCCGTTGCAACGCGCTTCATAGCCCAGCGCCAGTTCGCGCAGGGCGATGGTTGCCGACCAGGCGTCGGAGACCAGGTGATGCAAGGCGATGCCCAGAACGTGTTGGCCCGGCGCCACTTTGAGCAGGCGCGCACGCAGCAGCGGTGGCGCCGTCAAGTCGAACGGTTGTTCAAAGGTCGCTTGCAGCGCGCTGAATTGCGCGCCCTCACGCGCCGTGGCGCTCAGGTTCGACAAATCTTCGAACGGCAACGCGAAGTCCAGCGCCGCGCTGATCTGCTGGCTCGGCACGCCGTCAACGCTGCGGATGCCGGTGCGCAGGATTTCGTGACGTACCAGCAAGTCATTCAGGCTCGCCTGCAGCGCTGCAATGTTGAGTTGACCTTCGAGGTGCAGCGCAAACGGGATATTGAACAGCGTGGTGCCCGGTGTCAGTTGCTCGATAAACCACAGCCGTTGTTGCGAGAACGACAACGGCAGCAGCGCTGGCCGAGGCTTGGCCTGCGGCGCACTGTGCGCGGCGGTGTGCGCTGTGGCGGCGTGCGCCTCACGCTCGGCGATGGCCACGGCCAGCAGCGCGACGCTCGGCTGTTCGAACAGCACGCGCAGCGGCAGGTCGAGTTTGAACTGGCTACGCAGGCGCGCGACGATCTGGGTCGCCAGCAGCGAGTGGCCGCCGAGGGTGAAGAAATTGTCTTCCACGCCGACGCTGTCGCGACCGAGCACCTGCGCCCAGATAGCGGCGATGGCGGCTTCGCGTTCGTTGCGCGGTGCGATGCTTTCCAGCGTGTCGGCCTGCCAGTTCAGTTGCAGCGCGGCGAGGGCTTTGCGGTCGACCTTGCCGTTGTTGTTCAGCGGCAAACGTGACAGGCATTCAAACGCCGCCGGCACCATGTACGGCGGCAGTTGCGCGCGCAGGTGTTGGCTTAAGCCGCTGTCGCCCAGCGTGTCGTCATGCGCCGACCAGTAGGCCACCAACCAGGCTTCACCGACGCTGTTCTCGCGCAGCAGCACGGCGGCTTCGCGTACGTTCGGGTGCTGCGCCAGGCGGTGTTCGATTTCAGTCAGTTCGATGCGGTGCCCGCGCAATTTGACTTGCTGGTCGCGCCGGCCGAGGTATTCGATCACGCCATCGGCGCGCCAGCGGCCGAGGTCGCCGGTGCGGTACACGCGGCCGTCGAGGTGCGGGTGCTGGATAAAGGCCTCGGCGGTACGCTGCGGGTCGTGCAGGTAGCCAAGGCCGACGCCGACGCCGCCCACGCAAATTTCCCCGGCGACGCCAATCGGCACTGGGCGCAGGGCTTCATCCAGCACGTACAAGCGGTTGTTGGCCGTCGGCTGGCCGATTGGCATATGGCTGATGCTGGCGTGCGGCGCTTGGGTAATCGGTTGGAACGCCACGTCATCCGAGCATTCGGCCGGGCCGTAAGCGTTCATCAGCGCGATGCCGGGGAACCGCGCAAACCAGTCGCGGGCCACCGTCGGCGGCAGTGCTTCGCCGGTCGGCAGCACCCAGCGCAGGTCCGGCAGTTGCAAGTCGCACGGGCACAGCGCAAGCAGCGTGCGCATCAGGCTCGGGACGATTTCCAGCACATTCAGGCGCTCGCTCGCGAGCACCTGCAGCAGGCGTTGCGGGTCGTGGGCAACCTCGTCCGGCAGAATATGCACGGTCGCGCCGAGTACTGGCGCGGCGAGGAACTGCCACACGCAAATGTCGAAAGCCACCGACGCGGTCTGCGGGATGCGGTCAGCCGCGTTCAGCCCCAGCGCCGGAACTTTGCCGAAAATATTATTGAGCATGCCGCGTTGTTCGATCATCACGCCCTTCGGCGTGCCGGTCGAACCCGAGGTGAACAGCACGTAAGCCAGGCTGTTCGGGCTGCCAAGGGGCGCCAGCGGCGCGTCGTTCGGGGTGTTCCAGGCCGCTTCGGCAAACAGCGCCGTGGGCGCGAGGTCGAGGCCGCTGAGCAGTTGATCGAGTAGCGCGTGGCAATCTTCAGTCGCCACCAGCAGCGGCGCGCGCGACAGGGTGAGGATCTCGCGCAGGCGCTCCGGCGGGTGGTTGACTTCCAGCGGCAGCATCGCCGCGCCGGCCTTGAACACGGCAATCATGCAGGTTAACAACGCCAGGCCACGCGGCGCGACCAGCGCGACCAACTGGTCTTCGCCAGCACCGGCTGCGCGCAGCGCATGCGCCAGGCGGGTGGCGCGCCGGTCCAGCTCGGCGTAGGTCAGCGACTCACCGTCGCACACTGCGGCAACCTGCTCGCCGCGCTCTGCGACGTGCCTGGCAAACAGCTCGGCGTAACTTTTGTCCAGCGCAAAATCGTGCGGGTTCACGGCCCATTCGCCGAGCAATTGCTGACGCTCGTCAGTGGCCAGCAGCTCGAAACTGCCCAGCGGCGCCTCGGGCGCGGCGAGCATGCCGCGTACCAGGCTCGCCAAGTGGCCGAGTAAACGCTGCACGGTGTCGGCCTCGAAACGTTCACGGTCGTACGACACGCGAATGCCCAGTTGCTCGCCGGGCAGGATCACCACGGTCAGGCCGTAGTGGGTGTGCACGCTGTGGTCCATGCCATCGAGGGTGAACTGGAAACCACCGTGCAGAATCTGTTCGTCAATCGGTGCGTTTTCAAACACCAGAATGCTGTCGAACAAGGTTTCGCCACGCGGGAAATCGCTCCAGCCCTGAATGTCGGTGAGCGGCGTGTGTTCGAAGTCGCGCATGTCGACGTTCAGCCCTTGCAGCGCGCTGAGCCAGTCACCCAACGGCGCTTGCGGGTCGACGCTGACGCGCAGCGGCAAGGTATTGATGAACAGGCCGATCATCTCGCCGACGCCGGTAAGCTCGGCCGGGCGCCCGGCCACGGTGACGCCGAAGACCACGTCGCGTTGCCCGCTGTAGCGCGACAGCAGCAGCGACCATACGCCCTGGAAAAACGTGTTCGGGGTAATCCGGCGGCTGCGGCAGAAGCTGGCGAGCGCCTGGGTTTCGCTCGCGCTGAGGTGAATCAACTGATCGGCGACCAGCACCGCGTCGGTGTAGCGGTCGCGCGTCACGCCATTGTCGACCGTCAGCGCGGTCGGTGCATTAAGCCCCTGCAACTGCCCGCGCCAGAACTGCTCGGCCTTGCCCGCGTCCTGGCGTTGCAGCCATTGAATGTAGTCACGGAACGGCCGAGGGCTTTTGATCTGTGGCGTGCCACCGTTGCACAAGGCCTCGTAGACCTTGAGAAAGTCCACGGTCACCAAGGAGATGCACCAGGCGTCCATCAGGATGTGGTGGAAGCTGCGGATGAATTCATACGACTCGTCCGCCAGACGCACCAGGCGAAAGCGAATCAGCGGCGGTTTGGACAGGTTGAAGCCGAGCTTCTGCTCGTCTTCGAGCAGCGTACGAATACGCGCTTCCTGTGCCGCCGGCGCCAGCCCGCGCAGGTCGAGGGTATCCAGCGGCACCTTGACCTCGCGGTGGATCACCTGCACCGGTTGCTTCTGGGTTTTCCACTGGAAGCTGGCGCGCAGCGACGGGTGCAACGCGACCACTTGACGCCAGGACTCAAGGAACGCGCCTTCATCAATGGCCCCACCGATGCGGTAACGATCCTGCATCAAGTACACGCCGGAGTCTTCGTGCAGCAGGGAGTGGAACAGCATCCCTTGTTGCAGCGGTGACAGCGGGTAGACATCTTCGATCGGATTGCGGGTGGTCTGTTCGGTGGTCATTCAAAACGTCCTGCAAAAAAAGGGGCTACGGCGCCAGGCGCGGCGGTTACAGGTCGGCGTCGTTGAGCTCGGCCATCAGCGCGTTGAGTTCGTCTTGCGACATCCCGGAGGCACTGAACTCGGCGCTCTCGGCTTCGACATGGCGAGCGTCCAGCGGCTGCGCGACGCTGGCCATGGCGGCAATAGTCTGGTGTTCAAACACATGCTTGGCCGACAGCGCGATGCCGTGTTCATGCGCCTGCGCCACCACTTGCAGGCTGAGGATTGAGTCGCCGCCAATCGCAAAGAAATTCTCGGTGACGCTGATGCTCGACAGCTTCAAGACCTTGGCGACGATGCCGTGCAGCGTGGTTTCCATCGGCGTGCGCGGGGCAACGTGGGTGCTTTGGTCAAAGGCGTCCGGGTCGGGCAATTGGCGCGTGTCGAGCTTGCCGTTGGGCGTGCGCGGAAACGCGCTGAGGGTCAGCACGCGCGCGGGCACCATGTACGACGGCAAGCGCTCGCCCAGGTAGCGCTTGAGCGCTTCCGAATCCGGCGCGTAGCCATGCGCGGCCAGCACGTAGGCGAGCAGGCGTTTGCCGGCAGGTTGGTCCTGCACGATCACCGCGGCTTCGCGCACGTCGCTGTGGCTGCACAGTTGGCGCTCGATTTCGCCCAGCTCGATGCGGTAGCCGCGCAACTTGACTTGATGGTCCTTGCGCCCCAGGAACGCCAAGCGCCCGTCGGCCAGCCAGCACGCCAGGTCGCCGGTGCGGTAGGCGCGGGTGCCATCGGCGAGGGTCACGAAGGCCTTGGCGGTTTCAGCGGGTTTGTTGCGATAACCGCGCGCCAGGGTCGGCCCGGCAAGCACAATTTCGCCGGGTTCGCCGATACCGCTGGCGGCCTCGTGCTCGTTCAATACGCGCAGGTCCATGCCGGCAATCGGTCGGCCGATGGTCAAGGCGCGCTCAGGGCTGAGCACGTCGCAGGTCGCCCACACGGTGGCTTCGGTCGGCCCGTATTCGTTGACCAGCAGGGCGTGCGGCAAGGCTTTACTGTGCTGGGCGATCAGCGACGGCGGGCAGGCCTCACCGGCGACGATCCAGCAGTGCAGGCTGTCGGCGCTGCCGAGTTGATCGAGCAACGCCTGGTACAACGACGGCAGCGACAGGCCATGGCTGACGCGGTGCGCGGCGATCAACTGCGCCAGGCGCGGCATGTCGAGTTCTTCACCCGGCGCCGGCAATACCAGGCGCCCGCCTTGGGCCAGGGTCCAGAAAATACCCGCCACCGAGCTGTCGAAGGCAAACGAGGACAGCAGCAGGTAAGCGCTGACCGGCGCCGCATACGCGGCCATGCGCACCTGCGTTGAATAGCTCAGCGCGGCGTGGCTGATTTCCACCGCCTTGGGTGCGCCGGTGGAGCCGGAGGTGTAGATCAAATACGCCAGGTCTTCAGCGTCGGGCAGTGGCAACGATGGCAGGGCATCGCCGCTGTGCAGGTCGTCCAGCACAAAGCATTGCAGGCCAGCCGGCACGCTGTCGGCCAGTTCCGGGCTGACCACGATGTGCGCGATGCCGCTGTCGGCGAGCATGTAGGCGCGCCGGTCCTGCGGGTAGCTCGGGTCGACGGGCACATAGGCGCCACCGGCCTTCAGCACGGCGAGCATGCCGACGATGGCGGCGTTGCTGCGCGGGAACAAAATGCCCACCGGCACGCCCGCGCCGATGCCGGCGTTGACCAGTTGGTGCGCCAGTTGCGTCGAGCAGGCGTCGAGTTGCGCGTAGCTCAGGTCGCCGTGTTGGTCACTGAGGGCGACGGCGCTGGGGTGTTGCTGCACTTGGCGAGCGATCAGCTCGACCAGCGTGACCGCTTCGATCTGCGGCGGTTGCGCCTGGCTCGCGATGATCTGCGCCTGCAGCGGGCCGTTCATCGGCAGTTGCGCCCACGTGTGTTGAGGTTCGGCCAGCGCCGCCAGCAGCAACTGCGACCATTGTTCGGCGAGGCAGGCGGCCGCTTCCGCGCTGAGCACGTTGCGGTCGTAGATGATCTGCGCGTTGAGCTGGTCGGCGCCTTGATGCACGTGCAGGCATGCCTTGGCCGGGCTCATCACCGCGCTGGCGTCGCGTTCGCGGGCATCGCTTGCACGCCAGGCAAACGCGTAGCCGCCCTTGAGGTCTTGGGTGTAATAGTCTTGCCAGCCCGTGGCATGTTCGACCACGGCGCTGACGTGGCGGCTCTGTTCCAACAGCGTGGTCTGGGTTTGCAGGTCGATGCGCACGGGCAGGGCTTGCTCAAACAGGCCCACGGCGCTGTCGAGTTCCGGGCCTCGGCTGGCATGCATCAGGCTGATCGGCACGTGTTGTTGCCCTGACAAACGCCCCAGCAGAACGGCCCAGGCCGTCAGCATCAGGTCGGCGGTCAATGCCGGCTGCAATGCCGGGTGGTACGCCAGGTTTACCGCCACGCGCGCCGGTGCAAACCCGCCGCCCAGCGGGGTTTCCAGCGACAACTGCAAGGCGTGCTGTTCGCTGTCGGCCGAGGGTTTCCAGAACGCCGCACCGGGGTGCTCGGGCGCGTCTTCGCTGAGGCTCCAGCGCCACTCCGCGTAGTCCGCGTATTGCAGGGTGTCCGACAGGTCGGGCGGGGTGTCTTGCAGCAAGGCTTCGGCCAGCAATTTCAGGCTGGTGAGGTCGAGGTGGCTGCTCGCAGCGGCCAGGTGCAACTGTGGCCCATCGGGCAGTTGCAGCAGCGTGACCGCCAGCGGTTGGCTCCAGTCGCGCGTGGCCAGTGCGGCCTGTTGCTCAGCCGGGCAGAGGTGACGCAAATCCTTCAGCGTAACGCTCAGCGAGGTGGTG
Source organism: Pseudomonas kitaguniensis (assembly GCF_049199985.1). Taxonomy (NCBI): domain Bacteria; kingdom Pseudomonadati; phylum Pseudomonadota; class Gammaproteobacteria; order Pseudomonadales; family Pseudomonadaceae; genus Pseudomonas; species Pseudomonas kitaguniensis. Next base: position 47,161 of record NZ_JBLZPT010000024.1, read on the forward strand.
TCATGGATCACCTGCACCGGGTGGCGCAAGCCCGGCACGCTGGTCAGTTGAGTGCGCAATATCTCGCTGCCGTTGGCCAGCGCTTGCAGGCGCTGGGTCAACGTGTGGGCGTCCAGCGTCTGGCTGATCGACCATTGCAAATGGCAACTGAACGGGTGTTCGGTTGCACCGTTGAGGTGTGGGTACAGCGCCGCCTGTTGCGGCGAGATGCGAAAACCTTGAAGTCCGTTCATGTTCAACTCAACTGCAAAATGGGGTAAGTGGCGCTCACACAGCCACGTCGCTGGACAGCAAGGCCTCGGCCATGCCGGTCATGATTGCGCGCTTGCCGGTGAAGGGCTCGCGACCATGCACCGCCAGCATGTTGTCGATAAACAGCACGTCGCCCTGTTGCCAGGTGAAGCGCACCAGCGAATCCAGGTAGGCGGCGCGCAGCGACTCCAGCACCTGCGGCTCGATCGGTGTGCCGTCGCCATAAAAGGTGTTGGTGGGCAGGTCGAGGTCGTTGAAGTTGCCTTGCAGCGAGTCGCGGATGGCCGGTGGCAGGGTGCTGATGTGAAAGAAGGTCGCGTGGTTGAACCAGACTTCTTCGCCAGTGCGCGGGTGACGCACCGTCGCAGGCCCGCGTTGGCGGGTGCGCAGGCGGTTGTTTGGTTTCCATTCGACTTCAATGCCGACGCTGGCGCAGTAGGCTTCGACTTCGCTGCGCTCCGAGGACTGGAACACGCTCTGCCAGGGCAGGCCGAAACCGTCGCCGTAGTTGCGCACGTAGAGCACGCCTTTTTCACGGAAGCGTGCTTCGATTTCCGGGCTTATGCGGGTTTTTACCGCACGCGTCGAACCGATTGGGGTTTCGCCGCCGGTCTCGGAAGGCAGTTGGCAATAGAAGAACAGCCGCAGCGGAAAGCGCGGCGAATACGAATGTTCGTTGTGCGGGAAAATCATCTGGTCGGCCGGGTAATCGGTCGAGGTGTAGATATTGCCGCCGACGCGGGTACGCGGTGAGGCGCGGAACATGTATTCCAGCGCGCCGGGCGACAGGGCAGCGATCACCTGGTCGAATTGCTCCACCGACGCCACGCCGAACCCGCGAAACAGCAGGGCGCCGTAGTGCAGCAGTTTTTGTTCGAGGCTTTCACGTTCGCTGGCGGCCCAAGCGGCGAGGTCGACGCCGCTGACCCTCGGTTCAATCACCAGCGGCAAGGCGTGGTCGGGGCTGAGCAGGCGTTCGCTGACCAATGGCTGTTGCGCGACGTTCAGCGCTTTGCGGCGTACGCCGCCGAGTGTGCGGGGTGCTGGGGGCGCGATAGGCATACAGGCATCCACCTTATCAAAGGGTCAGTGAGCGACGTTTGGTGTGCAGCAACTGGCTGCGACCGGCGAGGGCTTGCGACTGTTGGGCGTCACGGCGCACGGCCTGGTCCCAACCGTCGAGGCGCTCGGCCAATGCCGTCAGCGGCTCGCCGAGCAGGTCGCGGGCTTCGCCCAACAGGCGCGTCCACAGGTGCTGCAGGCGCTCGGCGCGCTGCGGGTCGAAGTACTCGCCACGGTATTTGAGGGTGGCGTCGATACCGTGGGCGGCATGCACCAGGTCGAGTACCAGGTGAAAATCCCCCGGCGCCTGTGCCACCGCCATTGCCGTTAGCTCGGCGCCGGCGAGGGTGGCGGGTGCCACGCGTGACGGCTGATAGTTGAGCTTGACCTGAAACAGCGGCGAATGCCCCGGGCGTCGTGCGGGTGCCAACGCGGCGACCACCAGGTCGAACGGCAGGTCTTGATGGGCGTAAGCCAGTCGCGCCTGATCGCGCACCTGCTGGAAAAACTCGGCCAGGGTTAACTCACCCTGCACGTCGCAGCGCAGCGTGAGTTGGTTGACGAAAAAGCCGATCACCTCGTTATGCGCGGCCAGCGGGCGGCCGCTGACATCGGTGCCGAGCAGGAACTGCGCCTGGCCGCCCAATTGCTTGAGCACCAGTTGGTAGCTGGCCAATAACAGCATGAACAGGGTCATGCCGTGTTCGCGGGCAAGGCTTGCCAGGCTGTCGCAGGTGGCTTGAGGCAGGTTGAAGTTCAGGCTGTGTTCGGCGTGCGTGCTGCCACTGCCGCCCAAGTCGAGGCTTTGCGGCACATCGGCCAGGTGCTCGCGCCAGAATGCTTGCTGCGTGGCGATGCGTTGCGGCGTCCAATGCGCGGCTTCCCAGCGCGCAAAGTCGAGGTACTGCACGTGGCTGGTTGGCGCGGTTTCGGCGGCCAGTTCGGCGAGCAATAGCTGCGCGGAACGCCCATCGAAGGCAATGTGGTGCAGCGTCAGCAACAGGTGGTGTTGCGGCGCGTGGCTGATCAGATGAGCGCGCAGCACGGGGCCGTGCTTCAGATCGACCGGGCTTGCGTGTTCACGGTCCAGGCAATCCTGCAACTGAGCGTGACGGCTCAGCACCACGGCGCGGGTGGGCAATACCCGCTGTTGCGGCCCTTCGGCGCTGTCGTGGTAGACCGTGCGCAGCACACTGTGACGCTCGACCAGTGCATTCAGCCGTTGCGATAACGTATCTACATCAAGTGGGCCTTGCAGCGTGAGGTGCAGCACCAGGTTGTGGCGGCTGTCCTGCGGGTTCAATTGATGCAGGAACCACAGCCGGCGTTGCGCGAAAGATTGGCGGCTGTGGTTGGCGGTGGTGCTGGTTGCGGCCTCGGCAATCGGCGCCGGCGTGTTGAGGTAGACCAGCAGCGCCTGTGCCCATTCGGCCAGGCTTTGCTCGCCGAACAGGCTTTGGGTGTCGAGGTTCCAGCCGAGGTCGCGGTGCAGGCGCGCGGCAAAGTCAGCGACGCCGATGGAATCCAGGCCCAGGCCGATCAGGCTGAGTTCGAAATCGACTGCCAGGTACGGGTTGATTTCAGCCAGGGTCTGTTGCAGCCACTGGCGGCACGTCGCAGTGCTGGCGTGCTGACGCAGGTGATCGACGTCAATGCGTTCGACAGGCGCGGCAGTTGCAGCACCGCTCTGGGCGATGATGCTCAGCGTACCGGCGGCGAGTTGCGTGCGCGCCCCTTGGCGGGCAATTTTGCCGCTGGTAGTCATCGGAATGGTGCCGGCTTGCACCAGCACAATCTGGTCAATGCCGCAGTCAGCGGCTTCGCGCACGGCGGCTTGCATTGACGCAAACAGCGCAGGGTGATGCGCCGGTTCGACGAATTTGCGCTGCGGTTCGGCGACGATCACCAGTTTTTCGCGGCCCAACAGCGGGTCCATCTGCGAAAAGGCGGCGATGCGCCCGGTGCGAATGCCTGGCTCGCTGTCGGTGATCGCAAACTCGATGTCGTGAGGGTAGAGGTTGCGGCCGTTGAGGATCAGCAAGTCTTTCAGGCGCCCGCAGATTACCACTTGGCCTTTGTGCATAAAACCCAGGTCGCCGGAGCGCAGGTAATGCCCAGGCTCGCCGACAATTTGCGCCTCGAACGCGATGCGGCTGGCTTCGGGGTTTTGCCAATAGGCCTCGGCGTTGCTTGGGCCTTGCAGCCAGACTTCGCCGATGCGGTCGGCGGCGCAGCGCTCAAAGGTCTGCGGGTCGGCGATGGCGATACGGTGCAGGGCCTGCGGGTAACCGCAGGCGACAAATTCCACGGCCGCCGCGTCGCCGCCTGCGAGCACCGCGCGGCCGCTTTCCAGCACGTTCTTGTCCAGGCGCAACACCACCGGCAGCGCGTCGGCGGGCGTTGCGCTGACACACAAGGTGGCTTCGGCCTGGCCGTAACCGGGGCTGATCGCCAGAGGGTTGAGGCCGCAGGCGGCAAAACGCTGGGCGAAGGCGTCGAGGGTGCCGGGGTGGATCGGCTCGGCGCCGTTGATGGCGTGCCGCCAGGCGCTCAAGTCGAGCTGGGCGATCAGGTTGTCGCTGACCACACGGTTGCACAGCGCGTAGGCGAAATTCGGCGCGAAACTGGCGGTGGCGCGATAACGGCTCAACGCCTGTAACCACGTCGACGGCGAATTGACGAAGGTTTGCGAGGCGATCAGGTAGCACGGCATGCCGCTGTAGAGCGGCGCGAGTACACCGCCGATCAGGCCCATGTCGTGGTACAGCGGCAGCCAGTTGACCATCGCGCCGTGCTCATCGAAGCCATAGGCCTGGCGCATCAGTTCGACGTTGGCGAGCAGGTTGCGCTGGCGAACTTCAACCCCTTTCGGCGTGCCGGTGGAGCCCGAGGTGTATTGCAGGAACGCGACGCTGGCGCCGTCCACCGAAGGCCGTTGCCATTGATCGGAGGCAGGCGTGCCGAGGTCGTTGACGGTGAACACGTCGATGCGCTGCTCCACCAGCTCGCGCAGCGCTTCGCAGTGCTCAAGCGGGGCGAGGATCAATGCCGGCTGCGCATCAATCACCACATTGCGCACGCGGTCCAGGTGCCGCGGTTTGCGCGACGGCGGCGGGAACAACGGCACGGCGATCAGCCCGGCATATAAGCAGGCGCAGAACGCGCGAACATAGTCGAGGCTGCTGGGCAGCATCAACAGTACCCGCTCGCCTGGTTGGCAACGCGCTTGCAAAGCGGCTGCCAGCGACTGGGATTGTTCGTGCAGTTGGGCAAAGGTGAGGGTTTCGCCGATCTCGACGCCGTCGGGCAAAAAATGCAGGGCGGCACGCTGCGGGAAGTGCAGGGCGTTAGCCTCCAGCACGTCGATCCAATGATTGAAGGTAAACATGCTGGGATTTACGCCATGGCCACGATGACTTTACGGTCACCGGTGTAAGGGTTGCGCCCGTGGGCGACCAGTCGGTTGTCGAGCATCAGAATGTCACCGGCTTGCCACGGGAAGCTCACGGCGGTCTGGTCGTAGACCTCACGCACCGTGGCGAGCATCGCGTCGGGGATCGCCGAGCCGTCGCCGAAGTACACGTGGCGCGGCAGGTTTTCTTCACCGACCGCCGCCAACAGGCTGGCGCGTACGCCGGGTTCAATGGCCGAGACGTGAAACAGGTGGGCCTGGTTGAACCAGACCCACTCGCCGGTTTGGGGGTGCTGCAACACGGCTGCGCAGCGCTGGCGGGTGCGCAGGTCACCGTCGGGTTTCCATTCCCACTCGATGCCGTTGGCCTGGCAGTAGCGCTCGACCTGGGCGCGGTCTTCGGTGTTGAACACCTTCTGCCAGGGCAGGTCGAGGGCGCCGCTGTAGTTGCGCACGTAAAGCAGCTCACGGCTGGCGAACAGGTCGCGGATCTCGGCGGGCATGCGCTGGTAGATCAGGCGGCTGTCGCAGATCGGGGTTTCGCCGCCGGTTTCACTGGCCTTGATGCAGTGAAACCAGATGCGCGACGGCCACGGCCGGGTGTAGGCCTGTTCGTTGTGCAGGGGAATACATTGATGGGCCGGGTATTCAGTCGAGCTGTAGACCCCGGCGAACACTTTGCTGCGTGGCGTGGAGCCGAATTCGTAGCTGGCCAGCGGCGCGCCGAAACTCGCGGCAAAACGCTTGAAGTCGATGGGTGTGGCCACATTAAAGCCGCGAAACAGCACACCGCCGACGCTGCGCAAGGTCGCATCGAGGCTGTCTCGGATCGACGGGTCGAGGGCGTGGATCGATTGCCCTGGTTCGGCCTGAATCAACCTCGGCAGCGTCGCTGCAGCGGGGGCTCCATCTGTGCTGATGGAAACAGGCGCGGAACGTCCGTTGGGGTGTTCGATTGAGGTCATCCTTTGCACATCCTGTTGTTTTTCTGGCTCTGTAGCAACGTCAAAGCGGGCCTTGGAAGCTGGGCAGAGGCCTTCACAAAACATTGAAACGAAATGTGTGCATCTCGATACTGAGGCCATACTAGGTGTGAATGCGAGGGATTATCAATACTATTCCTTTAATATTTTTTTTCGACTAGACTCCGCCCCGCTGGGAAAAAACAGCGGTTTGCCGACGGATAAAAATACCAATAACTGCATAAACAACTGCGGTAGGGGGCGGGGCGTGAATTACAAAATTAATACACTTGCGTTGGCGGTAGGGTCTGCTATGTGCCTGATGAACAGCGCATGGGCCGACGATCAGCCAGCCGCACTGGAAATGGCTCCGATCACCGTCACCGGTGAAAAAATCAACCGCACGCTTGAGCAAACCCAGTCGAGTGTAGCCGTGGTGACGGAACAGCAACTGCGCGACAAGGCGGATCACAGCCTGATCGACGTATTTGCGCGTACCCCTGGCGTGTACAACCAGGCCGGTAACGAAAACTGGGGCATCCGCGGTGTGCCGGTGTCGGGTTTCGATGACCAGGGCCCGGCCACCCTTAATGGTGCAGTCTCGGTGTACGTTGACGGCGCCCAGCAACCCAACCGCGCGCTGACCCTGAGCCCAATCGGGCTGTGGGATACCGAGCAGGTCGAAGTGTTCCTTGGCCCGCAATCCACCACCCAGGGCCGCAACTCGCTGGCCGGCGCGGTGGTTATCCAGACCAAAAACCCAACCTTTGACCCGTCGTTCTCCGCGCAGACCAACATTGGCAACTACGGTGAACGCGGTGTAGCCGTGGCGGGCGGTGGCTCGATCGTCGACGACAAGATCGCCGGGCGTATCGCCATCGACACCCAGGACGGCGACGGTTATATCCGCAATACCACCAACCACGACGATGCCAACCCGCACCGCACCAGCAACTATCGCGGCAAGTTGTTGATCACGCCGAACGACGACACCGATGTGCTGCTGACCTACGCGCACAGCGAACACCGCCAGGGCGACAACTCGATCACCCGCATCGGCGACAAGGTGCAGTATTACAAGATCGACTCCAACACCAAGGCCTACGACAACCTTAACCAGGACACCCTGAGCGCGAAGATCGACTGGCGCCTCAACGATGCCTGGACGCTGACCAACCTGACCACCTACACGCATTCGGACTACACCGCGCGCAAGGACTTCGACCAGACTGCCACGGCCAACAATGTCATCTATCGGAAACAGTCCGGCGATATGTTCAGCCAGGAACTGCGTTTGGGTTATCAGTCCGACACCGTGCGCAGTTTTGGCGGGGTGTACTTCGGCAACACCACCAACAGCTTCCACGACCGTTTGGAGTTCAACAACGTACCGCGTGGTGCCGCCAAGGGCGACGTCGATATTAAGAACGCTGCGCTGTTCGGTGAAGTGGACTGGGACTTCGCGCCCAACTGGACGCTGATCACCGGCCTGCGCTACGACTACGAAACCAACGATACCGACATCAAGCAGGACGACTTCTCCAGCCCTGGCAAGGTCAAAAAGAGCTTCAATGCGTTCTTGCCGAAAATTGGCGTGGACTATCAATTCGTTCCCGACCAATACGTCGGGTTCATGGTGCAGAAGGGCTACCGTGGCGGTGGTGTTAACGTGCGGGCAGGTGGCGGTCACCAGGCTTACGATCCTGAATACACCACCAACTACGAGCTGTCGTACCGTGGTTCGTTCCTCGAAAAGACCCTGCGTGCGCGTGCCAACCTGTACTACACCGACTGGAAAGACCAGCAGGTCAGCGTGCTTGACCCGTCGGGTGATTTCTTCCTGGTTTACAACGCCGGGCGCAGCGACATCAAAGGTCTGGAAGTGTCTGTCGAAAAAGACTTCGGTGAGCAGTTGACCCTGAACGTCGGCGGCGCCGTCACCGACGCCAAGTACAAGGACTTCAACACCGGTGATGGCCTTGACCGCAGCGGCCAGCCGTTCCTTTATTCGCCGAAGTACAAAATGTCGGTGGGCGGTACGTACCGCTGGAACGAGCGCCTGACCCTTAACACTGACCTCACCTATCAAAGCACGGCGCCGTCCGACTTCGAGTTCGATGATAACGGCCAAGTCAGCAAAGTACGCCGCAGCGACAACTATGTGCTGACCAACTTCAGCACTGAATACAAGGTCACCAAGAATGTGGCGGTGTCCGGTTACCTGAAAAACGCGTTCGGCAAGGAATACGTTACCAGCAACCGCATCGGCGACATCATTGACGTGGGCGCCCCGCGTACGTTCGGCCTGGTGCTGCGTTACGACATGTAAGTCGATGGGCGCAGGGATGCGCGTTCCCTGCGTCTGGTTTCAAGAGTTTGGCTGCCGGGCGCATGCGTGCCCGGGCAGCGCTGCTTGCTTCCAAACCCAGCCTCCGTGGAGGACGTAATGAACGCTTTTTCGAATGCCACAACCGGTGGCGCGTCACAGCTACGCCTGTCGCACACGGGCCTGTCGCAGCCTTATTGCCTGGACCTGACGCCGATGCTGGAGCGCCAGCAACAGCAGGAATCGAACGCCCGCAGCTACCCGCGCCGCATCCCGCTGGTGCTGGAGCGCGCGCATGGGATTTACGTACAGGACAGTCGCGGCCAAGTGTTTGTCGATTGTTTGGCCGGTGCCGGCACCCTGGCGTTGGGCCACAACCACCCGGTGATCATTCAAGCAATCACCCAACTGATGGCCGCCGGTGTGCCCATGCACACGCTGGACCTGATGACACCGGTAAAGGACGCCTTTGTTCAGGAAGTCTTCGGCTGCCTGCCCGCCGATTTCGCGCGCACTGCACGTATCCAGTTTTGCGGCCCGAGTGGCGCGGATGCGGTGGAAGCCGCGCTTAAATTGACGCGTACCGCGACCGGGCGGCATTCGGTGCTGGCGTTCGAAGGTGCTTATCACGGCATGACCTTGGGCACCTTGGCGATCAGCGGCAACCTGTCGCCAAAAAATGCCCTCGGCGCATTGATGCCGGGTGTGCAGCGCCTGCCGTACCCGCACGATTATCGCTGCCCGTTTGGCGTTGCAGGCGAGGAGGGCGTGACCCTCAACGTGCGTTATCTGGAACATCTGCTTAACGACCCGGAAAGCGGCGTCACCTTGCCGGCCGCGATGATCCTGGAACCTATCCAGGGCGAGGGCGGTGTGATCGCAGCGCCAGACCGCTGGCTGCAGGAACTGCGCCGCTTGACCAGCGCCCACGGTATTCCGCTGATCGTCGACGAAATCCAGTGCGGTATCGCGCGCAGCGGGCGCATGTTCGGCTTCGAGCAGTCGGGCATTACCCCGGACGTGATCACCTTGTCCAAGGCCATCGGCGGCGGCTTGCCGTTGTCGGTCGTGGTCTACAACGATTCGCTGGATGTATGGCAACCCGGCGCGCATGCGGGCACCTTTCGTGGCAACCAACTGGCGATGGCGGCCGGCACGGCGACCTTGCGCTTTATTCGCGACAACCAATTGGTGGCGCACGCCGAGAGCGTGGGCGCACACCTGCGCAAACAGTTGCAGGCGCTGCAAAGCGAATTCGCCTGGGTCGGCGATGTGCGCGGGCGCGGGCTGATGCTCGGCATGGAAATCGTCGACCCGCACGGGGTTGCCGATGTACAAGGGCACCCGCCGGTCGACGCTGTGCGCGCCAAGGCGTTCCAGCAGGCCTGCTTGCGGCACGGTTTGATCGTGGAATTGGGCGGGCGTCACGGCGCAACCGTACGTTTTCTGCCGCCGCTGATCATCACCGAGCAAGAGATCGACTTTGTTGCGCAGATCCTGTTCAAGGCCGCGCATTCGATCACTACGCAGCCCTGATCGGGCGATGCCCGGCTGTTCCATACGGGGCCGATACGCTCGGTGTACGTGCGCGATCCGGACCTTAACCTGATCGAGATTTGCGGGTACGTCGAGGTTGCCGGTTAGAAGTCCAGAGTGACTCCGGTATACAGCGCGCGACCGTCTCCCGGAGAGTGCAACGACCCTTGGGCACCGTCCGGGTCGTACCACACGTATTCGTAATAGCGGTTGGTGAGGTTTTTCAGCTGCAGGTCGACGCTCACCGACGGCGTCACTTTGTAGGTTGCACCGAGGTTTATCAGTACGTAACCGCCATACGTGCCCTGGGTGTTTTCGCGCTCCAGGTAATAGTCGGTCTGGCCGTTCATCCACGCAGTCAGCTGCAACGCAGGTGTCGCGTTGTAGCTGATGCCGGCGTTGTAGAGGTGATTGGGGATGTGGTCGATTTGCTGACCTTTGCTGTCAGGCAAGGTGGCACTTGGCTGGAGTATTTTCGAATACTGCCAAGAGTAGGCCAGCCACAGTTCTGTGCGGTCGTTGGGGTGCAGGTTCACCTGTAAATCGTAACCCCAGCGCCGGGTTTCGCCGACGTTATCCGACTCGCCGCTCGGGTCGTTCAGCCTGCGACTGACTTCCCCGGAGGCCTCTTGCTGCCAATAGGCGACACGCCCGTCCACCCAGTCAGCCGGTGTGAACTTGATGCCGGTTTCCCAGCCGTCGTTGATCGACGGTGCCAGGTCGGTATCCCTGGGCGGAATTTTGTACGCCGCCGCACCCGTGCCGACTTGAAAGGTACGCCCCCAGTTCGCGTAGACGCTGGCGACGTCCCAAGGCGAATAGACCACGCTGAGCTTCGGCTGCTTGATCAGCCCGTAGTGGTTGATGTCGTAATCGGTGCCGGTCATTTCATTGGTGAAGTTGCCCTGAATTTTATCGACGCGGTAGGCCGGTACGATCTTCAGGGACTCGAACGGTTTGATCTCGGCCTGGACATAAGCGCCGTAGGTGTCGAAGTCAAACTGCTGGTCGCGCGTGGTGGCCAGGCGCGCGCGCTCTTTGCTGCGATAGCGTTCACTTTTGTTTTGCTGCTGTTGTACGTCTGCGCCACCTTCCAGCGCGAAATCGTAGAGCCAGCTGACTTCAGGTCGCCAGGTCAAAGAGGTGAGGGCGCCATACTGTGTCTCGTAGGCGTCGCGCTCCTGCTGCGAGCTTGTGCGCCAATACTGCGTCCAACGCCTGTCATCAAAGGTATTGACGTAGGTCTTGGCTGACCAGGCCAGCGTATCAGTCAGGTCTGTGTCGACATGCAGGCTGACCTGGTTCATGCGCCGCGTGCCTGTGTCGGTAGCGTTAAAACGGTTGGTCATTTCGGGATGACGACGCGCATCCTCCTCAGTCAGATAACCCGGCTCCTGTGCCTCGGTTTCGTAGTGACGGGCGATTAGGCCGATGCGGTAGCTGTCGTCGTCCGGCGTGTAGAACCATTTGCCCGACATCGAAAACTTGTCTGCCTGAGCGTGATCCCGGTAGCCAGCGGATTTCTGATAGGCGAAGAAGTAGTTCTGCGTCCAATTGCTGCTTTGAATACCCTTGGCGAGTTGGGCCTCCTGAGTATTGAAGCTGCCATAGCGCAGGCGCGCCTTGGTGTAGTCGCCACCGGTGCGGGTCAGCATGTTGACGTTGCCGGCGATGTTATTCAGGCCATAGCGCGCATCACTGGTGCCACGCACCACCTCGATGCTGTCCAGCTCCATAGGGAAAATCATGTCCATGTACGGCATGTTGCCGTCATTGCTGTTACTCGGAATGCCGTCAATCAGCAGCTTGACCGCGTTGACTTCGCCTTCGCCGTTGAAGCCTCGAAACGAGATTTTGCCGGACGTGGTGCCTTGGTTGAATTCAGTCAGCATCACGCCCGGTGCGCGGCTGAACAGCTCCCAGCTGTAGTTGACCGGCATTTTATCGAGGATGTCGGCGCCCAGAATATCGACTGAGCTGAGTACATTGCTGGTGTTCAGCGGGCCGCTGGCGGTGCCCTGGACGCTGACCGCGCCCAAGGTCAGCGTTGAGTTTTCGAGGTTGCTGGCGTCGGCCAGTGCCACTGACAGCGGGCTTGATGCAAGCATGCCTATCGAGAGCAAGGGCCAGATAGAACAGCAAATAAACAAAGGCTTTGCACGCGGCAAAGTGATTGAACTAGGCATAACGCACACTTCCTGATAACCAAGCGTATTCATCGGTGTTTAAGTGGCCACGGGCAGGCCGCACAAACACCGTGCAATGAAAACAGCGCCGAACATGCGTCGGCTAACTGCGAGGGTTAATCAGGCGAAAGGCGAGGCGCGCGGGCTTAGGCTCGGCCAACGAATTCGAGGATGTAGCGTGGGTAATTCCAAGTAGACGAGCGCGGCGTCAGGCGTGTATCGCGGCAGGAAGTTGCGGTAGTAGTTAGAGGGCAGTGCTGCCAGGCCGGCATGCCCACAGCAGCAATCGCCGTGTTGCATGAGGGTTTTTGAGGGCGTCTGCTGTTGAAGCGGATCGCTAAGTTTGACGAAACCAAGCGGCAGTACTTTTGAAGGGCCTGCGGAGCAAAAACCGCCCCACAGCATCAACTGCACGTCTGGCGTTTGCATAGCGCGGCTTAACGGCATGGCCAACATGTTTAACAACACGGCCAGACAGGCAATCCACGGGCAGATGCGTTTCAACGAAGACATGCAAGAAGTCGCTGCAAAGGGGCTGGCATTTAGCCAGAGTTCGATAGCGGTGTAAAATTCTATGGCGTGCGCTATTTCGCCGCACACTGAACGATGCACATTGTTAGTTAGCTAACCATAGTAGGCCGTTAACAAATCGTGTGTCGATGTCCTCAATCTGTCATATCGAAACCTTAGAGTACGCGCAAATGTAAGGAAATATTTCAGGCGCATGAGTTCAATAGCGCGTCGCCAAGTGCTTGTCGGCGATGATGCCCGCTAAAGAATCTAATGACCCCGTTTTGGCCAGGAGCGTTATTGCTGCATAACTTTCCGAGTCAACCTGTTTTGTCTTGAGAGCGCGCATCTGCGATGCACACTTCGAAACGCAGGTTGTCTGTCCAACATGGATATTGACTTGCCTATGAACGCGCAGTTTTCGAAGGTTGATTGGCTGATTGCAAGCGTTGGCATCCCTGCACGGGTGTTGGCAGCATGATCGCGCATGGAACCATAATGGCACTGGCGGCGAGCGTAATGCTCAGCGCAAGTTTCGCAATGGCTGCTTCTGCACCCGTCAAAGACCAGACTGTTGTCGCCGTCATTAAATTTGTGAAGCGCGCCGAAGGGCCAGGCTTGCGCTTCGATCCAGCGAGTTGCACCCCCTGCAGGCGAGTGACAGACCCCGACTGGAACGCCGACAACCCGCGCGAGACGGTCATTGCGCTGACAGTGCCGCGCTCACGGATGCTCGAACTGAGGTTCGACGGTGCAGTGGCTAATACCTCGCGAGTGATTCTGGAGACCGGTGACATTCCGTTCAGGCTCGATGACGGGCGTTTGTACGTGGTACTGCCGCCACTGGCTGCGGATGCGATAACGGCCGCCGAAGTGTCCACGCATATCGTTGAGCCAGGTATGGTCCTGCGCTTCGAGCATGCTGACCCTGCACGTCGTGCGGGTTTTTATCGTCAAGGTGAGTTTCCTTCTGTGCAGCGCGCGGCGGCCAACGTGCTTGAGTTCGCGCAGCGTGAGGCCGTGCGTGACCTGGGGCTTGGGCACACGGTAGAAAGCCGCGGGCTGGGCAAGATCCAGATCATGGGGTTCGACACCAATGCCCCTCACGGCCATGAAGATGCGCCGCCCCACATGCACATGCACCTGCGTTGGCCAGCGAACACCGGCACGCAAATCGCCCACTACTACATCGGCACGGACGGTCTGCTGCTGCACAACATTGTCGGCGTAAAAGGTATCGATGCCCCGGAAAGGCGCTTTGAGCGCGGGGATTCATTTACCACGGTCGGCCCTGATGGTCGCCCGGTCTACACCCATCGCATTACGCCACAGGGCGCGCTGCAGATCACTCGTCCTGACGGCGCGATGTGCCTGATCGAGCCCGCCGGGGCAGGGCGCGAGGGCTTTGCAGGTGGGGCGAGCGTGAGCTGTTCCACCGGCACTAAACGGTTGGTCAACGTGGATGACGATCTGCACAAAGGCCGACTGAAAGTCAGCATCGACAATATTGAGGAGATCTACTACTACGACCCGGACACCGGCGTTTTGCTGTCCCCCAGGCAACCACCTCCCGTACCCCCTTCGGTGTATGTGGAAGCGGTGTCAGGCGCAGGCCTGTCATCGTCAGTGGCTGACTAGCGCTGTTGATTTCGCACGTACAAACCTAATCCACTTCTGACCTTGCGGGAGTTAAGTCTATGTTTTGTATACCGAGAATAGTTCTACTGTGCACATCGATAGTTGTTCTGGCGGCGCCTTGCATTGCGCGCGCAGAGTACAACACTGACAAGATCGGCGGGATACTCAAAGACGCTCACAACGACCTTACGATTGTCTGCGCCCACCGCGGATTGCACGGCACCGCGATAGGCACCAACGCTCACCCGGACTGGCTGCGCGATGTGCCGGAAAACTCGATCGCCGCCATTGAGCAGGCTGCCAGCAGTGGAATCGAGTGTTCGGAAATCGATCTTCAACTGGACCGGAACGGTAACGTGATCGTGTTGCATGATTCCAACCTCGGCCGAACCACCAACGCCTACACCACCGCAAACTCGACCGAGTATGACCCTTACGGGCATGGCGGCTATAACCCGAACTTGTCGAACTATTTTGGAAACACCCTGAATCTGAACCTTCGTCATCCCTCCCTGAATGGCTACAGCAACCAGAAATTGCCCACGTTCGATGCCATTTTGGACACGATCAAGCGCGATAAAATCGCGATGATCCTGCTGCTTGATGTGAAGAACATCGAAGCCGCCAAAAAAGCCTGGCAGAGCGTGAAGACGCACACCAACTGGTGGGGCACGCCGGCCGAGCGTTGGGTGTACTTCAAAATGCCGGTCAACGTGATTGGCACGACCGCTGCCAATTTTGAAGCCAAGGGCATCATGAATGCCCAGAGCGAAGCCGGACGCTTCCGCCTGATTCCGGTGTTTGGTGCAGACTTTATTGACGCCAGTGGCGGGCCGGCAAATTCCCTTATGAATTGGCAAGGTTACTACAACAAGGGATATGTCTACGCCACCGAGGTGCGACTCAAGGAATATGACAACACACTCAGGTTTCCGCTGAACAACATCATGAACAGCTACTACGCCATGCGAACCACGCGCGATGTGAAAACCATGGGTGCTTATCAGCCTGTCGCGGAGACCAAGTTCTATAGCTTCTTTGCCGCCGATGGCCATTGCTGCACGGAGCCCAAGTACTGGCTGTGGAAATCCCAGAAGGGCTTTGGCCAAGAGACGGGGGATAACCGCACAAGCCTAAACTGGATCATGAACACCGCAGGCAAAAGTTTCAGCTACATCATTACGGACGATCCTCTGACTGCCATGTCTGCACTAAAAAATGATAACCGTCGAAACACGGGTCTTATTTCAAACTAGTTGTTTGATAGCAGTTCGGTGAGTGAACACTTTTATTGCGCCGGCCGGATGCGCATGCCGTGTCCGGTCGATAGCGTGCTGTCTAACGGTCTATTGGAAAGACAAGTGGCTGTTATTCAATCAACTTAAGTTGTTGTCATCATAATAAAAACAGCCGCATCGACGCGATATTTAAAAGCTTTTTTAAAGCGCCATGCTGCTATTTATTTTGTCCCGATTGGTGATGTTATGTTCGCGTTACTTTCATCGCGTCATCCTGCGCAACTTTTTCGCGACTGCGATCTGTTGCGTGCTTCGCCGGCAGTTACGTTCGATACCCCAGCGACACCTTTACCGGCAGTCGCTGTGCCCCGCAGTGGCGTGGGGCCTATTGCTTGTGTATGCCTTGTTGCATTGGGTATGCATGCGGCGGGCTTTCTATGGTTTCGCAACAGCGCGCCCGCGCAGCCTTTACCGCCTATCACCCGGCCGATGCCGATTGCAATGCAAATGGTTGCCAAGCCCAAGCCGCCGTCTCCAACGCCGGCGGTTGAACAACCGGCGCCGCCGCCACCCGTTACACCGGCACCGCCCCCCCAACCCGTGGCCACCGCGCCCAAGCCCGAGGCGCCACGTGCGCAGCCCGCCAAGCCACCGGCCAAACCACAACCGGCCCAGAAGCCAGCCGTCGAGAAGCAACCGCCTGCTGCGGTGCCCCAATCGATGCCGACCCAGCGACCTGCGCCAGCTTCGCCCGTCAGCCGCGAACCGACTACCACGGCACCCATCGGCCGCGCCGGTTACTTGAACAACCCGCCACCGGTGTATCCGCCCGCAGCGGCCAAACGGCATCAGCAAGGCACGACAGTGCTGCGCGTGCATGTACTGGCCAACGGTCGCCCGGACCAGGTTGAGGTTGCTCAGTCCAGTGGTTTTTCGGCCCTGGACGATGCCGCCCGCGCGGCTGTTCGACAGTGGTCCTTCACTCCTGCCAAGCGCGGTGACAGCCCGGTCGATGGCTGGGTCAACGTTCCGCTTGCCTTCACTCTCGCTCCTTGAGGCGCCTTACCATGACAATCGATTACTCAACGCTGATTCAGCAAAGCTCCATGGGCATTCTGCTGCTGTTCTCATTGGCGACCTGGGCCGTACTGCTGCTCAAGGCCTGGCAGCAGGGCAGGGTGAAAAGCCAGAACAAGCGCTATGCGCAGGCGTTCTGGGCCGCGCAGGATTTTGATACGGCGTTGCACAGCGGTCCGCAAAAAAGCCAGTTGGCGCGTCTTGCGCAAGTCACCACGCAAGCGCTGTCCGGCGGCCACGATGGCCACGAACCGGCTGACAGCTGGAGCCGCCAGGAACTGCTGGAGCGCAGCCTGCATCAGCAGATTTACGCTGAACGACGCACCCTTGAAAGCGGCATGATCGTGCTCGCCTCCATCGGCAGCACCGCGCCTTTTATCGGCCTGTTCGGTACGGTGTTCGGCATCATCCATGCCCTGC
Source organism: Pseudomonas kitaguniensis (assembly GCF_049199985.1). NCBI lineage: Bacteria > Pseudomonadati > Pseudomonadota > Gammaproteobacteria > Pseudomonadales > Pseudomonadaceae > Pseudomonas > Pseudomonas kitaguniensis. The sequence goes on from NZ_JBLZPT010000024.1 coordinate 63,780, forward strand.
AAGCCATCAGCACAGCCAAGTCAGCGAGCATTGCGGTGGTGGCAGGGCCGATCGGCGAAGCCTTGATCGCCACCGGCGTCGGCATTGCCGTGGCGGTGCCGGCAGTGCTCGCCTACAACTTTTTCAGCCGCCGATTGAAACTCATGGTGGCCGACCTGGATGTGTTTGCGGTCGACCTGCTGAACCGCGCCCAACGCCATGCCTTCAGATTGAAAGGCGAGCGTGACGCTGGTCGCAGCCTGAGCGGGGTGGCTTGAGATGGCCTTCTCTTCAAGCCACGACGACGATGCAATCAGTGACATCAACATCACGCCTCTGGTCGACGTGATGCTGGTGCTGCTGGTGGTGTTTATCGTGACCGCACCGTTACTGACCAATGCCATACCGCTGGATTTGCCGCAGACAGTCGCCACGGCGCCGCTGGACGACGCCAAGCCGGTGGCTATCAGCATCGACGCCAAAGGCGGGTTGTTCGTCGACGACCAGCCTGTGCCCGAAGCGCAATTGCCGGACACCCTGCAGAACCTGCGTGCGCGTGACCCGGACGTGGCGCTGACCCTGCGTGCCGACACCTCGACCGACTACGGGCACGTTGCCAGGGTGCTGGCAGACGTGCAAAGCGCGGGCATAACCCGCTTGGCGGTAATCACCGAAAGTCCCTGATGACTGCCATTGCGATTAATAAAAACACGGCGCCAGAGCCTGTCGCCTCATTAAGCCTTTAGGAAACGCTTTCATGATCATGTTATCGACTGCGCGTGCGTCTGGTTTTCCCCTTAAACGACTGGTGTTGGTGATCGGGCTGCATGCCCTTAGCCCGGCGAGCTATGCACAGGACGCCGCGACACCGGCAGCCGCGGCGGAGGAGGCTGCCTCCGGCGCCGGCGATACCACGCTGGGCACTGTTTCGGTGATTGGCCAGGGGGAAACGCGCCAGGTACAGCGCGTCGATGAAAAGGACATCAAGGCTTACTCGGCGGGCACCAACCCGATGAAGGTGCTGCAGCGTCTTGCCGGGGTCAGCTTTCAATCGGGCGACCCGCTCGGGCGCGAAGAAAGCAGCCAGCGCATCAGCTTGCGTGGCTTCGACATGCATCACTTGGGCTACACACTGGACGGCGTCACGCTGGGCAACATGAGTTTCGCCAACTTCAACGGCCTGAGCATCACCCGCGCAATCATCGCGGAAAATATCGCCAAGAGCGAAGTCGCGGCCGGGATCGGCGCCTTGGGCACTGCCTCCAACAGCAACCTGGGCGGTACGGTCGCGTTCACCAGCGCAAACCCCGACAAGGAGTTTGGCGCACGCCTTTCGCAAACCCTGGGCAGCTATGCCACCCAACGCACCTACATGCGCGTCGATACCGGCGAATACAATGGCCTGGCGGCTTATGTCTCGGGGGAAAAATACGACGCCGACGCCTGGAAAGGTCACGACAACCCGCAGGAATCGGACGCGCTCAACGCCAAGGTTACCTACGATTTCGGCGGCAATCACCTGAGCTTCTATCACAGTACTTCAACGCACAATGAAGCCAACCTGCCGTCGATGTCGACCAGCATGATCAGCCGCTTGGGCTACAACTGGAGTTACTACACGCCTGACTGGACGCGGGCCGTCAACGCCGCCAACGGTATTTTTACCGGCGGCGTCACCCGGGCGTCAGATGCAACCTACAACGGCAGCAGCCTGCGTGATGATGAACTGGACATCCTCAGCGGCAACTTTTCGCTCACCGATGATCTGCTGCTGGACGCCACGGTCTATCACCACCACGACTCAGGCCGCGGCAACTCTTACTACCCGTTCGTCTACACCAGTGGCAGCACGACCGTGCCCACCAACTCGATTCGCAGCACGGTGTACGGCATCAACCGCACGGGTTTCCAGACCGCGCTGACGTACTTTCTCGGTCAGCATGAAATACAGGGCGGCTTCTGGATTCAGTCGAACAAGAATGACGTCTCCCGCTACCTGTTCGACCCGACCGGCACCGCGCCGCAGAACCACATTGTGAGAACCGACGGGTTGCCGCTGGTCGCCACCGTTCTGTCCCAGGATTACAACGACCTGACGCGACAGTTCTATCTGCGCGACAGCTACACCTTGCTCGACGACCGTTTGAAGCTGGAGTTCGGCGCCAAGAACACGGTCACTACCTCTACGGTGGAAGGCAAGGGCGGCGGTTACGCCAGTGGTTCGCTGGAGGCGCGAGACCGGTTCCTGCCGCAACTGGGTGCTACCTATAAGCTTAATGATCAAGATGAGGTGTTTACCTCGTACTCGGAAAACGTCGCCGCATTCCCCAGCAGCGGTTACAGCCCATTCTTCACCACCCAAGCGGCCGTCGACGCGGCAGACGGGTTCAAGAACCTCAAACCGGAAACCTCCAAAACCATTGAAGTGGGCGTGCGCCGCAGCAACCCGCTTTATTCCACTTCGGCGGCGGTCTACAACACCCGGTTCGATAACCGCCTGGTTGCGATTACCAACTGCACCGGCATTGTGATTTGCCAGAACAGCGTGGCCAACGTCGGCTCGGTGACCAGCCGAGGCCTGGAGCTGACTTTCGCGCTGACCCCCAACGAAAACTGGAGCTGGTCCAACTCTGCCTCCTACAACCACAGCACATACGACGACGATTACCAAAGCGGCACCAGCCAGGTTCACGTCAAAGGCAAGACCGTGGTCGACACGCCCAAGCTGATGTATTCAAGCGCCCTGGACTGGCATTGGCAGCACTGGAATGCGGGGTTGCAGGGCAGCTACATGAGCAAGCGTTATTTCACCTACACCAACGACGCAAGCGTTGCCGGCTATTGGCTGGCCAATACAACGCTGGGCTATGACTTCGGCAAGTTGGGCGCGGTCAAAGACACCACCGTGTCGCTGAACGTGGTGAACCTGTTCGACAAGCGCTACATCTCAACGATTAACACGGATGCCACTGCTGCAAGTGACCCCACCGGCGACTTGCAGATACTGCAGGTCGGCAACCCGCGCAGCGCGTTCGTCACCCTGGCGGTGCGCCTTTAGCGCAGAGCTTTGGCGCGCCTGACCCAGAGGCTGAAGCGCATGCGTGATAGCCGAGCCACTCCGGTAAGCCGCCAGCGTGGTATTGCGCTGCTGATGGTGCTTTGGGTCATGGCCTTGCTCAGCCTGCTGTTGGCTTCACTCGCCGCCTGGGTGCAACTCGAAAGTCGCCAGGCCGTGTACCTTCGCCAGCACACGCAGGCACTGCTGGCGGCAGAGGCGGGCGTCGAGTTGGCGGTGCAAGCCTTGGCTGATCCTGTGCAGCGTAAAAAGTGGGTCGCCGACGGACGTGAAATGGCCCTGACATTCGACGACGCGCAGCTCTACGTCAGCCTGCACAGCGAGAACGGCAAGCTCTACCTGAACAACGCCGAACCGGATGATTTTTCCCGCTTGGCGCTGGCGTGCGGCGCGAGCCAGGCACAAGCCAGCCAGTTGGCTGATGAACTGCTAGCGCGCCGGAATAAAGACCAGCCGCCGTTTCGCTTGCTTGAAGAAGTACGGCAACTACCGGGCATGACGCAAGCGCTGTACACCCGGCTGTTGCCGGAGATTACGCTATGGAGCGGCTTTGATCGGCCCGATCCGGCTTTTGCCAGCCCGCTGATGCGCACCGCACTGAACCTGCCAAAGCGCAACCCGGCGGGTGTGGACCCTGGCGAGGTGTTGGTGATTGACAGCCGGGCGCAGCGCGGTGATGGGTATATCGCGCGGTTGCAGGTGACGGTGTTGTTGAATGCGGTGAAGGGGCGGGCCTATACGGTGTTGCGGTGGGAGGAGTGAGGCCACCAATCCAAGTGAACAGTGCGGTAGCGTCGGCGATTACCAAACAAGGGTTACCAACCTTGCCCGCCATGGGAACAGCATTGAGCGCAGGCAGTCATTCGGGTTGAACCGTGAGGGCTGGCCAGGCAGCTTATGAGCTTCATCATTTTTGAACTAATCATCACGCTCATCCACCTAATTCTGTGCAAATAGTCTATAGCTCAGGCTTATCCTGGGTTACTCATTCACACATGAAGGTTTGGTGGATCATGAAGAGCGAACAGGTTGAAGGCGTTGCAGAAAAGATTACCGGCAAAGCGCAGAGCGCAGTAGGGAAACTGTTTGGTGACTCGAAGCTGGAAGCTGAGGGTACTGGACGCCAAGCTGCCGGTCAGTTGACCCAAGCCTATGGCGATGCATTGGACAGCGTATCGACGTTCGTTAAAGAAAAGCCAGTCGCCGCGATCGCAATCGGTGCAGTCGCACTGCTGGTTATGGACCGCCTCTTTCGCCGCTGACTCAGGCGCACAGCTGAACGGGCCTGATGAATTTGCACACCGCAACAGGGCGCTATGATGGCGCCTAAACCTGCGGTGTGCAGATAAGCGAAAGTCCTACTCAAGCGAGTTCAAGCTCAACGCCACAAGCAGGGTGCCTGACCAAAAAATCTGCAATCTGCAATGCAAGCGTTGAGCAACGCTTGAGTTATCAGCTCATGCGCACACCGGCATTTACCTGAAAACGCTAAAGGCCGTTAATCTTGGTTTCCGGACTTCCTGGCAATAGTTTTTTGGCTAAAAACTGCCAGGTCTTCCAGGAAAGTAGCGCAAGGAGCGCCCCAAACGTACCGTAGAACAAACCCAGCTTAACGCGAACCCAAGGGCTGAAATGGCAAGGCGCTGTGGGGAGGCCAGAGGCGGGCATGCAGGGTTCAGGAAAAATAATCAACCCTGCATGAGGCCAGAAGATGATTGAAACAAACCCTATCGTGAACAGTGCCGCTATTTTCCATTGAGAAACACCTGAAACTTTCTTGATTGTGCAGATCAAGAAGACGACTAAGGCGAACGACAGCAGCAGGGGCGTTACTATCTCTTCGTAGTAAACCTCAACAATTAATTGCGTGTAAGCATTCATGTAATCTCCAGGGAAGTCGTTCCGTCTGCACGATCTACCGTACCCTACTTATTGAAGCATACATACCTGGCAGTGAGCCTGACGTTTTCCGATCACCTGGTGGACCCATTCGAAGAAGAGGGTATCGATTTGTTGGTGCGGTTCGGCGAACTGCAGGACACCAGCGGCCTGGTAGCGCGGCGATTGACCCGTCAACGCTGGGCCATCTGCGCATCCCCTGACTACCTTGCGCGCTTCGGCACCCCGCAAACCCTACGCCAGGGGGAGGGGAAATTACTTATGAAAGTGCGTGGGTGCGTGGACAGCTGAAGATGCAGTTAGAGTGGTCATCATTCTCCTGATTATTGTGTGACAAATGAATATTCCGTTTTTTGTTTCTCTGGATGGACCCAAAGGCACCGGCAAAACCACGCTATTGGAGGCCGTAACGGCAATGCTGAGGGCGGACAACAAGAAAGTCATCCGACTTTGCGAGAGGAAAAGCGATCCCTACAGAAGGGAAACCATGGCCTTGGTTAATGAACTTGCCAGAAATCCCTCACGGGATCTGGAGTGGGCTGTGTGCGAGCGCTTTGCCGACAGTCGCAGCTGGATATCCCGGAACGTACTGACTCAGCAGCCGTTGGACAGCATTATCCTGATTGATCGCTGGTATCCGTCTGATGCTGCGTTTCGACACACCGTCTCGTTTGCAGAGATTCTTCAGTTGAACCGGGAGCGCGACGTGCGAGTGCCGGATGTGCATGTCGGCGTTGTGACCGCGCCGGATATTTCGTGGGCAAGGGCAATTGCACGGTCGCGAGGATTGGGCGGTACAGTGATCCAGAAGTATGCAGAGCATGTTGCATGCACAGAGATGTTCGAGCAGGCGGTTGCGGATCATGGCTGGGTGATGTGCCGTAATGAAGGTGCGATCGAAGACGCAGTGAAGCAGGTGGTGGCTGAGATCCTAAAAGTAGCTGGGTGACACGTAGAGCGTAGAATCAGTTTTATCGGCGGGCATCTGATTCCATAATTTAACATAATATACATTATGCGTACCTACGAATATCCGACTGAGGGCGCTTCCGCTCAGCTTTGCAGCCTGCAATGCCATCAGCCTAACCATGCCGCCGGAAACGCTACCCAGCAGACACCGCACAACCCTGGTGCCAGAAACTGTCCTCCTGCCTGCTTACCCTGTATCGACAAGGCAAAACCCAGGACGAATTAGCGCACAGGAGTCAGTTATCGCCTTGGCAACTGAATCAGTATCCAATTGAGGAGATAGATCATGTCCAGTGTTGAGCCTCTCGATCCTTCGTTCCCATTAAGCCAGCAAATGGGAATCGACGCCGCCCCTATAGTGCTGGTCAACCTGTGCACGGTAGCGCCTGCCGACGAGGCGGCTTTTTTAGTGTCTTGGGCAGCTGATGCCGCTTTCATGAAAAGGCAACCTGGCTTTATTTCTACGCAGCTTCATCGGGCGTTGGGAGACAGCCCAACTTACCTCAACTACGCGATTTTCGAGTCTGCACAAGCATGGCGCGCCGCCTTCAAGCAACCAGAATTCCGCGAGATCGCCAAGGCACATCCGGCGTCGGCCGTGTTCCGTCCCCACCTGTTTCAGAAAGTAGCTGTTGAGAATTTATGTACGGCCTAGCGATGAGGCCGCCTGAACCAATGGGCGCAAGCATTCGAACTCAACTGTAGTCGGGTCTGTATAACGCCATTTTAAAAGGTATCGATATGAAAGCCGTTCAGTTTAATCAATATGGTGGCACCGAAGTCTTGAACATCGTCGACGTAGACCCGCCGCACGCCGGCCCCGGTGAGGTGCGCATTAGAGTGCGAGCCGTAGGCGTTAATCCCATCGATTGGAAGTTGCGTGCGGGGTATGTTCATGACTTCATGCCGGTTACCTTTCCAGCGGGTGTTGGCAGCGAGGCGGCAGGCATCATTGATGAGGTCGGCGATGGTGTTTCAGGTTTCGCAGTCGGCGATGCGGTGTTTGGCTACGGTCGAAATACGTTAGCGGAACACGCGGTCTTGAGGTGCTGGGCGCGAGTTCCGCACAACATGCCAATGGAGGTGGCAGGCGGTTTGGCAGTCATCGTCGAGACGGCGACACGCATCCTCAACCATGTCGGTATCAAGGCTGGCGAGACCCTGCTGATAACGGGTGCTGCGGGTGGGGTTGGAACCGCCGCGATTCAATTGGCGCGCCATCGCGGCGCAATTGTGATCGGTACAGGCAGCGTACCCAAGCATGAATATATCCGCAGTTTGGGCGCTGTTCCGACCACCTACGAACCTGGCTTGGCCGCACGCGTGCATGCGTTGGCGCCTGCAGGCGTTGACGCAGCGTTAGACCTTGCTGGGGCCGGCACGATAGCCGAGTTAGTTGAGATCGTTGGCAACCCGACCCGAGTTGTTTCCACTTCCGATGTCACGGCGCATCAATATGGCGTGGTGTTTTCCGCTACATCGCTCGAACATCCCGAGACCGCGTTTGCAGAAGCGGCGCGCCTGTATGACACAGGAGCGTTTCGTCTGCACATCGAGCAAACCTTCTCGATTGAGCAGGTCGCGACTGCGCAAGAAATAAGTGCCGCCGGGCATGTTGCCGGCAAGCTCATCATAACGATGCCTTGATCGCAACGCCGACTCGCGGCTTCTATCGATGGGCCGCGACAGGTTTAAACGCTGACCCATTGTCCGGTCGCCGTGCATTGATATTCTGGATAAGCTTGCCAACGCGGCAAGGCGTTGAAGCCCTCATCGAGATGGAATAGCAATGGCCAGAAGTGACCGATTGTTTGAGCTGATGCAAGTGCTGCGGCGACACCGCATAGCGGTATCGGGGCGCACACTTGCCCAAGAACTGGGGGTGTCACTTCGCACCATACGTCGAGATGTACTGACATTGCAGGGCATGGGCGCCGATATCGAGGGTGAGCCTGGTTTGGGCTATGTTCTCAAGCCTGGGTTCCTGCTTCCCCCGCTCTCGTTCACCGAAGAAGAAATACAGGCGCTGGTAGCCGGTGCCTTATGGGTCAGTCGGCAGACGGATGACAAGTTCGCCTTCGCCGTCAAAAACGCCCTGGCCAAGATCAATGCCGTGTTGCCATTGGAAATGCGTCCGGCCTTCGACGATGAGACATTCTACGTAAGCAGCCCCTCTGCGCCTCTCAGCCCGATCGACCTCAGTGAGGTCCGTCGTGCACTACGCGATCAGTGCAAGCTGCGTATCTCGCTGGCGCTGGCTCATGCAACGATTGAAGACCAGGTTGTCTGGCCGATTATGCTGGGTTTTATAGACGCAAAACGTTTCCTGGCGGCCTGGTGTGAGGCAGATGAAAAATTCAGAGTGATTTCCCTGGATGACATTTCGCAACTGGAGGTATTGGCCGAGCGTTACAGTCGTAACCGGCGCCAGCTGATTAAACAATGGCGTACTCACGAGATCTTGCCCTGTAACGCCCGTGGTGAGACGTGCTGACAACGGATTTGGAGCCACTGACGGGCTCCAAAATCGTCTCTGGACCACCTCCTCACGAAAATGCCGAAACCTTCTGCGCTGCAAAATTCCCGTCTCGCAGGATAGGCTCCAGAAAATCCTGATACGCCTGCCAGGTACTGAACATCTTGATTTCAGCGCCTGGAGCATCTTGATTACCGGTTAGCTTGACCAAAAAAACGCCGCCACCTTCGCTCAAAATCCGACGTGCTGTTGCGCCGCCAGCACCACGGGATATTAGATAGCCAAGGGCTGCCAAGCCAAGTACAGAGCCTTTCTGTGCAGCAGACGCTTTGAGCAAAGGGTCGGCGGGTACATCTGACAGAAGCAGCATCAGCGCTACCAAGTGGTGGCTGTCATCCTCAAAACCATTGGCAATGTCGTCGGCCATTTTCAGGGCTTCAGTTGCGCGAGCCTTGGGGATTTCATTTTCATGCGCGAGAGAATCATGTGATGTCAGTAAGATCGAGCCAACGCGTGGAGGATTTTTTGGATAGTGTCGGTTAGTTTGCATAACTGATTGTCCTCAATAGGTGCTGATCGCTCTTGATAGATATGACGTCAAAAACTATCCACTACTCCCTCTTTAATATTCCCATTATGCATAACTATACTAAATAGTCATTTAGTATAGTTATATTAAGGTGCATGCCGCGTCACGCAAACAACTCAAGCGCCGCATCATCCCACTCGTGACCGTGCCTGGACCAATCCTCGCCGCTTTGCGGCGGAAATCCGCTACGGCAATAGCCTTGTTTCGCGGTGAAATCGAATATCGCGTGCGGGTAATCATTGATCAGCAGCACCGCCTTACTGTGATCAGCCGACCAGCCGATCTTCACGCTGGAGGGTTTGTGTTTGTCCGAAACGTCCGCGACGTTGTAAATATGCAGCGCGTCCTGGATCGCGTTGCCTTCAACCGCGGTGTCCAACGCGTAGAAGTAGCCGGTGTCTTCGTCGTCTTCAAATACCACAACGTAGGTGCCCTCTTCCGCTGGTGCTTCGATGACTGTGCTTTGGCCCACCTTCAAGGGTGATTCGGCCGCCAGGTAGATTGGCATCGGGTCTTCCTTCACAGGTTGAATGTCGGGTTCTTGAATAATGCCAACAGCCGCCTGCGGATCGCAACGGCAAATTGCGTCACGCGAATCTGCACAAGCACCACCTTGTACACCCACGGTTCACTCTCTAAGCTGGCCGGACTTTTGCCTCACCTCAGGAATCCCATGCCTCGAAGTATCGCCCACCTCGCCTTGTTGTTGGGGTTAATCACCGCCATCGGCCCGTTCGCCATCGACAGCTACTTGCCCGCCCTCCCCACCCTGGGCGCCAGCCTGCAGGCTTCACCGGCCGCGGTGCAGATGAGTTTGACAGTGTTTTTCATGGTCATTGGCGTGTGCCAGTTGTTCTACGGGCCGATCAGCGATGTGTTCGGGCGCAAGCCGCCGATTTACGCCGGCTTGGTGATCTTCGCCGTGGGCAGCGTCGGTTGCGCGCTGGCCCCGACGATTGAAGTGCTGATTGGTTTTCGTGCCCTGCAAGCGTTTGGTGCGTGCGCCGGCATGGTGATTCCCCGCGCGATCGTTCGTGACCTGTATACCGGCCATGAAGCCGCGCGCCTGATGGCACTGTTGATGCTGGTGATGAGTGTTTCGCCGATCCTCGCGCCGCTGGCCGGCAGCGTAGTGATTTCACTGTGGAGCTGGCGAGAAGTGTTTGCCGTGCTGGCTGTCGTGGCAGTGTTATGCCTGTTGATGACCGTCGTGCAATTGCCGGAAACCCATCCGGCCGAGCGCCGCGTGGGCAAAACCCTTGGCAGCGCGATTGGCAGTTACGGGGCGTTGTTACGTGACCCGGTATTTATCGGTTTGGCGGTGGTCAGTGGTTTTGGCCTGGCCACGTTCTTTGTATTTATCGGCAGCGCGCCCTTCGTTTACATCGAGTATTTCGGCCTGACGCCGACGCAGTTCAGCCTGTGCTTTGCGCTGAACGCCGCGTCGTTTTTTGCCATGAGCCAACTGACTGCGCGCCTCAGTGCACGCTTTGGTTTGGCACCGCTGATGCGCTGGTCAGTGATCGCCGTGGCGGCGGTGATGGCTGCGCTGGCAGCCACCACCTTGTGGGCCGATAACCTCGCGCTGATGATGACGCTGCTGTTTATCGGTTTTGGTTTTCTCGGCCTGTTGTTGCCGGCGGCCGGGGTGTTGTCGCTGGAGGAGCATGGCGCCGTAGCCGGCTCTGCATCGGCGCTGTTGGGCGCTATTCAGATGATGACTGCTGCGCTGTCGATGAGCCTGGTTGGGCTCTATGCCGACCACACCCCGGCGCCAATGCTGGTGGGCATCGCAGTGTGCGCCTCGGCGGCAATGCTGACCGCGCTGTGGACGTTGCGCCGTTTGCCCGCTCATCTCGGTGCTGCGCCCTCGCCTCGCTGAAATTGACCATTCGTCGGGCCTTGCGGGCATCCGTTACAACTATCGGAGAACGGAAAACTACTAAACCCATAGCACCTTTAAAACGCTATGGAGACTCTGATGACTGATTACCCGCGCCCACCCTTCTCGCCGCAAGCCCAATCCGTGCCTGGCTCGCAGAAAAAAATGGACCCCTACCCGGACTGTGGCGAGCAGAGCTACAAAGGCTCCGGTCGGCTGGCCAACAAAATTGCGCTGATCACCGGCGCTGACAGTGGGATCGGGCGCGCCGTCGCCATCGCGTTTGCGCGTGAAGGCGCCGACGTGGCCATCGCCTATCTGGATGAACACGAAGACGCCAAGGAAACCGCGCGCTGGGTTGAAGAAGCCGGCCGTCAATGCCTGCTGTTGCCCGGTGATATAGCGCAAAAAGCCACCTGCCAGGCGCTCGTCGACAAGACTGTTGAACAGTTCGGCCGCATTGATGTGCTGGTCAATAATGCGGCGTTCCAGATGACCCACGAAACCCTTGAAGAGATCGAGGATGAAGAGTGGGTGAAGACTTTCGATATCAACATCACTGCGATGTTTCGCATCTGCAAGGCTGCCCTGCCCCACATGAAAGCCGGCAGTTCGATCATTAACACCAGTTCGGTCAATTCGGACATGCCCAAGCCGACCCTGCTGGCGTATGCCGCCACCAAGGGCGCGATTGCCAACTTCACCGGCGGCCTGGCTCAGTTGCTCGGCAGCAAGGGCATTCGGGTCAACAGCGTAGCGCCAGGTCCGATCTGGACGCCGCTGATTGTGGCCACCATGACCGACGAAGACGTAAAAAGCTTCGGCAGCGAAACCCCGCTGGGGCGTCCCGGCCAGCCGGTAGAAGTGGCGCCGATTTATGTATTGCTCGCCTCGGACGAAGCCAGCTACATCTCTGGCTCACGCTACGCGGTTACCGGTGGCAAACCGATCCTCTGAGGTACCACCCAACTAATCTGGGAGCTGGCTCCCACACGCTTTGGCTATAGGTCAAACCGGTCCACCGCCCGCCGTCGCTCATTGTCGTCGCGAACGTCATAGCTGGCGGTGGTCTGGATGTTGGTGTGGTGCGCCAGCTTCTGCGCAATCGACAGGTCGTGTTCTTCAATCACTCGCGTGATGAAAGAACGCCGGAAGTCGTGCGGCATGATCTTCACACCGACCTGTTCGCCACGCTGACGCGCAATGTAGTAAATCGCATGTTTGGTGATGCGCTCGCGGGTGATATGGCTGCCTCGGCGAATGCGATTGAACAGGAAGGTGTCGTCCTGTTCACCGTTCTTGAGCTGCCCGCGCCGAAATTCCAGCCACGCCTGCAACTTGGCAAACGCCCATTGCGGTGCGTATTTGAGCAACTCTTTGTTGCCCTTGCCGGTCACGCGCAAACTGCGCTCATCGAAGTTGACCTGCGCCAGGTCGAGGTTGACCGACTCCGATTTGCGCATGCCTGAGCCATACAGAATGCCGATCACTGCCGCATCGCGCAGGCCTTGCGGCCTCGGGTCGGCAGCACAGACTTCCATCATTTCGCGGATCAGCGAGCGCCGCAGGTTGCGGCCATTGCCCAAGCGAGTGCCGGGCGTGGCCTTGACCGAACGCATTTTAAGCAGATGGTCCTGACTGATCAGGCTCATGCGCCAGGCTTCGTTGATCACCCCGCGCACGGCGTTCACATACAGCGACGACGTATTCGGCGCGTAGCCGTCCTCGCGCAACGCCGCCACCAACGCAATCACGTGTTCGGGCTGCAGCAAGTGCCAGTCGATTTCTTCGAGGTTGGTGTCTTCGAAACCCAAGCGGTCGGCGGCGTCCTGCAGCACGTAGCGCATGGTCAACTGGCTGGAGGGCGCCAGGCGGGTAAGGTAAAGCGTCAGCGGGTTGCGGATAGACTCAGTCAAGGTAGATCAGCCTTTGGATTAAATACCTCGATCAAGCCATTGTTTAATCGAGGTATTTAGTGAATTGGCGAAGGCCGAGTCTAACGCAGGCGCGGCCCTGGCACAAAATCAAGGGGCCGACTCATCATCCTCGATTGAGGCCTCAGGCTGAGGCTGGGTTTGAGCTTGACCCCAGTCGGCATCCTGCTTCTGCATCAGCGCAAACCAATGCTGACGCATAAACGCCAGGTAGGTGTCCGGCGCCTTGGCAAAATCGCTCTCATCGGCATAGCAGCCCGGCAACGGTAACTCGGTGCCCTGCTCCTTGTACTGGCTGACCAGCGCCTGTTGCGCTGCAACGCTGCAGTCTTTGGGCAACGGCATGCCACGCAGCGCGCCGGACTCCTCGTCCCACCAGCTCGCACCCACGCGGTCGACGCCGCGCAGGCGATACTTCTCGGACTTGCCGACATGCATGATCAGCTTGAATTCGTTGGGGCTGACGTCGCTGGTGCAGGTACGCGAATAGCCCACGGTGGCTTGGGTGATGCCGTCGCCGCCGAGGTCGGTGACCTTGGTGGCGGCCATGTCAAAGCGCAGCGCGGCGTCGAATTGGCAATGCTGCACATCGTCGTAGAGCATCCACACGCGTTTGGGGTGGTCGCCGCCGAGCAGGTATTGGGCCGCGTAGACAAATGCTGACTGCGTGCCGTCATCGTCACGCTCGCTGACGTGTTCGGCGAGCACCAGCAAATTCTTGCCCTGGCGGTCGTCCCACGTGTAGGCGGCGACTTGTTTGCCGCGCACCTCGACGCCTTCCGGCACTTGGTCAAGCGTGGTCAGTGCCACCTCGGTATCGGCCCGAACCGTCACCGTGGTGACACAGGCCACAGCCATCAATAATCCCATCAGCGCGGGCCGCAACTGGCCGCGTAAAAGCTGCACGCTATTCATCCGAGTACCCTGGCAAGAGATGGCTTACTTTACCGGCACTTGAGGGGCAATGCAGAGAAGTTTGTTGAATAAAACCGGCAACACACCGGGCGCCGGGAAAATCGCCTGGGTTTAACCCCGCCAATGCACCCCTGACCCTTGAGTTACGTAGCTGAACCCTAGCTGTCTACCTGTCAAATAAACGAGTTTTTCATCTGCCTTTCATATTCGTTGAACATTTTTGCGCTTAATCTTGGCCCCAGGACGTGAGAACCCGTGGTGTGTTCACTGACTAACCTGTTGATTACACTTTACCTTTCACAATTTTGGTCTTTAATCAGAAAGCCAATAAACAAGCGTTGAGCGTCCTCAGCACCGTCCAATGAACACTGCAAAACCACGCTACGCCTAATCAGTTTTCGCGCTCCAACCTGCTCTAGCCCCGAGGTCATGAATCTTTGAAACCGTACCCTATTCATTGCGTGTCTATCGTCATCCCGGTCTACAACGAACAAGAGAGCTTGCCTGAACTGCTGCGTCGCACCACGGCAGCCTGCAAGCAACTCGCCTACGACTACGAAATCATCCTGGTGGATGATGGCAGTCGCGACCATTCGGCCCAGTTGCTAGAAGACGCTGCCGCAGAAGAAGGCAGCAATGTGGTGGCGGTGATCCTCAACCGCAATTACGGCCAGCATGCCGCGATCATGGCCGGTTTCGAGCAGTGCCGGGGCGAGGTGGTGATTACCCTCGACGCCGACCTGCAGAACCCGCCGGAAGAAATTCCGCGCCTGGTGGAACAAGCCGCGCTGGGCTACGACGTGGTTGCCACCGTACGCAATAACCGCCAGGACTCGGCCTTTCGCCGCTGGCCTTCGCGCCTGATCAACCTGGCGGTGCAACGCTCCACCGGCGTCGCCATGACCGACTACGGCTGCATGCTGCGCGCTTACCGGCGCACCATCGTCGACGCCATGCTCGCCTGCCGCGAGCGCAGCACCTTCATCCCGATTCTGGCCAACGGCTTTGCGCGCCATACCACCGAGATTCTGGTGCACCACGCCGAGCGTGAACACGGCGAGTCGAAATACAGCGCGATGCGCCTGGTCAGCCTGATGTTCGACCTGCTGACCTGCATGACCACCACGCCGCTGCGCCTGCTCTCGATTGTCGGCTTCAGCCTGGCCGCGCTGGGCGTGCTGTTCGCCTTCGCGCTGATCATCCTGCGCCTGGCCTTCGGCGCCGAATGGGCCGGCGATGGCATGTTTGTACTGTTCGCGGTGCTGTTCGTATTCACCGGTGGCCAGTTCATCGGCATGGGCCTGCTGGGTGAATACCTGGGCCGCATGTACAGCGATGTACGCGCCCGCCCTCGCTTCTTCATTGAAAAAGTGCTGCGTAACCAACCCGCAGCCCCGGCACCCGTGGTCGTCGTTGACGGCCTGGTGTCCTCGCATACCTCCACCTCTACTTCTCCTTCCGATCAGGTTTCGTCATGAATTCAAAAGCTGTTGTCTTCGCTTACCACGATATTGGCTGTGCAGGCATTGAAGCCCTGCTGACCGCCGGCTACGACATTGCTGCCGTGTTCACGCATGCCGATGACCCCAAGGAAAACAATTTCTACGGCTCCGTCGCCCAACTCTGCGCGCGCAACGGCATCCCGGTGCATGCT
Source organism: Pseudomonas kitaguniensis (assembly GCF_049199985.1). Taxonomy (NCBI): domain Bacteria; kingdom Pseudomonadati; phylum Pseudomonadota; class Gammaproteobacteria; order Pseudomonadales; family Pseudomonadaceae; genus Pseudomonas; species Pseudomonas kitaguniensis. Next base: position 79,153 of record NZ_JBLZPT010000024.1, read on the forward strand.
CCGGAAGACGCCAACCACCCGCTGTGGATCGAGCGCATTGCCAAGCTCAACCCCGATTACATCTTCTCGTTCTACTACCGCAACCTGCTGAGCGAGCCCTTGCTGGCCACCGCGCGCAAAGGCGCGTTCAACCTGCACGGCTCGTTGCTGCCTAAATACCGTGGCCGCGCACCGGCTAACTGGGTGCTGGTAAACGGTGAAACCGAAACCGGCGTGACCCTGCACCGCATGGTCAAGCGTGCCGATGCCGGCGCGATCCTGGCCCAGCAAAAAGTCGTCATCGAGCGCAGCGATACCGGCCTGACCCTGCACGCCAAGCTGCGTGAAGCTGCGGTCAACCTGTTGCGCGATGCACTGCCACAACTGGCTCAGGGCAAGCTGACTGAAACCGCTCAGGACGAAAGCCAGGCCAGCTACTTCGGCCGCCGCACCGCCGCCGATGGCAAACTGGACTGGAACCAGCCCGCCGAGCAACTGTTCAACCTGGTGCGTGCCGTTACTCAACCGTACCCCGGCGCCTTTTGCGCGGTGGGCGAGCACAAACTGATCGTGTGGCAAGCCGAAGTGGTCAAGGGCAACGAAGGCCTGGCGCCAGGCCGCGTAATCAGCGTCAACCCGCTGCGCATCGCCTGCGCTGAAGACTCGCTGGTGATCAAGTTCGGTCAGCGCAACGACAACGGCCTGTACCTGGCTGGCCCGTCGCTGGCCAATGAACTCGGCCTGGTTGATGGCTCCGTGCTGCGCGGCGCCGAGTCCGGCCGCAAGCCACGCCGCACACGTGTGCTGATCCTCGGCGTGAACGGCTTTATCGGTAACCACTTGTCCGAGCGCCTGCTGCGTGACGACCGTTACGAAGTCTACGGCCTGGACATCGGCTCCGACGCCATCGAGCGCCTGCGCAGCCACCCGAACTTCCATTACGTGGAAGGTGACATCAGCATCCACACCGAGTGGATCGAGTACCACATCAAGAAGTGCGACGTGGTGCTGCCGCTGGTGGCCATCGCCACGCCAATCGAATACACGCGCAACCCGCTGCGCGTGTTCGAACTCGACTTTGAAGAGAACCTGAAACTGGTTCGCTACTGCGTCAAGTACAACAAGCGCGTGATCTTCCCGTCGACCTCCGAAGTCTATGGCATGTGCCAGGACCAGTACTTCGACGAAGACACCTCGAACCTGGTGGTTGGCCCGGTCAACAAGCAACGCTGGATCTACTCGGTTTCCAAGCAACTGCTCGACCGCGTTATCTGGGCGTACGGCGCCAAGGGCCTGAACTTCACGCTGTTCCGCCCGTTCAACTGGATGGGCCCGCGCCTGGACCGTCTGGATTCGGCGCGTATCGGCAGCTCGCGCGCTATCACCCAGTTGATCCTCAACCTCGTCGAAGGTACGCCGATCCGCCTGTTCGACGGGGGTGAGCAAAAGCGTTGCTTCACCGACATCGCTGACGGCATCGAAGCCCTGGCGCGCATCATTGATAACGACAACGATGCCTGCAACGGTCAGATCATCAACATCGGCAACCCGGAAAACGAAGCCAGCATTCGTCAGTTGGGCGAAGAGCTGCTGCGTCAGTTCGAAGCTCACCCGCTGCGCAGCAACTTCCCGCCGTTCGCCGGTTTCCGCGACGTAGAAAGCAAGGCGTTCTACGGCACCGGTTACCAGGACGTGGCGCACCGCAAGCCAAGCATCGAAAACGCCAAGCGCCTGCTGAACTGGGAGCCAACCGTTGAGATGAGCGAAACCATCGGCAACACCCTGGACTTCTTCCTCAAGGAAGCCATGCTCGAAATCGCGGACAAAAAGTAATGAAGGCAGGCTTGCGCATCGACGTCGACACCTACCGTGGCACCCGTGAAGGCGTGCCAAGGTTGCTTGAAACCCTGGATGAAGCCGGGGTTAAAGCGACGTTCTTCTTCAGCGTTGGGCCGGACAACATGGGGCGCCACTTGTGGCGCCTGATCCGCCCGCAGTTTTTGTGGAAGATGTTGCGTTCGAATGCCGCCGGCCTGTATGGCTGGGATATTTTGCTCGCCGGCACTGCCTGGCCGGGCAAACCGATTGGCCGAGACCTGGGGCACTTGATGCGCCAGGCCAAGGCCGCCGGCCACGAAGTTGGCCTGCACGCGTGGGACCACCACGGCTGGCAGGCCAATACCGGGCGCTGGAGCGACGCGCAGTTGATCGAGCAGATCCGCCGTGGCGTCGACACGCTCAGCGACATCCTCGGTGAACGCATCGACTGTTCAGCGGCCGCCGGTTGGCGTGCCGATGAGCGCGTGGTGCAAGCCAAACAAGCGTTCAACTTTCGCTACAACAGTGATTGCCGGGGCACCAGCCTGTTTCGTCCAACCTTGGCCGATGGCAGCGCGGGCACCCCACAAATTCCGGTAGACCTGCCGACCTTCGACGAAGTCGTCGGGCCGGTGGTGGCTGCCAAAGACTTCAACGGCTTCATCCTTGACCGGTTTGCCGAGTCAACACTCAACGTCTACACGATCCACGCAGAAGTAGAAGGGATTCTGATGGCTGAAGATTTTCGCCAGTTGCTCGCCCAGGCAGGGCAGCGCGGCATCGACTTCCAACCCTTGGGCGAGCTGTTGCCCGCGGACGTGACCACCCTGCCCCGGCAACACTTGGTACGCGGCGCACTCAGCGGCCGCGAGGGTTGGCTCGGAGTACAACAGGCATGATCCGGCGCTGGGCATTGCCCCTGCTCCTGTTGGCGTTTGGCGTGTTTTACCTGTTGCCGCTGGCCACCCACGGCCTGTGGATCCCGGATGAAACCCGCTACGCGCAAATCAGCCAGGAAATGCTGCTGACCGGCAAGTGGGCCTCGCCGCACTTCATGGGCATTCGCTACTTCGAGAAACCCGCTGCCGGCTACTGGATGATCGCGCTGGGCCAGGCGATGTTCGGGCAAAACCTGTTCGGCGTGCGGTTTGCCTCGGCCTTGAGTACCGCGCTGAGCATTCTGTTGGTCTACCTGGTGTCGCGCCGGCTGTGGAACGACCCGCAAAAAAGCCTGGTCAGCTGCGTGCTGTACATGAGCTTTGTCAGCGTGGCGATGCTCGGCGGGTATGCCAACCTCGACCCGCAATTCACCTTCTGGGTCAACTTGACCGGTGCCGCCTTGTGGTTCTGCTTCGACAGCAGCACGCGCCGTGGCCGTTTGTGGGCCTGGGCCTTGCTGGGTTTCGCCTGCGGCATGGGGTTCATGACCAAAGGTTTTCTGGCGTGGTTGCTGCCAGTGTTGATCGCCCTGCCCTACGCGATCTGGCAGAAGCGTTTTGCTGAGTTACTGAGGTATGGCGTGCTCGCCGTGGTCGTGGCTATTCTGGTCAGCCTGCCTTGGGCACTCGCCGTGCACCTGCAAGAGCCGGACTACTGGAACTTCTTTTTCTGGCACGAGCATATCCAGCGCTTTGCCGGTGACGACGCCCAGCACGCCGAGCCCTTCTGGTACTACCTGCCGCTGATCGTCGCGTTCTCGCTGCCGTGGGTCGCGCTGCTGCCGCCCGCGCTCAAACAGGCGTGGCAGGAAAAACGCCTGCCGCAGACGGCGTTCCTGCTGCTGTGGTTGTTGATGCCGCTGGCCTTCTTCAGCCTGGCCAAAGGCAAACTGCCGTCTTACATCATGCCGTGCCTGCTGCCATTGGCGTTGCTGATGGGCTCGACCTTGAGCGACAAGCTTGCGCAGGGCCGTGGCCGCGTGTTGCGCATCAACGGCGGGTTGAACCTGGCGATTGGCGTGCTCGCAGTGCTGGCCCTCAGCTGGTTCCAAATCAAGCAGTCGGTGTATGACGCTGACGAAACCTTCAGCCTGGTGCTGGTCTTTGTGTGCTTGTTCGGCTGGGTCGTGGTCAACCTGCTGCAGGTCGTGCGCCCGCTGACACTGTGGGCCGCGCCGATGATCGGCAGCGGCTTGCTGGTGCTCCTCGTGCCCGCCGCGCTGCCGCACTCGGTGGTTTATAACAAAACCCCGGACGCGTTCATCATCGACCACCTGCAAGAGCTGCAATCGACCACCGCCTTGCTCAGCAATGACTTGGGCGCCGCATCGGCCCTGTCATGGCGTCTGGGACGGCCGGATGTCGCGCTTTACAACACCATCGGTGAAGTCAAATACGGCACCGCCTACCCCGACACCGCCCACCGCAAGGTTGACCTCAGCCAAGTTCAGCAATGGATGAGTGATGCGCGCAAACAAGGGCCGGTCGGCGTGGTCATGCGGGTCAAAGGCGACGATGAAGTGGCCGAAGTCAACTTGCTGCCCCAAGACGGCAAGCGTTACGAGCAAGGCAATATCGTGATCCTGATTTTTTCACAGGTCGCGCAATGATCACGCTGCTGCTTTTAGTCAGCGCGTGCTTGCTCACCTGCATGGGCCAAGTGTCGCAGAAGTTTGCGGTAGAGCGCTGGCGCGACCAGCCCGACGGTTGGGCACCGAAACTGCGTGAACCGTGGCTGTGGTCGGCGCTCCTGTGCCTGGGCCTCGGCTTGCTGGTGTGGCTGCTGGTGCTGCAACGCCTGGAAGTCGGCGTCGCCTACCCGATGCTCAGCCTGAATTTTGTACTGGTCACGCTGATGGCGCGTTTTGTCTTTCATGAACACATCGATGGCCGTCACTGGCTCGGTGTCGCGCTGGTGATCGGCGGCGTTGTGTTGCTGGGGCGCCACGTATGAGCCGCGCGCCAGGCTTTGCCCTGGCACTGGGCAGCGTCGGCTTGGTCAGCGCGGCCCAGTTGGGCATGCGCTGGAGCATGACGCGCCTGCCATTGCCGACTGAATGGCTGAACGCTTTTTACAGCAACAGCATCGACCTGAGCGCCTTGGGCATTGTGGTGCTGGCGATCATCGCCTATGCGCTGTCGATGCTCTGCTGGCTCGGCGCGCTCAAACACTTGCCGCTGGGCCGCGCGTATTCGCTGCTCAGCATCAGTTACGCGTTGGTCTACCTGCTGGCTGCCAGCCTGCCGGTGTTCAACGAAGATTTTTCGCTTTCAAAAACCCTGGGGGTGGCGTTGGTCATCCTCGGCGTTCTGGTCATTAACTCTCGTCGTACTAGCAGCATTAGTCCCAGGAATGCCCCATGAAAATCAGTGTATTTGGTAGTGGTTACGTTGGTCTGGTGCAGGCCACCGTATTGGCCGAAGTCGGCCACGATGTGATCTGCATGGACGTAGACAAAAACAAGGTCGAGTCGCTGCAAAAAGGCCACGTGACCATCTTTGAGCCGGGGCTGGCGGCGATGGTGAAGGAAAACCTCGAAAGCGGGCGCCTGCACTTTACCTTTGATGAAAAGCTCGCGGTCGAACACGGTGAAGTGCTGTTTATCGCCGTCGGCACACCGTCGGACGAAGACGGCTCGGCAGACCTCAAATACGTACTGTCGGTAGGCGATGCGGTGTCGCGTCACCGTGTGGAGCCGGTGATTCTGGTGGAGAAATCCACCGTCCCGGTCGGCACCGGCGACACCTTGCGCGCGCACATCGAAAAGAACCTGCGCATTGCCGGGCGCTACCTGGACTTCGATATTGTCTCCAACCCGGAATTCCTCAAGGAAGGCTCGGCCGTTGCCGACTGCCGCCGCCCGGACCGCATTATTATCGGCTGCGAACGCGAAGAAGTGCGCGAAGTGATGCGCGACCTGTACGCGCCGTTCAACCGCAACCATGACCGCATCATCTTCATGGACCTGCGCAGCGCCGAACTGACCAAGTACGCCGCCAACTGCATGCTCGCCACCAAAATCAGCTTTATCAACCAGATTGCCGAGCTGGCCGAGCACCTTGGCGCCGACATCGAGGCCGTGCGCCTTGGCATCGGTGCCGACTCGCGCATCGGCTACCACTTCATCTACCCGGGTTGCGGCTACGGCGGTTCGTGTTTCCCCAAAGACATGCGCGCCCTGATCCACAGTGCCAAACAGGCCAATTGCTCCAGCGACCTGCTGGAAGCCGTGGAAGCGATTAACCAGCGCCAGAAGAGCAAGCTGTTCGAACGCATCAATGCCTACTTCAAGGGCAACCTGAACGGCAAGACATTCGCCTTGTGGGGCCTGGCCTTCAAGCCCAACACCGACGACATGCGTGATGCACCGAGCCGCGTGCTGATGGAAGCACTCTGGGCTGCGGGCGCCAATGTGCGCGCCTTCGACCCCGAGGCCATGCAAGAAACCCAGCGCATCTACGGTGACGAATCACGCCTGACGCTGCTCGGCACCCCGGAATCGGCATTGAGCGGCGCCGATGCGCTGATCGTCTGCACCGAATGGCAGCAGTTCAAAGCGCCGGATTTCGACCTGATCCACCACCGCCTGAAAAACCCGGTGATCTTCGACGGTCGCAACCTGTACGACGGCGAGCGCCTGGCGCGCAAAGGCTTCAAATACTTCCCGATCGGTCGGGGCGACTCCTGCGAACTGCCGATTCCTCAGCAAAACTGGGCAGTGCAGGCCAAGGAAGCCTGATCGGTGAACAAAGCTCCCAAATCCCTGCTGAATGCAACAATCCGTCACCAGTCGCTGGGGCTTGGGCTCTTGGCGCTGGTGCTGTTTCTGGTGGGTAACTGGCACCAGGCAATTATCGGGTTCGACTCGCGCTTTGTGGTGTTTGCCCAGGAAATGCTGCGGCACGGGCCGAGTTTTTTCCCCACCACTTATGGGCAGCCTTACGCCGACTACCTGGCGACCTCGACGCTGTTGACGTGGGTGCTGTCGTTGCCGTTTGGGCAGGTCACCAGCTTTACCGCATGGTTGCCTACCTCTTTCGCTTCAGCGCTGATCGTTACGCTGGTGTATCGCCTCACGGCGCCCTACTCCACGCGCTGGGGCCTGTTGAGCATCGCGATGTTGCTGCTCAGCAGCACCTTTGTCAGCGAAACCCGCTCGGTGTCATTGGACCAAATGCTCGCCTGCGTCGCCTTGGCGGTGTTTTACATCGGCTATGCGCACGACCACTTTGGTAGCCCGAAACGCGTGTACTGGCTGTTTCTGTTGCTGATTATCGGTTTTGCGATCCGTGGGCCCATCGGCCTGGTGATTCCAACGGGCATGCTGTGCAGTTATTACCTGCTCAACCGGCAATGGCGCCAACTGTTCACGTTCGGCTTGCTGGCGTTGGCGCTGCTGGCAGCCTGTGTCGGCCTGTTGCTGTTGCTGGCCAAGCTGAGTGGCGGTGAGGGGTTCATGCAGGACGTGATCCGCATGCAATTTCTGGGGCGTATGGACGGCACCGAAGGCTCCAGCGGCGTGCTGTATTACTTCACCAGTTCGCTGGGCAATTATGCCCTGGCCTATCCGCTGGCCGTGTTGGTGCTGCTGGCCGTGGTGGTTGGCGGCCGCAGGGCGCCCGACCCGGCATTGCAGCTGGTGCTCTACTGCGCCGCAGCCGGTGTGTTGGTCATGCTCGGCTTGTCGGTGCCGCAGGCCAAAAAGGCGCGCTACATCCTGCCCATGGTGCCGATGGCGGCGATAATCGCGGCCTATCCGTTCTACGTCACCCAAGGGCGATTGTTTGCCTGGTTGCGCGGCGTGATGCTGAGCCTGTGGACGCTGTTGCCGGCGTTGCTGGTGGTCGGGCTGGTGCTGGCGCGGCGGCGTTACCCGGAACAGTTGAGCGACTTGGGGCTGATCTTCGGCGTACTCGGCGCGCTTCAAGTGCTGGCGCTGCTGGCCTTATTAAAACCGCGGTTACGCCCACTGGGCCCGGCATTCGCAGCGGTGCTGGCGATCTGGTCGACCTACATCGTGGTGGTCGAACCGTTGGAACGCACGCTCTACGACACGCGCACCTTCAGCCTCGCGGTCAAAGCCCAAATCCTGCAGCAACCGGCGCCTGTGGTACTGCATGGCTTGGGTAAAGATGCCAAGGCGATCAAGTTCATGGTCAACTTCGACTGCGATAAGGTGCCGTTGTTTACCCAGACCGCCGCTGACCTGGCACCGCTGCAAGCGCCCGCCTGGCTGGTAATGAGTGCCGATGACTTCAACGCGTTGCAAGACCCGCGCTTGCGCGCGCTGACCCCGACCCTGACCGGCGAGTTCGATAAGAACGCGTTTGTGTTGCTGCATCTGGTGAAAGCCTCCGCGCCTTGATCGCGCAGCCGTCAACCGGTTAAAAAACAACGCCCGCTCCTCAGGAGTGGGCGTTTTTCGTCATAACCCAGTAGAAACCCCCTACATAGCTATGCGTAACGGCTGGCGCACTTTGCCTTCCGGCGCCCGGAACCCAAATGTAGACTCGTTAGCCAGTGCGCTAACTATGTACCACCACGGCATCACGGGTTATCTCGACACGCCGGGTAAGTGCAGCTGCATAACAACAAGGACGTTGTAGGCCACGTACATCACGTTGGCTTAATTTATTGAGAGGGCAATGCCGTGCCGGAAGATCTGCTGCTTAATCCTGTACCCGGGCTGGATCGGCTAAGGACACTGCGCAACGCGTTAGTCGCGTTGAAAGGGCCGCTGGCCAACGACCCTGCGCTGCAGGCAAACCTGCAAAGGCACTTGTTCAACGAAGCCACGGATACACGGGTGCTCGGTCAGCTCAGTACTGCACCGACGCAGAAGGCGTGCCTGATACCTTTGGACGAGGGTATTTAACTGCATTATTTTTGCCTTTAACCTTCATTAATAGTCAGTGGCACCTTTGCCTCAGGGTCGTCACACTGCGCAGTGTTCCTGCCCCCAAATAGTGTTCCTGCCCCAAATGTCGTAACGTTCAAAAGGCTTTCCGGGCAACCAGACAAGCCTTTTTTTTGCCTGCTATTTATGGATACCGTCAATGCTTGCTCGCTGGTTACCCGCTGCAATCAATACCCGCCCCGCCGAATGGAGCCGCGCCGCTATCGGCATGGCCTTGGGCACGATGTTCAGTGTCTGGGTGTGCGCCCAAGTGTTTGGCATGCCAGTCGCCCTGCACCTGCTCGGCCCGCTCGGGGCTTCTGCCGTGCTGCTGTTTGCCGTGTCATCCGGCGCGCTGGCGCAACCTTGGTCGATCATCGGCAGCTACGTGTGTGCAGGCGTTGTCGCGCTGCTGGTGGCGCGGGTGCTTGGCCGCACGTTGGGCAGTGCCTGCCTGGCAGCCGGCATGTGCGTTGTATTGATCTGCTGGCTGCGTTGCCTGCACCCGCCAGCCGGTGGGCTGGCAATGACCCTGGTGCTCGCCGACCCAAGCTCCATCGCCCTTGGCTGGCAGGAACTCGCCGCGGTAATGCTCGGTGCCACAGCCCTGCTGGCGTGTGCGCTGGCCTATAACAACGCGACACGGACGCGTTATCCGAAAGCGCTTGCCGAGCCGCCATCGGCCCTTGCGCGCGGCGAGCCGTCGATCACCGCCGCTGATTTGCAGTTGGCGCTGGCCGAAATGGAGCAGTTTTATGACGTGCAACCGACAGACCTTGAGCAACTGATCCGCGCGGCGGAAACCCACGCGCGTCGCCGTAGCATCGGCCACGTACTGGCCCGCCGCGTCACGTGAGCGGCTCTGCATAAATGCAACAACGACCTGCAGGATTCCGGGTTGTACTGGGTAAATTTGCACTGGTACGATCACACGGTAGTGTGTCCGTGAACGTCTTGAGAAAGAACAATAAAAGCAGGGAGTTAGAGATGACTGCTCAGGTATTACCCGAAGCAAGCTGCCGCGAAATCATTCAGGCTGAAGTACTCGCCGAGGTACGCAACCATATTGGCCACCTCACCCTCAACCGCCCCGCCGGTTTGAATGCGCTTAACCTGGGCATGGTCCGCAGCCTGACAGCGCAGCTACAGGCGTGGGCGGATGACCCGCAGGTTTACGCCGTGGTGCTGCGTGGCGCCGGGGAAAAAGCCTTCTGCGCCGGTGGCGATATACGCTCCTTGTACGACAGCTTCAAGCAAGGCGACACCCTGCACAGCGATTTTTTTGTCGAGGAATACGCCCTCGACCTGGCCGTTCATCATTACTGCAAGCCGGTACTGGCGCTGATGGACGGGTTTGTCCTCGGCGGTGGCATGGGCCTGGTACAAGGCGCGGACCTGCGCGTGGTGACCGAACGCAGCCGCCTGGCAATGCCGGAAGTGGCAATTGGTTATTTCCCGGACGTCGGCGCCAGCTATTTCCTGCCGCGCATTCCCGGCGAGCTGGGGGTGTACCTCGGCGTGAGCGGGGTGCAGATTCGCGCAGCCGACGCGCTGTATTGCCGGTTGGCCGACTGGTACGTCGACAGCGCCAGGCTTGCCGACCTGGACCACCAGCTCGATCAACTGCAATGGCGACACGCTCCGCTCAAGGACCTGCAAGGCGTACTCGCTAAATTGGCCGTACAACAATTGCCCGACGCGCCATTGGCGGCCTTGCGCCCCGCCATCGACCATTTTTTTGGCTTGCCCGACGTGGCCAGCATCGTCGAGCAACTGCAGCAAGTCACCGTTGCCGACAGCCACGAATGGGCGCTGGCCACCGCGCAACTGATGCAGACCCGCTCGCCGCTGGCGATGGCCGTGACCCTCGAAATGCTCCGCCGTGGCCGCCGCCTGCCGCTGGAGCAGTGCTTTGCGCTTGAATTGCACGTGGATCGCCAGTGGTTCGAACGCGGTGACCTTATCGAAGGGGTTCGCGCGTTGATCATCGACAAAGACAAAACCCCTCGGTGGAACCCGCCCACGCTGCACGGGGTAAACGCAGCGCTTGTGCAAAGCTTCTTCAACGACTTCAAGCAGATTGGTAACTAAGCCATGCAAGACATTGAATACACGGAAGAACAGGTGATGATTCGTGACATGGCGCGCGACTTCGCCCGTGGCGAAATCGCCCCGCATGCGCAAGCCTGGGAAAAAGCTGGCTGGATCGATGACGCGCTGGTCGCAAAGATGGGCGAACTCGGCCTGTTAGGCATGGTAGTGCCCGAAGAATGGGGCGGCACCTATGTCGATTACGTGGCGTACGCACTGGCGGTAGAAGAGATTTCCGCCGGTGATGGCGCCACTGGCGCACTGATGAGTATCCATAATTCAGTCGGTTGCGGGCCAATCCTCAACTACGGCACACACGCCCAGAAACAAGCCTGGCTGCCTGACCTTGCGAGTGGCCAGGTCATCGGCTGCTTCTGCCTGACCGAGCCGCAGGCCGGTTCCGAAGCGCACAACTTGCGCACCCGCGCCGAACTGCGCGATGGCCAGTGGGTGATCAACGGCGCCAAACAGTTTGTCAGCAACGGCAAGCGCGCCAAGCTCGCCATCGTGTTCGCGGTGACCGACCCGGCACTCGGCAAAAAAGGCCTCTCGGCGTTCCTGGTGCCCACCGATACACCGGGGTTTGTGGTCGACCGCACCGAACACAAGATGGGCATTCGTGCGTCCGACACCTGCGCGGTAACCCTCAACCAGTGCACGGTGCCGGAAGCCAACTTGCTTGGCGAGCGCGGTAAAGGCCTGGCCATCGCCCTGGCCAACCTGGAAGGCGGGCGCATCGGCATTGCGGCCCAGGCGCTAGGCATCGCGCGTGCCGCGTTTGAGTCGGCGCTGGCCTATGCGCGTGATCGTGTGCAGTTCGACAAAGCGATCATTGAGCATCAGAGCATTGCCAATATGCTCGCTGACATGCAAACCCGCTTGAATGCGGCACGCCTGCTGATCCTGCACGCGGCGCGCCTGCGCACGGCCGGCAGGCCGTGTTTGTCCGAGGCATCGCAGGCCAAGCTGTTTGCGTCGGAAATGGCTGAAAAGGTCTGCTCGTCAGCCATGCAGATTCATGGCGGCTATGGGTATTTGGAGGATTACCCGGTGGAGCGTTACTACCGCGATGCGCGGATTACGCAGATTTACGAGGGGACCAGCGAGATTCAGCGGATGGTGATCGCTCGAGAGCTGAAGAACTATCAGCTTTAGGTAGCGATCCGCTGTGGAATGCATTCCCCTGTTATGGCTGGTTTTTTGGAGTGGTTGAAGCAGATCAAAAGCGCTTTGTGTGGGAGCGGGCTTGCTCGCGATTGCGGTGTGTCAGTTGAAAAATCTTTATCTGACACGACGCTATCGCGAGC
>NZ_JBLZPT010000025.1:0-72646 GCF_049199985.1 Pseudomonas kitaguniensis
CGACGGGGCAGGGACGCCCCGTCGCGGCGGCCCGCTCCGTAATGTCGGAGTGAGGGCACACCGAGCCTAAGCGAGGTGCCGAGTGGTGGGGCGAGGACCTTTTGGTTAGTTTTGGCTGGGCCGGCTTCCGGGCCTTTCAAAAGTGACCCGCTGTAAGAGCGGAACCGATATAAGCCATAACCTCAATAAAGGATATGCACTCAAAACCCCGCAGCGCCTTATCTAGGCCCCGAAACCACCAGCATCTGCCCCGGTTTCAACGCCTGACCCGTCCGCGGGTTCCAGCGTTTGAGATGCTGCATCTCAACGTTAAAACGCTTGGCCACGATATACAGCGAGTCGCCTTTTTTGACCTTGTATTGCACCGGCTTCTTGCTGTCAGCCTTGGCCACTACCTTGCGCGTGTCCTGCATCACCAGGCTTTGGCCAACCTTCAGCGCCTGCCCATTGAGCTTGTTCCAGCGCTGCAGGTCATGCACGTCAACCTTGTTCGCCTTGGCGATCAGCGTGAGGTTGTCGCCGGTGCGCACCTTGTAGCTGCGCGTGCGCCCGGCAACGCGGGCGGTCTCAACTTCGTCGAATACTGCCTTTTTAGGGCGCATCGCCAGCAGTTCATCAGGCCGCATCGCCGAGAGGCTGCTGGCCAGCAAGTGTGCCTTGGAGCTGGGCACCAACAAATGCTGAGGGCCGTCCAGGGTTGTGCGTTGTTTCAAGGCCGGGTTGAGCTGGAACAGTTCGTCTTCGTCAATTTCGGCCAGCGCGGCAACCCGTGACAGGTCCATGCTTTGCTTGACTTCAACCACTTCGAAGTACGGCGTGTTGGCGATCGGGTTGAGGTTCACGCCATACGCTTCGGGCGCCAGCACCACTTGCGACAGCGCGAGGAACTTGGGCACGTAGTCCTTGGTTTCCTGGGGCAGCGGCAGGTTCCAGTAGTCGGTCGGCAGGCCGAGCTTTTCGTTGCGCTCGATGGCCCGGCTGACCGTGCCTTCGCCGGCGTTATACGCCGCCAGGGCCAACAGCCAGTCGCCGTTGAACATGTCGTGCAGACGGGTCAGGTAGTCGAGGGCGGCGGTGGTGGAGGCGGTGATGTCGCGGCGGCCGTCGTAGGCGCGGGTCTGGCGCAGGTTGAAGTAGCGCCCGGTGGAGGGGATGAACTGCCACAAGCCGACCGCATCGCTGCGCGAATAGGCCATTGGGTTGTAGGCACTTTCAATCACCGGCAGCAGCGCCAGCTCCAGGGGCATGTTGCGTTCTTCAAGGCGTTCGACGATGTAATGAATGTAGAGACTGCCGCGTTCTCCGGCGTTCTCCAGGAAGGATGGGTTGCTGGCAAACCACAAGCGCTGTTGCTCGATGCGCGGGTTTACGCCCAGGCCTTCCTGTAATTGAAAGCCCCGTCGCATGCGTTCCCAGACATCCTGGGGCACTTCGGGGCTAGGCTTTTCTGAAAGCCAAATAGGTTTTTGCTTGATCTTGGCGGCAAGATTGGGTTTGGGTTGCACGGTGGATTGTGCAGCGAAATTCGTCGATTGGCAGCCCGCCAGCGTCGCGGACACAGCCACCGCCACAGCTTGAGCCAGGCGGGTCAATGCGTCTGAAGAGATGGATTTACGAATAGATGACGACATTGGCTGGAAGTAAGTTCCGGGCAAAAATGTCGGGCGATTCTAGAAAGCGCGTGGGTCGCGGTCAACCATTCAGAATTTACGTACCAGATTGCACGCCCTTAGAACTTATCTTTCCATGCCCTCAAGCTAGCAAACACCTCGGCCCCAGAGCGGTTGTCGCGACCATTCCGTTCGTCCGCTTTTTGTTTAACAGATGTTTCAGCGGTGCGTAAAAAAGGGTTAGTACGTTTTTCCAGGGCCAGGTTGGACGGCAACGTTATCTCGCCGCGGGCGCGCATTTGGTTGACGTTTTGCACACGCTCGGCAATATCGGCGTTGTCCGGTTCCACCGCGAGGGCAAACTTGAGGTTACTTTGTGTGTACTCGTGGGCACAGTAAACCAGCGTATCGTCGGGCAGGGCGGCCAGACGTTCCAGCGACGTGTGCATTTGTAGCGGGGTGCCTTCAAACAGGCGGCCGCAACCGGCAGCGAACAGGGTGTCGCCACAAAACAGCACGCCTGAATGGTAAAAGGCAATATGGCCGAGCGTATGGCCCGGTATTGTATACACCTCGAAGTCCCAGCCGAGCGCGGTAATGCGGTCGTTATCCTGCAGGGCTGTGTCGCGCGCCGGGATGTTCTCGCTCGCCGGGCCGTAGACCTTCGCGCCGGTAACACTTTTCAGTTGCTCCACACCGCCGACATGATCATGGTGATGGTGGGTAATCAGGATGTCGCTGAGGGTCCACGCCGGGTTCTGCTTGAGCCAGGCCAGCACCGGCGCGGCATCGCCGGGGTCGACCACCGCGCAGCGCTGGGTTTGCGGGTCTTGTAACAACCAGATGTAGTTGTCGGTGAAGGCGGGTAGGGCACTGATCTGTATCATTCGTCGATTCGCCAAGCTGAACACATTGGTGCATCTTAGAACGTCTAGGCGAGTTGGAGAATGCAATGACTGATAAAGCGTTCGCCCAGGCCGATCCTGAGTGGCTGGCCCTGATCGGCGCAGCGCGCGACTGGCTGAACGGGCCGATCGGGCAATTTTTGCTGGATGAAGAGCGGCGCATGCTCGAAGACGAGCTGGGCCGGTTCTTTGGCGGCTATCTGGTGCATTACGGCCCCTCGGCCCAAACGCCGCCCGCCGCGCCGCAGGTGCAGCGCAATGTGCGCCTGGGCGCACCGTTGCCCGGTGTGGAAATTGTGTGTGAGGAACAGGCCTGGCCCTTGAGCGAACACGCCGCCGATGTGGTGGTGTTGCAGCACGGCCTGGATTTCTGCCTGTCACCCCACGGTTTGCTGCGCGAAGCGGCGAGCAGTGTGCGCCCTGGTGGCCACTTGCTGATTATCGGTATCAACCCCTGGAGCACCTGGGGCCTGCGCCATATGTTCGCGCATGACGGCCTGCGCCAGGCGCGCTGCATCTCGCCTTCTCGGGTGGGCGACTGGCTGAACCTGCTGGGCTTTGCGCTGGAGAAACGCCGCTTCGGGTGCTATCGTCCGCCGCTTGCGTCGACCCAGTGGCAAGGCCGCCTGGCGGGCTGGGAGCGCCGCGCAGGCGCCTGGCAGTTGTCGGGTGGCGGTTTCTACTTATTGGTGGCGCGCAAGATCGTGGTCGGGCTGCGGCCGGTGCGCCAAGTGCTGCGCCAGCCCATGGGCAAGCTGGTGCCGATGCCAATGGCCAAGGTCAACCGCAAGCAAAGCGAACCGTAACACCCTCTTTTTTGATTTCAGGCCGAACTTGTCGGCCTCGGGATACTGTCGGCCGATTGCCGCCAGCCCGTTTTGATGGATGCAACCGATGACCGATAGCGTAGAACTCTTCACCGATGGCGCCTGCAAGGGCAACCCTGGCCCCGGCGGCTGGGGCGCCTTGCTGGTGTGCAAGGGCGTGGAGAAGGAACTGTGGGGCGGCGAAGCCAACACCACCAACAATCGCATGGAGCTGATGGGCGCCATTCGCGGCCTGGAAGAACTCAAGCGGCGCTGCGATGTGCTGTTGGTGACCGACTCGCAATACGTGATGAAGGGCATCAACGAGTGGATGGTCAACTGGAAAAAGCGCGGTTGGAAAACCGCCGCCAAGGAGCCGGTCAAAAACGCCGACTTGTGGCAATTGCTCGATGAACAATGCAACCGCCATAACATCACCTGGAAATGGGTGCGTGGGCACATCGGCCACCCTGGCAACGAGCGCGCCGACCAGTTGGCCAACCGTGGCGTGGACGAAGTGCGGGGCTACAAGCAGAGCTGAGGCCGGCTGACGTGTTAACATCGCGCCCTTTGATTCACACCACACTGCATAACACACCGTTGAGAGCTGAACCCTGATGGCCATCCGATCTGTTGTACTCGATACCGAAACCACCGGCATGCCGGTGACCGATGGCCACCGGATCATTGAAATCGGCTGTGTCGAACTGATGGGGCGCCGCCTCACCGGGCGTCACTTCCACGTGTACCTGCAACCGGACCGGGACAGTGATGAGGGCGCCATCGGCGTGCACGGCATCACCGACGAATTCCTCAAGGGCAAGCCGCGTTTCGCCGAAGTGGCCGATGAGTTTTTCGACTTCATCAACGGCGCGCAGCTGATCATCCATAACGCGGCGTTCGACGTCGGCTTCATCAATAACGAGTTTGCCCTGATGGGGCAGACCGATCGGGCGAATATCGCGCAGCACTGCTCGATTCTCGACACCTTGATGATGGCCCGCGAGCGTCACCCAGGCCAGCGCAATAGCCTGGATGCGTTGTGCAAACGCTACGGCGTCGACAACTCTGGCCGTGAACTGCACGGCGCGTTGCTCGACTCCGAGATTCTGGCCGACGTTTACCTGACCATGACCGGTGGGCAAACCAGCCTGTCACTGGCCGGTAACGCTTCGGACGGCAGCGGTTCGGCGGAAGGCTCGGGCAACCGCGCTTCGGAAATTCGTCGCCTGCCGGCGGAGCGCAAACCCAGCACGATTATTCGCGCCAGTGAGCAGGACCTGGCTGAGCACGCGGCGCGGTTGGAGGCTATCGCCAAGTCGGCGGGTGCACCGGCGTTGTGGGCTCAGTTGACCCAGCAATAAGCCGGTTGAGTGGTTGGGTCAAAAGTGCTTTTTTGTGGGAGCGGGCTTGCTCGCGATGCAGCCAACTCGGTGTACCTGACAGACCTAGGCGCCTGCATCGCGAGCAAGCCCGCTCCCACATAAGGCGCATTGCAACAGTGAAGCGGGTGCCTTAAACGCCGAGTCGACAGGGTCGATTGCATCAAGGGTTAAGTATGTTTATGCACGCTGTAATGAACCCGAAGTACCCGGGGCTCAGTGTACGGGTCGCCGACGAGGGCTTTGATGCCTACGTGTGGGGCAATGATTTCAGCTTTGAGGTCAGTGCCTACGGCGTGCCCGAAATGGGCCTGCGCGTCGACCAATGGCCCGTCGAGCGCATCGTGCCGTACCGCAAGTGTTATGGCATCGACCCGGAAGAGTTCAGGAGTTTTCGCGACGCACCCGACAGCGCGATCTTCATGGCTTACCTGGATGACCGTGCGGTCGGGCATATCGTGGTCAGCACCAACTGGAACGGTTTTGCCCATGTTGATGAACTGGCGGTGGTATTGCCTGCACGGCGGCATGGCGTGGCCAAGGCGTTGCTCGATGTGGCGCAGTTCTGGAGCCGCAAGAAAAACCTGCCGGGCATGATGCTCGAAACCCAGAACAACAACCTCGGCGCGTGCCGCTTGTACGAGCGTTGCGGCTATGTGATGGGCGGCATCGACCACCTGCGTTATCGCGGTATTGACCCGCAAACCCGCGAAGTGGCGATTTTCTGGTATCGGTTGTTCAAGTCAGAACGGGACGCGGCGGGCTAGGTCAGCAAGGCCTCGGCCTTGAGCGCGATGATCTGCAGCAGCGCGTTCAGCGCTGGCGTGGGTTCTGCACCCTTCAAGCTCAATGCGTAAAGAACCACCGGGATCGGCGGCGATAACGGGCAGGCGTCCAGCCCGGCCTCGCGCGCGCCGGAGGCGGTGAACGGGTCGACAATCGCCAGGCCTTCGCCGGCTTCGACCAGGCTGCGCATCATCTGATAAGTCTGCACGCGTGTGTGCACCACCGTCAGTGGGCGCAGCGCTTGCAGCTTGGCGTCCAGCAGGCGGCTCAGCGGGTCATGCCCTTCAAGCCCGATCATCGACTGCCCGGCGAGCTCCTGCAACGCGATGTACTTTTGCTTGGGTTTGAGCCAGCCGTGGGGCGCGAGCAATTGCAGTTTGCCCTGCGCGAGTACTGTGCTGTGGATGTGCGCATGTTGCGGGTCATGCAGGCTCAGGCCCACATCGGCTTCGTGCAGCAGCAGGCTTTTGACAATCTCACGCGTCGGCTGGCTGGACACGTTGCACGGTGTGTCCTGAAAGCGTCGGCGCAGCAGCGCGATGCTTTGCGGCAGCAGTTGGTTGGCCAGCGGTGCGGTACACACCGCACGCAAGGCGGGGGCGTGAGGGTGTTTCAAGCGGCTGGCCAGGCGTTGTAGCGGCTCCAGCGCCTCGTAGAGCTGGGCGATGGCGGGCTGCAACTCAAGTGTTTCACGCGTCGCTTGCAAACGCCCGCGCACACTGGCAAACAGCATGCAGCCCAGTTGTTGCTCGGCGTCCTTGAGCGTCGCGTCCACATCGCCCACGGGGAGTTGCAACCATTCGGCGGCCGTGCCGAGGTGTCCGGTCTGCAAGATCGCCTGAATCACTTCGATATGACGTAAACGCATCGCGGGAGTCTATGTTCAGTGCGGTGTGGTTTCAATGGCTGGGTAAAAAACAGCGCGGGCGTGGGTGTGGTTGCGCTACCGTTAAGCGCGTAGGCCGCTGCAAACAGCCTGTCACACCGCGCGTGTAATAACCGACCAATAATCAGGGAGCCTTGCGATGTCCGGCAAAACCGCAGTCAGGGGTAACGTGCGCAATCAGCGAGGGCTTACGCGTTGGGCAGTGCTGGTGGGGTTGATCGTCATCGGGCTGTTGGCCCTGGCCGTGGGGCCGCGGCTGTTTGGCGATGTGGCGCTGGCGGAAATCGCCCAGACCAAGGCTCAGTTGGGTGATTTGGGCGCAGCGCTCGAACGCTTTCACCAAGACACCGGTCGTTATCCCAGGGACGAGGAGGGCTTGGACGCGTTGACCACGCAACCCGCCGGTGAAGCGAAATGGAAAGGCCCTTACATCACCGAAGACCAGCTCACCGACCCATGGGGCGTTGCCTTTCAGTATCACTACCCGGCAACCCAGCCCAACACGCCCTTCGACCTGTTTTCGTTCGGCAAGGACCGCACGTTGGGCGGCGTCGGCGATAACAAGGATATTACCTACGGCGACCACTGATTCATCTGGGGTTTAAGTGAAGGAGATCCGTCGGCCGTGATCACCCGGCCCAGTCAACGCCATCAATGGCCAGGACTGAGCAGGTCGATAAGGCGAGATCTTATGAAGCGAGGGTAGTTTGCGATTCGCGGGTGATAATGGTGCCCGACTGGATCAATCTGAATTCATCGCCTTCCAGTTTTTCTACACGATCGCCAATGGCCAGCTTGTAGGTTGTGGAGGGCGCCGAGCCAGCCAGGTCGCCTTGCACCGGGTTGGATTCCTGGAACTCATGCACCGAATACACGCGTCCTTCCGCGTCTCTGGCATGGAACTGTCCGACAAGTACTGCAGCCATCTGTTTAGAACCTCTGGAGATAAACACTCGATTTGCGGTTCTGTAGACCGTCAGAGAGCGGGGTAGTTTACCTATGGAAAAAAAATACTATTCGTTGATACTTCCAGACGCTTCCTACGCATGGGAGGGCGTGGCAAGCCTCTGCGGGATTTTGAAAACCTGCTGGTGAACGCGGCGCGAAGACTTTATAACTACAAGCCCCTTTAGTCAGACGTCAGGAAAACCTCAATGAGCAAGGTCTACACGGTTGCCGTCCTGGTTGGCAGCTTGAGAAAAGCGTCGATCAACCGCAAAGTCGCCCTGGCCTTGGCCGAACTGGCCCCGGCCAATCTCAAATTGAACATTGTCGAAATTGGCGATTTACCGCTCTACAACGAGGACATCGACGGAGCATCGCCGCCAGCAGCGTACAGTACTTTCCGACAACACGTGAGTTCATCCGACGCGGTGCTGTTTGTGACCCCGGAATACAACCGATCCGTGCCCTCCGCGCTGAAGAATGCCATTGACGTAGGCTCGCGTCCTTACGGGCAAAGCGCCTGGAGCGGCAAGCCGGGCGCGATCATCAGTGTGTCGCCGGGTGCGATTGGCGGCTTTGGCGCCAACCACCATCTGCGCCAGTCGCTGGTGTTTCTTGATGTGCCGTGCATGCAGCAACCCGAAGCCTACCTGGGTGGCGCGGGCAGCGTGTTTGATGACGCGGGCAAGCTGTCGGAGAAGACCGCGCCATTTTTGCAGGCGTTTATCAATGCCTATGGCAAATGGGTCGAAAAACAGCACGGCTGACCGCGAGAACCCGGCCCCCAAAGCCGGGTTCTTATGACGTGCTCAGCGTAGCCAGTTGGTGCGCGCCAGCTCGATCACTTCGTCGCCGCGCCCGCTCATCACCGCTTTGAGCATGTACAAGCTGAAACCCTTGGCCTGCTCCAGCTTGATGGTGGGCGGCATCACCAGTTCTTGAGTGGCGGTGACGACGTCCACCAACACCGGGCCATCGTGTGCCAGCGCACGACGCAGCGCGGGTTCAAGGTCTTCAGATTGCTCTACACGAATCCCCAGAATGCCCATGGCGTTCGACATCGCCGCAAAATCCGGGTTTTTCAGCTCGGTGCCGGTGTCCAGGTAGCCAGCAGCTTTCATTTCCATGGCGACGAAACCCAACGATGAGTTATCGAACACGATGACTTTAACCGGCAATTTCAACTGCGCCAGCGAGATGAAATCGCCCATCAGCATGGCGAAACCGCCGTCGCCCGACATCGAAATCACCTGCCGCCCCGGAAACGCTGCTTGCGCACCGATGGCCTGCGGCATGGCATTGGCCATCGAGCCGTGGTTGAACGAACCGATCAGGCGGCGCTTGCCGTTCATCTTCAAATACCGTGCGGCCCACACGGTGGGCGAGCCAACGTCGGCGGTGAAGATCGCATCGTCGTCCGCCAACTCGCTGAGCAACCGCGCAACATATTGTGGGTGAATCGGGCGGCCGGCCTTTGACGGCTGCGCCAGGTCATCCAGGCCCTGGCGAGCTTTCTGGTAATGCTTGAGCGAGGTGTCGAGGAAGCTGCGGTCGGTCTTGCGCGTCAGGCGGGGCAGCAGGGCGTCAATGGTTTCGCTGACGTCGGCGGCAATGCCCAGGTCCAGCGTGGCGCGACGGCCAAGTGCCTGCGGGTCGCGGTCGACCTGAATGATTTTTGCGTCGGTCGGGTAGAACTGACGGTAAGGGAAATCGGTGCCGAGCATGATCAGCGTGTCGCAATCGAGCATCGCGTGGTAGCCGGAGCTGAAGCCGATCAGGCCGGTCATGCCCACATCAAAGGGGTTATCCCATTCCACGTGCTCTTTGCCGCGCAGGGCGTGCACCACGGGCGCGCCGAGGGTATCAGCCAGCGCCAGCACTTGGTCGTGGGCACCGGCACAGCCACTGCCGCAGAGCAGGGTGACTTTTTCGCTGCTCTGCAGAATCTCGCTGAGGCGTTGCAGGTCTTGTTCCGCCGGCAACGTGCGCGGCGCGTGCAGTGCTGGCCACGGCTTTAGCGTGTCTTCGACTTCAAGCAGCGACACGTCGCCTGGAATCACCACCACTGCCACGCCCCGGTTGAGAATCGCCGAGCGCATGGCGCGGTGCAGCACGTGGGGCATTTGTTCGGGGTTGGTGACCAGCTCGATAAAGTGGCTGCACTCTTTGAACAGCTCTTGGGGATGGGTTTCCTGAAAGTAGTTCAGGCCAATTTCGGTCGACGGAATTTGCGCCGCAATCGCCAGCACCGGCACATGGTTGCGATGGCAGTCGAACAGCCCATTGATCAGGTGCAGGTTGCCCGGCCCGCAGCTGCCGGCGCACACGGTCAGCTCGCCGGTGGCAGCGGCTTCGGCTCCGGCGGCGAAGGCGGCAACTTCTTCGTGGCGCACGTGCATCCACTCGATGCTGTCCATGGTGCGCAGGGCGTCGGTGAGGCCGTTGAGGCTGTCGCCGGTCAGGCCCCAGATGCGTTTGATGCCCGCCTGTTCAAGGGTGGTCGCCAATTGCTGGGCCAGGTTTATTTTCGCCATGAAGAACTCCAATCGTCAGTAAGGTAAAAAATTGCTGATCAATAGGGGACAGTTCGATTACGGCGAATGCTCCGTTTTTAATGTGAAGATTGCGTTAGGGAGGGGGGGCGTAACGGGGCGCTTCTCAGATCAAAAGCAAAAGCACGGCGACCTGAGTGGTTGAAGCAGATCAAAACCGGCTTGCATACACAGCAGATCTGCTTTTTTTGCTTTTTGTGGGAGGGGGCTTGCTCCCGATAGCAGTCTTACAGTTGATACATGAATTGACTGACCCACCGCCATCGGGAGCAAGCCCCCTCCCACAGTTTGACCACATTCTGCTTGAGGGATTGGGCCAGCTTCCGGGCCTTTCAAAAGTGATCCGCTGTAAAAGCGCAACCGATATAAGCCATTACCCCAATAACGGATATGCCTTCAATCTAAACGTAAGGAGCCCTAGCGACGACGAAACAGCGGCAGCGGCTCATCCGTGGCCGCCTGGTACGTCACCGAGAAATCCTTGAGGCTTTCCAATGCTTCGTACGGGTCTTTGTCCGCGCGCAAGGCGAAGGCATCGAACCCGCAGCGGCGCAGGTAGAACAGTTGGTCGCGCAGCACGTCGCCAATCGCCCGCAGCTCGCCTGTGTAACCATAACGGTCACGCAGCAGGCGCGCGTTGGAGTAGTTGCGGCCGTCGGTGAAGGCCGGAAAGTTCAGCGCGATGACCTGGAAGTGTTCCACGTCAGCGCCTATCTCTTCAGCTTCTTCATCGGCGTCCAGCCACACACCCAGGCCGCCGTCGCGGGCCTTGAGGGCGTGGCCGTGTTCGCGCCACAGCGCCAACGGCACGATCAGGTCGTCGCAGTTGGAGATGCCGTCGAAGCTCGCGTCCTTGGGCAGCAGGTGCCAGGTTTCGTCGAGCACTTCGTTGTTCTTAATGATTCGCTGCATAGACGCGCTCCTTGAACAGGTCAATGCCGATGCGCTGGTAGGTGTCGATGAATCGCTCATCTTCGGTGCGCTGCTCAACGTACACGTCGATCAGTTTGCCGATCACCTCGGGCATGGCTTCCTGGGCGAAGGACGGGCCGAGGATCTTGCCCAGGCTCGCGTCGCGGCTGGCGCTGCCACCCAGGGACACTTGGTAGAATTCTTCGCCTTTCTTGTCCACGCCCAGGATGCCGATGTGGCCAACGTGGTGGTGACCACAGGCGTTCATGCAACCGGAGATGTTCAGGTCCAGCTCGCCGATGTCGAACAGGTAATCCAGGTCGTCGAAACGGCGCTGGATTGATTCGGCAATCGGGATCGATTTTGCGTTGGCCAGCGAGCAGAAGTCGCCGCCCGGGCAGCAGATGATGTCGGTCAGCAGGCCGATGTTCGGCGTGGCGAAACCTTGCTCGCGCAGTTCGCCCCACAGGCTGAACAGCTGCGACTGTTCAACGTCGGCGAGGATGATGTTCTGCTCGTGGGAGGTGCGCAATTGGCCGAAGCTGTAGCGCTCGGCCAGGTCGGCAACGCCGTCGAGTTGCTTGTCGGTGATGTCGCCCGGTGCAACGCCGGTCGGTTTAAGCGACAGGGTCACGGCCACATAGCCGGGTTTTTTGTGGGCCAGGGTGTTGCGGCTGCGCCAGCGCGCGAAACCTGGGTGTTGCGTGTCGAGTTCGGCCAACTCGGCGTCCTGATTGCTCAGGGCCTTGTAGTCCGGGTCGACGAAATGCTTGGCAACGCGATGCACTTCGGCGTCGGTCAGGGTGGTCTGGCCGCCGCGCAGGTGTTCCATTTCCGCGTCGACTTTTTGCGCAAATACCTCAGGGGTCAGCGCTTTGACCAGGATCTTGATCCGGGCCTTGTATTTGTTGTCACGACGGCCGTAGCGGTTGTAGACCCGCAGGATCGCGTCGAGGTAGCTCAACAGGTCCTGCCATGGCAGAAATTCGTTGATGAACGCGCCGACCACCGGCGTACGGCCGAGGCCGCCACCCACCAGCACGCGGAAGCCCAGCTCGCCGGCCGCGTTGTGCACCGGCTCCAGGCCAATGTCGTGCACTTCGATGGCGGCACGGTCCGAGGTCGAGCCATTGACGGCGATCTTGAACTTGCGCGGCAAATAGGCGAACTCAGGGTGGAAGGTGGTCCACTGACGCACAATTTCACACCAGGGGCGTGGGTCGATCAGCTCATCTGCCGCCACACCGGCGAATTGGTCGGTGGTCACGTTGCGCAGGCAGTTGCCGCTGGTCTGAATCGCGTGCATCTGCACGGTCGCCAGTTCAGCCAGAATGTCCGGCACGTCTTCCAGCGCCGGCCAGTTGAACTGTACGTTCTGGCGGGTGCTGATGTGGGCGTAGCCCTTGTCGAAGTCACGCGCAATTTTGGCCATCATGCGCGTCTGGCGCGAAGTCAGTTGGCCGTAAGGCACGGCGACCCGCAGCATCGGCGCAAAGCGCTGAACATACAGGCCATTTTGCAGGCGCAGAGGGCGGAACTCTTCTTCGCTCAGCTCACCTGCCAAGTAGCGTCGGGTCTGATCACGGAACTGCTTGACGCGGTCCTCGATGATGCGCTGATCGTATTCGTCGTATACGTACATATAGGTCCTGTTCTCGGCAAATCTGCGCGCACGGCCGCGCACTCCAAACGGAGCCGGCGCACGATACCAGTTTGCGTTTATGCGCAAAAGTGATGTTTGAGTATATGCAAAGAACCAAATCGACTAATGAGACTGATTATCTTCATATCCACATTTGTCACAGAGGCAAGCATGAACTTTACTGTGAGCGTGTCTTGATGCAATCACCTATAAAACCGACAAGAGGCGATGCGATGAGCAATTCGACAAAAGCCCGTAAACCCGAGAGCAGCGTGGACGCCTGGGCCATTCTGTTCTTGATAATTTTGGTGGTGGGAACCGCCGTGTTCTGGGTCAGCCACCCGTAAAGTCTGTTGATTGAGCCTCGATTGAATGTCGCATTGCCATTATCATGGCGGTCAACATTCAAGGCTTGAACAACCATGTTGAAGGGTCTTATTACGTGCGTGTGGTTGCTGGGATCGACGTTCGCGGCGATGAGCCATGCCTCGTCGGTGGTGTTTCTCAACCCCGGCACGTCCACCGAAACCTTCTGGGTTGACTACGCGCAATTCATGCAGGCCGCCGCCAAGGACCTCGGCCTGGATTTGCGCGTGCGTTATTCCGAGCGCGATGCCCGCAACACCCTGGCGCAGGCCCGCGAAGCGCTGCAAGGCGCCGAGCGCCCCGACTACCTGGTGCTGGTAAACGAGCAATACGTCGCCCCGCAAATTCTGCGCATGGCCCTGGGCAGCGGGGTCAAGTTGCTGATGGTGAATAACGCGCTCACTCCCGACCAAGTGCACTTGCTGGATGCCGGCGAGGACGCGCCCTGGATCTGCAGCCTGGTGGCCGATGACGAGCAGGCGGGTTACCTGATGCTCACCGACCTGCTGCGCCAGCATGGCCCGGTCGAGCCTGGCGATTCCCTCGACCTGCTGGCGTTTTCCGGCGCCAAGAATACGCCCAGCGCGCAACGGCGTGAGCAAGGCCTGCGCCGCGCCTTGGCCGAGCATCCCGAAGTGCGCCTGCGCCAGTTGGTCTACGGAGAATGGAGTCGCCAACGCGCGTTCGAACAAGCGACGCAATTATTCAAGCGCTACCCGCAGACCGCGCTGGTGTGGTCGGCCAACGACGAGATGGCGCTGGGTGCCATGCAGGCGCTGCAGGAGAGTGGGCGGCTGCCGGGCAAGGACGCGTTGTTCAGTGCAATCAACAGCTCGCCGCAGATTTTGCAGGCACGCCTGGACGGGCGGCTGACGACATTGGTTGCCGGGCATTTCACCTTGGGCGGGTGGGCCATGGTGCTGATCAACGACGACGCCAAGGGCGTCGACATCAGCGCCTATGGCGGACGTGACCGGCAGCAAGCGTTATTCCAACTGATTGATGCAGCCCAGGCGCAGCGCTTGCTTGCGCCAACGCAACCGGTGAATTTTCAGGCGCTGTCGGCCCAAGGCAAGCCTGCGTCCTACCGTTACCCGTTCAGCTTGCAACTGCTGCTGCGCTGAACACCCGCAAAGGGCAGCACCCGTTTGACGATGCCGAACAGCATCAGCGCAAAAACCGCCGTGAACAGGATGCCCAGCATCACAAACTCCGCGCGCGTCGTAGCCGTGTCGTAGCTATGCACCACCGGCCTGGCGCCGGCCGGTGGTGTGCTGTCACTCCACATCACAGGAGTGACAGCATGTCCGTATACCCCCGTTCTACCCGCAATAAACCACCCGCTGCGACCTTGAGTATTCACGGCGACTTCCTGGAAAAGGCCGTTCCGCAATGGCTGGTTGATGCCACGCCCGCTAGAAGGTCGGCGGTTAAACAGGCCGCCCCGGTGTTGCCGGGCTGGTACAAAAATGCCTCGCCTGCGCAGCGCAAGGTAGTCGACGCGAGCTTCAAGGCCAGCGCCACGGCTCAGAACCGGCTGGATAAAACCCTGTCGACGCTGCTGGACATTGATGCGTTCGCCGAACCGCTATTGCGTAAGGAACTGAAGGAGCGTTTCAGCGTAGAGGTGGACGTCAACCAGACCTTTTTACGCCTCAAGCGCGCACTGACGGTGAGCATTTTGGAAGTGGAGGCGGCGTCGTACAAAGTCCTCGCGCTGCCAATGCTGCAGGCCGCTTTGCATAACTTTGAAGCAGCGGAATGTGAAGCCGGTGCTTATCACAGCTCATCCGGTTTCACGGTGGCAGGTGCCGAGCCCGACACGTTCCAGTCGGTCAATGTGAACCTGAGCGTCAGCCAGTTTTTAACCCTGTGCCGCCGCCTGGATCTGGGCGCGAAGTATCAGGCTTACCTGCGGTCGTTCTTTTATCCGACCGATGCGGTGACTGAAGCCACCCTGCGCCGGCACTTCATCGCCAGCCAGAAAACGGCCATGCGCGCGGCTGCCGAACAGGCGCTGTTGACCCAGGACATAGAGCCTGCGGACTACGCCATGATTGTGTCGGTGATCAACGGCGAGGTTCATCCCCGGATGGGCGACAAGCAAGTCTGGTTCAAAGACATGGGCTTGATGAAAAAAAGAATGGTCGGCTGTATGGCCTTTGTTATCTGTGAAAAGTACCGCTATAGCGACGAGGTGATTCTTTATATCCCGCATGACCGCGCCCATCCACTCAAGCGCTATACCTCGTCGCAGATGCGTGCCGAATTCAAGCGGCTGTTTACCGCCAGGGACAGCCTGGCGCCGACCGATCCCAGCCCGACTGAGTACCAGCGGTTTTACAGTCAGTTCGTGCCCTACCATCATCGCCCTTACTATTTCAGTCAGTTCAGCAAAAAAACCGCCGACTCACCGAGTGGCCCGCTGACGTCTCCCTGGCGCACAGTCATTGAGGTTTTCAGCGGGGTGTCGAACATTACCCGTCTGGGGCCGCTACCGCCTGAGCCTGCGGCCAAAATGGAGCCGGAACCCGACCCCTACATTGCGGCCTCGACCGTTACCCGCAAAGGCGCGGGCATCTGGGCTGACAACGTCGACCCGTGGACCTACCTTTACGAGCAGAACCGCGACAAGGTCTTGGCCGATGCGCGCAGTCACGCGGTGCCCACCGAAGACGTGGATGTGAAGGCGCGTGAGGCCAAGCTGGCGCATCTGCTGGAAATCGGCATGCTGGCGCTGAACGCTGTGTCCATGTTTGTGCCGGTGTTGGGCGAGATCATGCTGACGGTGATGGCCGGGCAACTGCTTTACGAAACCCTTGAAGGGTCGATCGAATGGGCCGAGGGCGACAAGCGTGCCGCCAAGGAACATCTGGTCGACGTGGCAGAAAATCTCGCACAGATCGCAGTGATGGCGGCAGTAGGTGCCGGCGTCAGCAGGTTCAGGGCGGTCAAGCCTGAGCCGCTGCTTGAGCGCCTTAGCCCGGTGACGTTACCCAATGGCGAAACGCGCCTGTGGCGGCCCGACCTGAGGCCTTATGAAAGCTCGGTTTCGCTGGCCAACAGCTCAGGCCCGAATGCCTTGGGGCAGCACGTGGTCAACGGCAAGACGTATATCCGCCAGGGCACCAAGGTCTACGAAAAAACCTTCGATGAATCGATCAAAAAGTGGCGCATCGTGCATCCAGCGGATGCCAGCGCCTACCAACCGCTGCTCGACAGTAATGGCTACGGCGCCTGGCGGCACAGCCTTGAGCGCCCGCTGGAATGGGACCGTTTGACCCTGTTACGGCGCATGGGCCATGTGACCGAGGCTTTTTCCGATGTTGAGCTGATCAAGGTCGCAGATGTGAGTGGTGTCACCGACAACGCCCTGCGCAAAATGCACATGGATCATGCCGCGCCACCGCCCGAACTGGCGGATGCCTTGCGGATGTTTCGCGCAGATTTGGGCGCAGGCCAAGTGATTGAACAACTGCGCGGCACGCAGCCGATTGATGAGCGGTATTTGTATGTGTTGCCGCTGGTGGCGGAAATGCCGCGCTGGCCCGCCAACCGCGTGCTTGAGGTGTACAAAGGCCCAGGGCTGTCGGGAGAGTCCGTTAAATATGGTTCCGAACGCCTGTTTCGTGAGGTCGCGGCAAAGCCGTCGATCAAGGTCAGCCGCGCCGATATTTTGAGTGGTGAATTGCCCGCGCGTATCCTCGCCAGCCTGGACGAGGCCGAGATCCTCGGGCTGCTCGGTGAGCGCGGCGCGCGCCTGCGTGAGGCCAGGGCGCAAGAGTTTGGCAAACGCATCACTGATTATGCGCGGACCCGCAAACCGGCGATTTTCGACAGCATCTACCAGGGCACCGAAAAGCTTGACCGCTACGTGCAGCTATTGCAACGCACTTGCCCTGGGCTCAGCGAGTCGGCGGCCGAGGAGGTGCTGGCGCATGCGGCTGCCGATGACCTCAAGCAACTGCACAGCACACGCCGGGTGCCGCTGAACCTGCTGGAAGAGGCCCGCTGGTATGCGCGGCAAGGGCGTCAAGCGCGAGCCTATGCCGGTTTGCGCAGCGACAACATCGCTTCGGCAGACAGCCGGCGGCTGGCGTTGCACACCCTGGAAAAACTGCCGGGTTGGCCGCAAACACTGCGCCTGGAAGTGCGCGACGGCAGTACCCGTGGCCCGCTGCTTGACAGCATTGGCAGCGAGACTGCGCCAGACAAAAAATACCTGGTCAAAAAAGGCCCGAGCTTTCAGGCGTTTGACGAGCGTAGCGAGGCCCTCAACAGCGTGCGCATGGAGGGCGATAATTTCTATATTTCGCTGATGCATGCCATGCCCGATAACGCCCGGCAGGGGCTGGGTGTGCCGCAGGTCAGTCAACATGCTCAGTTGAAACAAAAAATCATCGACTTTGCCGACGCTTATCGCAGTGAAGCGGTAACGGTGCTGGAGCCGCAGAGCCAATGGTTCAGGCCGCCCGTGCGGGTTAACGGCAAGTTGCTCGGTTATTACGCCAGTGGCCGTGCCCCCGGCCTGAAGTTGAACCTCTCGGCTCGGGCGCGAGCGATCTACCCGGAACTGAGCGACGCGCAGGCCGATGGCTTTATTCGCCAGTTGTCGCAGGCCGGTAAAAGCGACAAGGAGATATTCAATCTGTTGCAGAACCGTGAGCGTGAGTACACCGCGCTGACGTCGACACTCGACCAATGGGTAGGCCAGCCTGCGGTGGCACCTGACCCATTCAGTGCAACCCCCAACAATTCGGCGTATTACCATAGAAATCAACTCGCGCAGTTGTTCAAAGCGCTATGGCGGCGTGCACCGTTAGCCGCAACGGACAGCAGCGCCGCGCGTTTTTCCATTGTCATGAATGAGTCGCCACCACCGCTTGCGGCTGACTTTTCACATATTCGCGAACTGTCGGTGGGCGGGCGCGGCCTCAACGATGTTAATGCCGATGGTTTTCTCGCACGGTTTCCCAACGTAGAAACCCTGTCGGTCGGCGAAAATGGCCGCATATGGGACCCGGTCATATTCGCCAAGCCCTCTCTGACGACAGTGCCACTGGCCTTGGAGGGCATGACGAAACTCAAGAGTCTGACGTTCAAGGCGGACTCTTCGTCGTTGGCAGCGGACTTTTCCTCAAGGCTCAATGCACTGACGTCGCTGGAGGAATTGCATATTGATTGCACCGGATTTGCCCGTTCCGAACGCCTCAATAGCCTCGATTTGTCAGCGTTGGTCCAGTTGAAAACATTGCGCTTCAATGCGCCCCATACGCTGTCGGTGTGGCCTGCCTATGTTGAGAATCTTGCCCGCCTGGAGCGTCTGGATCTGGTCAATACCAGTATCCGCGAACTCCCTGAGGCGCTTTATTCCGGGCATGAAAAGCTCTGGGCCGGCTTGTCGCTGGACTGGTCAAACTTCTCCCGCGAGGCGTTCAGGCCCGCGAATGACTACGTCAAAAACTATCGGGGTGAGAGGGAGCATATTGCTGACCTGCATCAGATGGTCAGAGGGTACGCCAAGGGCGAGTTGCAGTCCCTGATGGGCATTTCCCGTACGACCACCGCTCTGCATGCAACGATAATGGAGACCTGGGACACGCCTGAAACGAGGTTTGCTGCTATCGAGGCCCTTAGCGAGGAGTACAGCGGGCTTTTCGAGGGGTTTTATGATCCGAATGCCAACACCGGGTCGCGCTTCAGGCTGCGTTCAGCAACCTGGCAAGGGGGGCCAAATGCCGACGTTATCAGTGCCCTTGAAAACAGCTGGCGCGGGGCTGTGGCCCAGCGCTACAACTTGGCAGCCGACGTGTCGGTATTTGAGTTGCCACCGCCGGAATTTCAAGTGACACCTCCGCTTCTTGTTGTGGAAAACGTTGTACTGCCTTCACTGCCGGCCGGCAGTTTTTCCCATGTACGCACGTTACGCCTGGGCTGGCCGGGTGAGTCTGTCGAGCAGACACGCAGTTTTATCCGGGCATTCAGCGGCACACAAACCCTTGAGCTGCGTGGTCATGGTTTGACCGAAGTACCGATTGGTCCGGGCGATCTTCCCACCTTGACCCAGCTTGATCTGTCCAATAACCGCCTGGTGGTTACGCCAACCGTCCAGCAGCAACTCAATGACCTCAACAGCCTCGAGCTGCTGGACTTACGCAACAACCCCTTGAATGGCCTGGATGTCAGTGGGTTGACGCGGCTAAGGGCGCTGCACCTGCGGGCGACGCAATTGCAGGCCTGGCCGACAGGGGCTGAGGGTTTGCCACAATTGGCCTGGCTCGACTTGCGCGACAATCAGATGCCGACATTACCTGCACAGGTCTTGGCTAACGATGAGGCGTTGATGAATACCAACTTGGCCGGTAACCGGTTCAGCACCGAGGGCGAAGTCGCGATGACAACGGCGCGTCGGCGTGTCGAGGCAGCCAAAGGCTTGCCCGAGGGCACGTTGAACCAGCTTGATCGGGCAGCCATGCCGTCGGTATTTCCAGCGCAAGAAATCGACTTATCCATCGCTCGTTACTTACTGCCGTTACCCCAGCCCGCGATTGGCCTTGAAGAGGCGGCCGGGCTTGCACAGCGCTTGCAACATCTGAGTCCGGCGCTTACCGATGAGCAGGCTCTGCAACGACTGGAGCAACTGCGTAACGATGGGCTGAGCGACGCGCAAATAGATACGCAACTTAGTGCATGGCACCAGGACCTTGAATCGCTGACGCGCAAGCTCAATGGCTGGCTCTACACCGCCGAGCTACGAATCTGGGCTAAGAAGACCGAGGTTGAGGGGCGCAGGCTGATTGCCTTGCGTATCATTGAGTGCTGGCAAAGCAGCTTGGCAGCCGACCCAGGTTCTGAGCTGAGCCTGCAGGGCCTGCAAACCGAGCGTTTGCCTGAATTGGATATTCAATTTACGCAGGTCCGAACGCTGGATTTGACCGGCGTGCGGTTCTCGGGGCAAAGCGTCAATGGCTTCCTCAACAGCTTTCCGGCACTGCGCAGATTGGTCCTGAGCGGTAACGAACTGACCGCGCTTCCTGAGGCGGTTGAGCGTATGAACCAGCTCGAGCGACTGGAGCTGGCTGCCAACAGGCTCAGCGATCCCGAGGCGCTGTATCGGCAACTGGAGGGTGCACGCTTGCGGTGGTTGGACCTGAGTCACAACAACCTGAGTGCTTTCAGCTCCCGCGCCTTCAGCCTGCTTGAGACATTGGACCTTAGCTACAACGGTATTACGCACTGGCCCGACGGCGTACTTGAGGCCACAGATCTGCAGACGTTGAATCTCAGTGGCAATGCCCTCACGACTTTTCCGGACCGCTTGCTGGGCGGCAACCACGAGAGGTTGGTGGCGGTCACCGATCTTTCCGATAACCATCAGCTATCCCTCACCAGTTTTGAGCAACTCAGGCACTACAGCGATACCCATCAAGGTGGGGCTGTAATGGGGCTTGCGCGGCACGAGATTGACACCAGAATTAGTGATCTTGAGAGTGACTCCGATATAGGTACGGGCTCTGAAAACAATTCTGGCTCTGATTCGGACGGTGACTCCGACGATGATGGTGCCGGTTACCAGCCCTTGGAAGTCATCCCTGACCCGGCGGGGGAAACAGGCGAAGCGGTGCTGGCATCCTGGCTGCTGAACACACCCGAAGCGCTGGCCGCGTCCAGGCGGCAATTGTGGCTGCAATTGACGCAGGAGCCGGGTCATGCGCCGTTCTTTCATTTGCTCTCGCAACTACGCGATACCCATGAGTACCGCTTCACCCGTGTTGATCTTACCCGGCGGGTATGGGTTGTGATCGACGCCGCAGCCGCCACTGCGCATCAGCGTGAGCTGTTGTTCGT
The DNA here is from genome assembly GCF_049199985.1 of Pseudomonas kitaguniensis. Taxonomy (NCBI): domain Bacteria; kingdom Pseudomonadati; phylum Pseudomonadota; class Gammaproteobacteria; order Pseudomonadales; family Pseudomonadaceae; genus Pseudomonas; species Pseudomonas kitaguniensis. The sequence goes on from NZ_JBLZPT010000025.1 coordinate 20,641, forward strand.
CGCGTCGCAAACCCACAACACCTGTATCGACGGGCGCACCCTCACGTTCAGCGCAATGGAGGTGCTGGTGTTCGAGGAGAATGCGCTACGTGACGTTCCGGTTCGCAACCTGAAGCTTCGGGGCCAGCGTTTGTTGGCGCTGTCCCGGCAATTATTTCGTCTGGACCAGATCGACACATTGGCCGAGGCTCGCGCGCGAAATATGGACCGCGCCGAGGTACGCCTGCAGTATCGAATCGGCATGACCCACGGTTGGCCTGACGGGCTGGAGTTGCCAGGGCAACCCACGCATATGGCGTTTGGTACGCCGATCAGCGGGCAGGTGTTGATTGGCGCTCGCGCCCAGGTGCTCGCGGCGGAAGCGTCCGACACGTTTTATGAAAGCCTGATTGCGCGTGATTATTGGCTCAACTACCTGCGCACACGCTATCGCGAAGCGTTCGATGCGCTTGAGGATAATGCGCTAACGCGTCAAAACGCGCTGGAAGATGAACACAGTGCCAGGGAACCGGGCACCGACAGTCAGGAGCGCTACGAAGTGGCGTTGAACCTGTTGGAGATTGAGCTGGGCAGTGCACGCGCGCAAAAGCTGATTGAACTGTCACGACAGGAGGTGCTGGAGCTATCGACCGGCGCTGTCGAGACGCCAGCGCCTGCGTCGCCGCAACCCGGGCCGTCTTCGCGTCAGTAGTGCATCAAGCTGCAATACCCGCACTGCGTGTTTGTGCGGGTATTGCAGCCTTGCCGTAGACCTGCAGATCCCAGCCTTTAACCGGCTGGGATTTTTTCGGTTTAATCAGACCCGTGCGGGTTCCAGGCCAAGGAACAACGCTTGCCCCAGGGGCTCTGTGATCGTGGCTTTATCCAGATTGACCACGGCACGGTTGTCTGCAGCAGCCTTCTCGATCAGTTGCTTGCGCGTGAAGTAGCGCTGCGCCGGCAGCTTCAAGTGGCCGAAGGTGTATCGCGCTGCTGGAGTTTCGACGCTGGGATAGTGGAAATGCGCGTACCACAACACCTTGAGCAGGTTTTTTTCGCGCACCGAGTATTCAGTCAGAAAGTCACCGGCCGCGAGCGGCGCCCGGCTGCTGACCAAGTTGATATCGACAAAGCCGTGGCGCCACAGATAGGCGATGTTGGACGCTTTGGGCAGCTGTTGCTTGTACCCCTCAGCGCACACCTCACGGGCCAGTTTCAATATGGCGGACGCCTCGTCACGGTAAGACTCGATCAAGGCCTCGGCGTCGGCATGGTTGGCGTGGTCGCGTTTGATTTCATCGGCCAGTGCTTCGATCTGGTCCGCATGCTGGGTCAACATGTCTTCCCAATCCAGCGGGGTGAGGGTTTCGCGTCGTGCGGGGTCCTGGAGTTTTTTCTGCTGGGTGCGCACCGTGCGTTCGGTTTGCGCCCGTTGGGCAATCACGGTTTCGGCTTGGGTTCTGATCGCGGCCAACGGACGAATCAGTGGCGCTGTCGGCGGTATTGCCGGCGTTGCGGGGGCAACCTCGACCCACACACCTTCATCGGCGTGTTCCAGGTAGGTGGCGACGGTCTGCCCAGTGGTCGAGTCCTTGATGTCGACAAAACTGCCGGGCGTTTCAGGTTGGGACGGGCGCAAATCGCCCACCAACGTACTTTTGTTGCGCGTCTTGAATACCTTGCGCGTGGCTGGCTTTGCACGCGTGGGCGCGGCCACGCTTGGCTGGTGGGCGAAGCCTTCCTCCCTGAGGATCAGGTCGGCCAACTGTGCTTCCAGGCTGGTACGGGCGGCGATGAGTTGGTCCAGAAAGGCTGCCCGATATTCCTCGCGCACGAAGCCGGAACCCATGTCCACCAGTGAACTGACGGCGTTCTCCAGTCGCTCATACCGCTCAAGGGCGCTCTTGAGCACATCAATTTGTTCTACCGTCGAGTAGCCGCTGGTGGTGCGCATTTCCGTATGCGCCAATACGCTGCTGGTGGTTTTGGGGTCGGTGAGTTCCTTGATGAAAGGAAACTCCGCCATGTCTCGGGAGCCATGGCTGCGATTCAGTACCAGTTCGACAAGCAGCAGCAGTGCGTGTTGTTTGGCGACGACTGAAGATATATAGCGATCAGAAGGTCGGTCTCGCAAGAGAAACTGGCGCAGTTGCGGGTCGGCCTGCTTGAGGGCGGTTTCAATTTTTTCTGCGGGTTCGAGCATCTGTTGGCGCGCTTCAATTTGCAGTTTCTTGGTCTGGATGTAAGTCTCGTAGGCGTTTGTAATGTTTTGGGCCATTTCGCGATTGAGCCGTTCACCGAGCTCGTCTGAATTTTCGCCGTGATCGGTTTCAAGGGTGTCGGTAAATTTTTGCAGCAGGACCTCGTAGACTGAACCCCAATAGTCATAGAGGGACTTTGCAGCATTATTTCGCGCTTTTGTGTGTTTCGGATCGGTCCTGTCGGCGTCCATCAGCTCGCCAGCTTTGGTTTCGATCTGCTGCATCATGGCATTAACCGCCTGAGCGCTTTGCCGGTAGTTTTCGAACGCGACATCCCAATCGGCTTTGGCCTTTGCCGTCAGGCGGCGTCGTTGCTCATGGCGAGCCTCGATGCTGGTGCGAAGCGCTGGAATCTGCGCTGAAGTGCCGAGTCTTAACCAATCTTCGCGCAAGCTTTTTTTCTGCTTGACCACTTCGGAGCGGGCAACGTCCAGCGTTTTTTTGAACGAAAGCGAAGACATCGCCAATGGCAGGAATTTCACATCCAGGCTGATCAAGTCTCCCTTTAGCGCGGCGATCCGATCTCGATTCTTTCGCTGCCACTTGTCCAGTTTTTCCCTGGGCATTCCGCCCTCCAGCCGCGCCTTGCGTTCCAGCCGCCAATGCCCCTGAGCGTCGCTGGCCAGCTTGAAACCGGGGCGTAGCGGGTGCTGTGGATCCACCAGAAAGACCTCGCCGAAGCCGGGCACCACGCTGACTCGGAACAGCAGCCCGCCGACGCTGGCGTGCCAGGTATCGCCAATGCGGTACAACCCCTTGAGCGTGCCGCTGGCTTCAGGCGATGGCAAGGATTCGGGCCAAGGCACGTGCACATCGAGCAACGCTTTCAACAACTTCGCACTGGCCTGAGGGCTGGCAATCGAGCGACTGAAATCCAACGGCGTGTGGCCTGTCGCCGGCGGCTCACCGGGCAGCGCCACGCGGCCATGGTGAACCCGCTGCGCGCCTGGCGCATTGGGCAGGCCTGCGGCGCGGCGCCAGGCTGCCAGGTGCAGGGCGTTGTCTTCAGGGGCGAGTTGCGGCAATGGCTGGCCGGTTCTGCTGGCGGGCGCAGCGGCGTGCAACAACACCATGGCGGTATTGATCAGCAGATCAATCAGCGCCAACTCGCGGGTGGTCGGATCATCGCTGCTCAGGCCCGTCAGATCCTGCTCCAGGCTGGCGACCAATACCAGCAGCCAGCCGGCTAACATCGCCGGGCCGCTTGCCAGTGGCAACAACAGGCTGTTGAACAGCAGCCAGGCACCTTCCATCACAATGGCCCAGCGGCTCTCGCTGTTGGATACCGATTCGCGATCCGCCAGGTCCACCAAGGCTCGTGCGGTGCTACCGAACAAGTGATTAAGCAGTTGGCCGTTGACTTGCGACTGTAGCCATTCTTCGGCGCCTTCATCGACTGCCAGCGTCGCGGGTACAGGGCTTTCAGGGGGCGCGAACTCATCCCCAGGCAAAAAGCGAATAATGTGCGGCTCTTTGATCCCACCGTTATCGTAGACCGGACGCGCCTTGTCACTCAGCCAGGTCAGCACACTGGTCTGCAACGTGCCGGGGGTGGCAAGTGCATCCAGCAGGGCCTGGCGTGTGGGGTATTGATACAGGGTGTCGGCATACAGCGGTCGATACAGCAAGTGCGGGCCCGTTCTGGTATCGCGCGGCTCGATCACGAAAAAATTGTTGACGGTATCGGGTGCGGCACCCGGCTTTCGGCACAACGCCAGGGGGCGCAGGACGATCTCCTGACTGTCGACGATTCTGTCTGCGGGGGTTTCGCCCATCAAGGCTTTTATATACCGGTAGCCGGTGGTGGTGATGCTGTATTGCTGCCTGATCGCATACTCCAGTGCGAGCGTCGGCAGCTGCACCTTGAGTTCGCGGGTAAACAGGTTCTCCCGTTGGCGTGCGTCGGCGGTATCGGACAGCAACAGGTCCTTGATTTTCTGCGGGTAGGCGGTGCCAATGTCTACACGCTGGATCAACCCCTGGCTGCCCAACAGGTAGTTTTCGTTCAGCCAGTCGGGGAGCGTCGCAGCGCTTTTGGACGACAGCTTCAGCGTACCTTTAGGCTTGCCGGCGAGATTCTTCAGGGCCAGTTCCGTGAGTGACATCGGCACGTGTTCGATAATGCCCGCACCGCCAGGGAAACCGGCCGCCACGGCGAAGTCCAACAGCACATCGTCGGGATCGTAATCCGCATGGTCGGTTTGCATCTGTTTGCGCAACGCGTTGCGGCTGAAAACCTGGATATTTTCAATGCCCTCGTTAAATGAGCGACCTTGGTTGAGTTGCAACACCAGGGCCATGTCCTGCAGATGGCGGTGGTAGGCAAAGCGGTCGTCGGCATTGGCGTGCTTGAGCCACGCCGGTAGTTGCGCGTCAACCTTTTGCAAAAGCTGCGGGGCGGCCACGCGGGCTTGGGTAAACAGCAGGGCCGGGTCCGTGAGTTTTTCCAGGGCACGATCAAGTGCTGCTTCGCTTTGCCCCTGGAAGGCCAGTGTTTCGAGGTCTTCCAGTTGCTGATTGAGAATAAGCCCGGCCTGCTGTTCGAACACGTTGCCATCGGGCTCATTGCGCCGCCAGGTGAGGCTGTCAAACTGGAACTGCGCGCGCATTCGGGCGCTCCAGGCTTCGCCAAAGGCATCCAGGCAGTCAAACGACTCGACAGCTCCGGCCACGCTGCACAGCAGCACCTGCCTATTGCACACCAGCAGCAGGTCCGGGGTCAGCAGGCGTACTTCCTTCCCGGCTCCAGACAGCGTGGATTCAATGAAATAGGCATACGTGGTGGGCGTGGAGTGGCGCAGACGTTCGAGGCGCACCGGCCAGGCAGCGGTGATCGCCAACATGTCCCGTTGTGTTTCGCTCAAGCGTGAGGGGCCGGCTGCGGCTGCGGTCATTTGACCGTTGAGAAACTCGCCAAGCCACTGCCAGCGACTGCTGCCGTAGTTATCGGTTTCGCTCCAGTAATCGGCAAGGTCCTGCTGGTAATGCAAGTAAAGCGATCCGGGCAACTCGTCGATAATTTGCGCAATCACCTGCATGTCGATGTCAGCCAGGCCACTGCCCGGTGCGGGCGAGAGATAGAACGGCATTTCGCCCCGTGGTCGCAGGTCAAGCAACTGGGGGGTGCGGACATGCGCGACAGCGACATTCACCAACAGTGGGAAGGCATAACCGCCGGAGGGTGTGGGGCTGGCCAGCTTGAGTGTGAGCAGGTCGAACTCAAGGGCTGGATAACGCGCCCTGATGCTCGCGCGCAACGCTTTGAAAACCACTGAAAACAAGGCGGGACGCGTGGCGAAATGTTCGTGGATTGCCTGGCTGGGCAATAGGCCGAGTGCCATGGGTGTATCTGACATGACGAAATCCTTTTTCTGTAGGTATCCGGTGCTGGGTTGGCTGCCGGGTCAGCGGACCGATGATCGGTCCGGCACAGAAAAGCGGATTTCGTCGTCACAGGTGCGGCATTGGAATACCGCAACTGTTGCGCAAGTATTTAGTTGTCATACCCCAGGTTAGGTGCCAGCCAGCGCTCGGTCACGGCCAGGTCCTGGCCTTTGCGGGCGGTGTAGCGAATGACTTGGTCCTTGTCGACTTTGCCCACGGCAAAGTACTGCGCCTGCGGGTGGGCGAAGTACCAGCCGCTGACAGCCGCCGCCGGGAACATCGCGAAGTGTTCGGTGAGGAATACGCCGCTGCGGCCTGCGTGCATCTCGCGGGCTTCGGGGTCAAGCAGTTGGAACAACTGGGCCTTCTCGGTGTGGTCGGGGCACGCGGGGTAGCCGGGGGCAGGGCGGATGCCGATGTATTGCTCTTTGATCAGTGCTTCGTTATCCAGCACTTCATCCTTGGCGTAACCCCAGTGTTCTTTACGTACTTGCTGGTGCAGCCATTCGGCGCAGGCTTCGGCGAGGCGGTCGGCGAGGGCTTTGACCATGATCGAGTTGTAGTCGTCGCCCGCGTCTTGATAGGCCTTGGCGACTTCTTCGGCACCGATGCCGGCGGTGGTGATGAAACCACCGATGTAGTCGGTCACGCCGCTGTCTTTGGGCGCCACGAAGTCGGCCAGCGAAAAGTTCGGCTTGCCGTCGGTCTTGATGATTTGCTGGCGCAGGTGATGCAGCCTGGCAATCGGCTGGCCGTCGTCGCCGTACACTTCCAGGTCGTCGTCCTGCACCTGGTTGGTCGGCCAGAAACCGAACACTGCGCGGGCACTGATGAGTTTCTCATCGATCAGCTTGGCGAGCATTTCCTGGGCGTCAGCGTAGAGCGCAGTGGCGGCTTCACCGACCACCTCGTCTTCGAGGATGCGTGGGAATTTGCCGGCCAGGTCCCACGAGATAAAAAACGGCGTCCAGTCGATGTATTCGGCCAGCACCTTGAGGTCGATATTGTCCAGCACCTTGGCGCCGGTAAAGGTCGGTTTGACCGGCGTGTAGGTGCTCCAGTCGAACTGCGGCTTCTTGGCGATTGCCACCGGGTAGCTCAGGCGCTCAGTGCGCGCGCTGCGGTTGGCTGTACGCTCGCGCACATCGATATATTCTAGGCGGGTTTTCTCGACAAAACCGGCCTTCAGTTCCTTGGACAGTAACTGCGTCGCCACGCCCACCGCACGCGAGGCGTCGGTCACGTAGATCACCGCGTCATTGCTGTACTTCGGTTCGATTTTTACCGCGGTGTGCGCCTTGGAGGTGGTCGCGCCGCCGATCATCAGCGGCAAGTGGAAGTCCTGGCGCTGCATCTCACGGGCCACGTGGACCATCTCGTCCAGCGACGGCGTGATCAGGCCGGACAGCCCAATAATGTCGCACTTCTGTTCCTTGGCCACCTGCAGGATTTTTTCGGCCGGCACCATCACGCCCAAATCGACAATGTCGTAGCCGTTGCAACCCAGCACCACGCCGACGATATTCTTGCCGATGTCATGCACGTCACCCTTCACCGTGGCCATCAGGATCTTGCCCTTGGCTTCGGGCTTGTCGCCTTTTTCCAGCTCGATAAACGGGATCAAGTGGGCCACGGCCTGCTTCATCACGCGGGCGGATTTAACCACCTGCGGCAAGAACATTTTGCCGGCGCCGAACAGGTCGCCAACGATGTTCATGCCGGACATCAGCGGGCCTTCGATCACCTCGATCGGGCGCGCGAACGACTGCCGCGATTCCTCGGTGTCTTCAACGATATGCGTGGTAATGCCCTTGACCAGCGCGTGTTCCAGGCGCTTGTTCACCGGCCAGCCGCGCCATTCTTCGGTCTCGGCTTCTTTTACGCTGCCGTCGCCCTTGTACTTGTCGGCGATGGCGAGCAGGGCGTCGGTGCCCTCCGGCGTGCGGTTGAGCACCACATCTTCCACGGCGTCACGCAATTCGGCCGGGATCTGGTCGTAGATCTCCAACTGGCCGGCGTTGACGATGCCCATGGTCAGGCCGTTGCGGATCGCATACAGCAGGAACACCGAGTGGATCGCCTCACGCACCGGGTTGTTGCCACGGAACGAGAACGACACGTTGGACACGCCACCCGAGGTCAGCGCGTACGGCAGTTCGTCGCGGATGTAGGCGCAGGCGTTAATGAAGTCGACGGCATAGTTGTTGTGTTCTTCGATACCGGTGGCGACCGCGAAGATGTTCGGGTCGAAGATGATGTCTTCCGGCGGGAAGCCCACCTCATTCACCAGGATGTCGTAGGAGCGTTTGCAGATCTCTTTTTTGCGCGCTTCGGTGTCGGCCTGGCCGGCTTCGTCGAACGCCATCACCACCACCGCCGCGCCGTAGCGCTTGCACAGCTTGGCGTGGTGAATGAACTGCTCGACGCCTTCCTTCATGCTGATCGAGTTGACGATGCCCTTGCCCTGAATGCACTTGAGCCCGGCCTCGATGACTTCCCACTTCGAGGAGTCGATCATGATCGGTACGCGCGAGATGTCCGGCTCGCCGGCAATCAGATTGAGGAAGGTCACCATTGCCTTCTTCGAATCCAACATGCCTTCGTCCATGTTGATGTCGATTATCTGCGCGCCGGCCTCCACCTGTTGCAGCGCCACTTCGAGCGCTTCGGTGTAGTTGTCTTCACGGATCAGGCGGGCGAAACGCGCCGAGCCGGTGATGTTGGTGCGCTCGCCGACGTTGACGAACAACGAGCTGCGATCAATCGTGAACGGCTCCAGGCCCGACAAGCGGCAGGCCTTGGGGATGTCCGGAATCGGGCGCGGCGCATACCCGGCCACGGCCTTGGCGATGGCTTCAATGTGGCCCGGTGTGGTGCCGCAGCAGCCGCCGACAATATTGAGGAAGCCGCTCTGGGCGAACTCTTCGATGACCTTGGCAGTTTGCGACGGCAATTCGTCGTACTCGCCGAATTCGTTGGGCAGGCCGGCGTTCGGGTGCGCGGAAACGTGGGTGTTGGCTTTGTTCGACAGCTCTTCCAGGTACGGACGCAACTCGCTGGCGCCCAGTGCGCAGTTGAGGCCCACCGACAGCGGCTTGGCGTGACTGACCGAGTTCCAGAACGCTTCGGTGGTCTGGCCCGACAAGGTCCGGCCGGAGGCGTCGGTGATGGTGCCGGAGATCATGATCGGCAATTCGACATGCAGTTCTTCGAACACACCTTGCACGGCGAAGATCGCGGCCTTGGCGTTGAGGGTGTCGAAGATGGTTTCGATCAGGATCAGGTCGGCGCCGCCCTCGATCAGGCCTTTGGTGGCCTCGGTGTAGTTTTCCACCAGCTCATCAAAGGTCACGTTGCGGTAGCCGGGGTTGTTCACGTCCGGGGACAGCGAGCAGGTGCGGCTGGTCGGGCCGAGCACACCGGCAACGAAGCGCGGTTTGTCCGGGTTCTCGAGGGTCTTGGCGTCGGCGATTTTGCGCGCCAGGCGGGCGCCTTCGACGTTCAATTCGTAGGCCAGTGCTTCCATGCCGTAATCGGCCATGGAAATGCGCGTGGCGTTGAAGGTGTTGGTTTCGAGGATGTCAGCCCCGGCGTCCAGGTAAGCCTTCTCGATGCCGCCGATCACGTCCGGGCGGGTCAGCACCAGCAGGTCGTTGTTACCCTTGACGTCGCTCGGCCAGTCGGCGAAACGTTTGCCACGGTAGTCCTGCTCCTCCAGCTTGTAGCTCTGGATCATCGTGCCCATACCGCCGTCGAGGATCAGGATGCGTTCCTTGAGGGCTTGGTGAAGGGCGTGCAGACGAGCGCTACGATCGGACATGGGACTACTCTGGTCAGGCATTACGGAGGGCATGAATCATAGCAAACCTGTGCCGATTTGGAGCATGTCAGGGTTTTACATGAATATCGTTCATGTTGGTGGTGGCCATGGCCCGGTAGAATCATCGCCACTTTATAGACCGCACGCATTGAATCGGGACCGGGTACATGTCATTTCGTCTTATCGTCAGCGCCGTCCTGGCCTTGATCGCCAGTACTGCTCAGGCAGGCACGTTACCGGCCAATCCCTCCGCTCCGGCGATTTCCTATACCCGTGACATCCAACCGATTTTCACCGAAAAGTGCGTGGCCTGCCATGCCTGTTACGACTCCGCCTGCCAACTCAACCTCGGCAGTGCCGAAGGCGCGGCGCGTGGCGCGAGCAAAACCCCGGTGTACGACGGTGAACGCAGCGAGGCTGCGCCCACCACCCGATTGTTCTATGACGCGTTCGGCAAGCAAGCCTGGCAGCGCAAGGGCTTCTATTCCGTACTCGACGCCCAAGGCAGCCAGGCGGCGCTGATGGCGCGCATGGTGGAGCTGGGCCATAACGCCGCGCTGCAACCGAATGCCAAGTTGCCCGCTGACATCGCGTTGGGCCTCAACCGCGAAAACATGTGCGCGATGCCCGCTGAGTTCAACGCCTACGCCGGCGCCCACCCCAAGGAAGGCATGCCGCTGGCGGTGACCGGCCTCACCGACCAGCAATACCAGACCCTGCAACGCTGGCTCGCCTCGGGTGCGCCGATTGACGCGCAAAGCCTCGCGCCAAGCGCCAAGGAAGCCTTGCAGGTGCAGCAATGGGAAAACCTGCTCAACCAGCCAGGCGCCCGTGAAAGTCTGGTGGCGCGCTGGTTGTACGAACATCTGTACTTGGCGCACATCTACTTCGAAAACGGCGAGCCGGGGCATTTCTTCCAGTGGGTGCGCTCGCGTACGCCGAGTGGGCAGCCGATTGACCTGATCGCCACGCGTCGCCCCAACGATGACCCGGGCACCCAAGTGTATTACCGCCTGTGGCCGGTGCAGGGCGTGATTGTGCATAAAACCCACATCACGTATCCGTTCAGTGCCGAGAAAATGGCGCGCATCAAGCAACTGTTCTACGCCGGCGACTGGCAGGTCAGCGCCTTGCCAGGTTACGGGCCGGGGCGCCGGGCCAACCCGTTCGAGACCTTCGAAGCGATCCCGGCCAAGGCGCGCTACCAGTTCATGCTCGATAACGCCGAATACTTCGTGCGCACCTTTATTCGCGGCCCGGTATGCCGTGGGCAGATCGCCACGGACGTGATCCGCGACAACTTCTGGACCCTGTTCCAGGACCCGGACCACGACCTGTACATCACCGATGCGCGTTACCGTGGCCAGGCCACGCCCTTGCTGGCGATGCCGGGGCAAAATGATGACGTGGGCAGCGTGCTCAGCCTGTGGCTGGCCTATCGCGACAAGCGCAACCAATACGAAGCGCTGCGCCGTGACAGCTACGCAGACCTGCCGCCGCCAAGCTGGTCGACGCTGTGGGCGGGCAATGACAACGCCTTGCTGAGCATTTTTCGCCACTTCGACAGCGCCTCGGTCAACAAGGGGCTGATCGGCGAAGTGCCGCAAACGATGTGGCTGTTCGACTACCCGCTGCTGGAGCGCACCTATTACCAACTGGCGGTGAACTTTGATGTGTTCGGCAACGTGTCGCACCAGGCCCAGACGCGGCTGTATTTCGACCTGATCCGCAATGGCGCCGAGCAGAACTTCCTGCGCCTGATGCCCGCCGACACGCGCGATGCCTTTATCGATGATTGGTACCAGAACAGCGGCAAACTCAAGCTGTGGCTGGACTATGAAGCGATCGATGACGACACGCCGACCGGTTTGCATCTCGATGAAAAACACCCGAAAGGCGATTTTGCCAACCAGTTATTGGCGCGTTATGGCTATTTGAACGCCAGCCCGGACCCGATCAACCGCTGCACCGGCGCGTATTGCTCGCGCGCGGGGGTTGAGCCAGCATTGCGCGATGCCGAGCAGGCGCTGAGCCGACTGACCTCGCGCCCGGCGGCGGGGCTCAAGGTGATTGATCAATTGCCCGAAGCGACAATGCTGCGCGTCGAAACGCCCAGCGGTAAACGCGTGGTCTACAGCCTGTTGCGCAACCGGGCGCACAGTAATGTGGCGTTCCTGTTGGGTGAGGCTTATCGCTATCAGCCGGGGCTGGATACGTTGACCATCTATCCCGGCGTGCTGAGTAGTTACCCGAACTTCATGTTCAATATTCCGGCAGCCGAAGTGCCCGCGTTTGTGGATGCGATGGAGAATGCCAAGGATGCCAATCGGTTCGAAAAAATCGTCGATCGTTGGGGGATTCGCCGTAGTCATCCGTTGTTTTGGCAATATTTTCATGACTTGTCGGCGTACATCCGGGAAACCACGCCAGTGGAAGAGGGCGTGTTGGACATGAACCGGTACGAGAATTTGTGAGGTCACCCCCTCAAGCCGAACTCGGTCAACTGCGGGAGCGGGCTTGCTCGCGATTACGGTGTGTCAGCTAAGTATTTTTCAACTGATACACCGCCATCGCGAGCAAGCCCGCTCCCACAAAGAGCATATCTGTTGTGTCTGCAAAATCCGCTTTTGATCGGTGTGATCTTGATCTTGCAAGCGCTCCGCCAAACCCTATCCCGACAAAAACACTAGGACTTTGTACCTGCGTAATAATTTGGCGTAAACTCCCGTCAAGCCTGTGAGGAGTTTCCATGACTGCCATAACCATTACCGACGCCGCCCACGATTACCTGGCTGATCTGCTGTCCAAGCAGAACACCCCAGGCATCGGTATCCGCGTCTTTATCACCCAACCCGGCACCCAATATGCCGAGACTTGCATCGCCTATTGCAAGCCCGGTGAAGAAAAGCCTGAAGACACCGCGCTGGGGCTGAAAAGCTTCACCGCGTACATCGACAACTTCAGCGAAGCCTTCCTCGACGACGCCGTGGTCGACTACGCCACCGATCGCATGGGCGGCCAGTTGACCATCAAGGCGCCCAACGCCAAGGTGCCCAACGTCAACGCCGACAGCCCGGTCAACGAGCGCATCAACTACTACCTGCAAACCGAGATCAACCCGGGGCTCGCGAGCCACGGCGGTCAGGTCAGCTTGATTGACGTGGTTGAAGACGGCATCGCCGTGCTCAAGTTTGGCGGCGGCTGCCAAGGCTGCGGCCAGGCCGACGTTACCTTGCGCGAAGGCATCGAGCGCACCTTGCTCGAGCGCATCCCCGAGCTCAAGGGTGTACGTGACGTGACTGACCATACGCAGAAAGAAAACGCCTACTACTGAGTAAGGTGTTCACTGCGAGGATAAAAAACGGCGCCCGTGAGCGCCGTTTTTTTATGCTTTAAATTCAATGGCCTGCGCCATCTATCTAACAAACAGGATTAGAGTCGGATGAGGTGGTTTTGTTAATGCCAACCGTCACGGTCGATAAAGGTGCGCATGCCCTGCGCGGTACAGCGACGATTCGCTGAAACTGTCATTCGTCAGTACCCGACCGACCACAATCAACGCCGTACGCCGAAAGCCTTTGGCGGCGACCTTCTCGGTGATGTCCGCCAGCGTACCCAGCGCCCAGTCCTGATCCGGCCAGGTCGCGCGGTGCACCACGGCAATCGGGCAATCCGCGCCATAGTGCGGCAGCAGCTCGGCAACAATCTTGTGTAGATGGTTAACCCCCAAGTGAATCGCCATGGTCGTGCCGTGGCGCGCCAAACTGTCGAAAGCCTCACCGGCCGGCATGCTGGTTTTATCCGCATAGCGGGTCAAAATCACGCTTTGCGCGATGTCCGGCAGGGTCAGTTCGGTCTCCAGCAACGCTGCGCAGGCGGCCACGGCGGTCACGCCGGGAATAATCTGAAACGCTATGCCCAGCTCACGCAAATGACGGATTTGTTCGCCAATCGCCCCATACAGGCTCGGGTCGCCCGAGTGCACGCGGGCTACATCCTGGCCCTTGGCATGCGCGGCCTGAATCAAGTCGATGATCTGTTCCAGGTGTAATTCGGCGCTGTTGACCACCTGTTCCGCATGATGGCCTTCCAATACCGCAGCGGGCACCAGCGAACCGGCATAGATGATCACCGGGCAACTGCGGATCAGCCGTTGGCCTTTGACGGTGATCAATTCCGGATCGCCGGGGCCTGCGCCGATAAAGTAGACGGTCATGCGAAATTCCTGTTGAAAAAGCCGCTGAGCATGAAGGTTGCTCATGATCGAGGCGGGCGATTATCGTGTTTTTAACCGGCGCAGGCTAATGCAAAGGTGGCATGGGCGGTTTTTTGGCGGGTGATCAGCAAGCGCGCAGGCGCGTGATAGAGCTGCTCGGCCAGTGCCAGCGCGGAACTTTCGGCGACGCCATAACAGCCGGTATGTGCAAAGGCGACCTCAGACCTGTGGCTCAGGCGCTGTTCATACGCGGCCAGTTGCGCGGTGCTGAAACACTGCAACGGCAGGTTCAGCCACTGCGCCAGCGCGAGAAGCCCCGGTTCATTCTGTTTGTGCTCGATACTCGCCAGTGCACTGACGCGCTGGCGCTCGATGCTGGCCTCGGCGAGCGCGCTGTCGAACAGCGCCAGCAGGCTCTGAACATCACAGCCGCGCTGGCAGCCCAGGCCAACGATCAAGCTCATGCCGCGTAGTGCGCGTCGCGGTTGCGGCGGAACAGCCAGGCGCTGATCAGGCCCAGCGCCAGCCAAAATGCCACGTTGGTCAACTGCGAGGCGATCTTGAACTGCGCTTCCAGGGCTTCTGGCGCCAGCATCGCGTGCACCTCGGGTTGCGGCGCGCCGACCAGATGCGGCACCGCAAGAATCGCCACGCCCAACACTTTCAGCAGCCAGTTGCGACCAAACACCAGCAGCGCGATACCGGCAGCGGTGGACGCGGCAGTGCCGATCCACCAAATCTGACGCAGCGCCAAGTCGGCGGCGGCGGTGCCCGGCAACTCAGGCGGCAGGCCCAGCGTGGGCGCCAGCACAAACGTCGCGTAACCGGCCAGGCCCCACAGCAAGCCTTGTGCGGTACGCGTCGGCGCGCGCAACGTATAAAGGCCGGCGAGCATCAGCGCAAACCCCACCGCAACCACCAGGTTACCGCCGGTGGTCGACAGCACGCGCTGCCAGCCGTCTTCCGGTTCCCAGGCCTGTGCGTCGTGAGTGTGGGCGGCGGCGCCCTCGGCATGTACGTGCGCCGCTTCGCTGGCAGCCGGGGCGTGCTCGAAGGTTTCCGCCTGCAAAATCAGCGGGGCCACCCAAAAGCTTTGCAGCAGGGTCAGCAGCAGGGCGGCAAGCAAACCGGTGAAACCTGCGGTTTGGGCAATACGCTTGATCATCTCGGCAGGCCTCAGTGGCACGGGAACGCGGCGCTGTGGCGGGTATCGTGCGCGGCGTTGTGCACCGCCTCGATATGCGAGAAACCGGCGAAATACACCAGGCACGCGCCAAGGATCGAGGCGCCGATGGCGGCGCTCAGGCGTTGGCTCAGGGTGGCGGTGTTGCTGGCGGTGGGCGAGGTGCTGCTGATGATCGACATGGCGCGTCCCTTCAGGTTTCAGGGTGACACGAGCGCATGAAAACCCCGCGAGCCGGGCTCGCAGAATTTTAAACAGCGCCCGCCCACCGCGGGTTTGTTATCTGAAATTTTTCGGGCCGGTCTCCGGGCTTGCGAGGGACGCTGGGTCTGGAAAGCATCGCCTTCCCATGCCGTACAGGCACAGTGGATCTGACGCTTCACTCGCTTACCGTTGCGGGGGCAGCACCGGACTTGCCATGCCTTTGAGTATAAAGAAGGCGACTCACCGGTTTCCCGTTTCACCCTCTGCAGGGCACCCGAAACAAGGCGTATAGGAGAACACGGGCAAGCGCTGGGCGTCAATTGGAAGGGGCAACGCTACAGGTGACGGTTGGATTGGTTTGTATTTGAAATAGGTTGTTATGTTGTTTTGCTGGAACTAGCGAGTAACACTTTCAGCTAATCATAAGGCGTGAAAGTTCTTTATTTTTATCGTCGAGTATTGGAAGGTGAGCGCCTTGAATGTGTATGTGTTATTAAATTTTTAATGGGGGTCAATGGGTGTCGTCTATATCTAGAAACGCTTTTAGCTCGCCTGTTTTTGTTGACAGTAATGAGCCGGCTCAACCCCCTCTCGACGCTCATTCTCATGCATCGTCGCAATGCTCTAGCCAGCAATGCCATTCCAACGCCAACGCGCCTAATCTTTCGCAGGCCGCCCAGCGCGCCGACGATCCGTATTATCGGGCAGGCTCCGGCAAACCGTCACTGTCAATTAGCGACGTCGCTGGCCAAATAGATCGAAAGGGCCGTAAATTCAACGATACCAATGGCGATAACGTGCTGCAGGTCGCCTATACTTTTCGTAATGTTGCAGCGGGAGAAAGAGGTTTTAGTACGGCGCAAAAAGAGCAAGCCAGGCGTTCGATGCAATCGTGGGCTGATGTTGCAAATATTACGTTTGAAGAGGATGCCCCGCGAGCCGATGGCCGGCTCAGCCTGGTTAATAGTCAGGTGCCAGCAGTGGCTGATTCCCGATTTTCAACATTATGGGGGCGGGTGCGCGTGAATCCCGAGTACGCTGATAATCGTACACCTTCAGTTAATAATTATGGGCGCCACACACTCACTCACGAAATAGGGCATGCATTGGGGGCTGCGCATCCGGGCGACTATAACTACGACGCTGAAAGCGAGCCGTTGAACTATAAGGACCATGCGACCTACCTTCAAGACAGTCAGGCCTACTCTGTAATGAGTTATTTCGATCCGAGCAATACTCATCATGACTTTAAAGAACATTATGCGTCGTCACCCCTCATGGCCGATATTGCCTGGGCTCAGAAAGTCTACGGAGCCAACCATACGACGCGCAATACAGACACCGTCTACGGATTTAACTCCACTACTGGCCGAGACGACCTTTCTTTGAATTCATCTCGTGACGACGCCGTGTTCAGTGTCTGGGATGGCGGCGGCAACGATACGTTGGACTTCTCCCTTTATCACCAGAACCAGGTAATCAACCTGCGCGCTGAATCGTTCTCCGATGTGGGTGGAATGAAGGGCAATGTCTCTATCGCCAAGGGCGTCACCCTGGAAAACGCGATCGGCGGTTCAGGCAGTGATGTATTGATCGGTAACCATGCCGACAACCTTCTCACAGGTGGAGCTGGCCCTGATCAAATGACCGGTGGCGCAGGCAGCGACACATTTGTATATGCCAACGCCAGCGATTCAACGTTATATGCCCCCGATCAGTTGACGGACTTTGTCAGTGGTCAAGACAAAATCGATATTTCCCAATTGCTGAGCAAACATCACATCAACACCCTGACTTTTGTTAACCGCTTTTCTGGCACGCCGGGGGAGGCGGGAGTCGGCTACGATCCCCAAAAGAACGAGTCTTGGCTTGTGATTGATTTGAACGGGGACCGCCAGATTGACTTTTACCTTGAGAGCCAGGGTCGGATCAGGGCTTCCGATATTATCGGGCATGTGCCTTTCAAGCACCGATACGTATAAGTGACTCGTCCTGAACACTTGGAACGACACCGGCATACCCTGACATTCCTCTGTGTTTGACGTGCCACGCGTTGCGATTGTGCAGCCGCCGGACGAATCTCCGGCGCCGGACATTGACCGCTCGCCATGCACTGCGTAGCCTTGGCCGTTCGAGGTTCTTCGGCCCAGGCCGAAGCTAAGAAGGGAACGCGGTTCAAGCCGCGGCTGCCCCCGCAACTGTGAAGGGTTTAGCTTGCTGCCACGCCACTGCCATGCCGGCGGGAAGGCGCAGCCGGCGCCGGTCGCAAGACCCGCACGCCCCAAGCCAGGAGACCTGCCTCGTGACCGATTTTCTACTTCAACCGGGCGGGGTGATCCGGTGACGAAACCCGCTACTGCGCGCCGCCGCAGGGCTTATCGTCCCGTATGCCCGCCCCAAAGGGCATCCGATGAAAACACTGGCTAAACTCCCCGTCACCATCGTTACCGGCTTCCTCGGCTCGGGCAAAACCACCTTGTTGCGTCACATGCTCGACAACGCCCAGGGCCGTCGTATCGCGGTGATCGTCAATGAGTTCGGTGAGTTGGGCATCGACGGTGAAATCCTCAAGCAGTGCTCCATCGGGTGTACCGAAGAAGAAGCCAACGGCCGTGTCTATGAGCTGGCCAACGGCTGCCTGTGCTGCACCGTTCAGGAAGAATTCTTCCCGGTGATGCGCGAATTGGTCGCGCGTCGCGGTGACCTTGACCACATCCTGATCGAAACCTCGGGCCTGGCCCTGCCAAAACCCTTGGTGCAAGCCTTCCAGTGGCCGGAAATTCGCAGTGCCTGCACGGTTGACGCGGTGATCACCGTGGTCGACAGCCCGGCCGTGGCCGCCGGCACCTTTGCCGCATTCCCGGACCAGGTCGATGCGCAGCGCAAGCTCGACCCGAACCTTGACCACGAATCGCCACTGCACGAGCTGTTCGCCGACCAACTGGCCAGCGCCGACCTGGTGATTTTGAATAAATCCGACCTGATCAGCCCCGAAGACCTGGCCCGCGTGCGCCTGGAAGTCGCCGAGGAGTTGCCGCCTGCCGTTAAAATCATCGAAGCCAGCAGCGGTCGCGTGCCGTTGGACGTGCTGATCGGCCTGGGCGCCGGCGCCGAAGAACATATCGACGGCCGCCATAGCCACCATGAAAGCCACCACGACGGCGGCGATGAGCATGACCACGATCATGACGCCTTCGACTCGATCTCCATCGACCTGCCGCAAGCCGACGAAGCTTTGCTGCTAGACGCGCTGGCGCAGTTGGTTGTGCAGCACGGTATTTTGCGCGTCAAAGGCTTTGCGGCGATCCCGAACAAGCCGATGCGCCTGCTGATTCAGGGTGTGGGTACGCGTTTCGACAAACATTTCGACCGTGCCTGGGGCGCCGATGAAGCGCGCATCACGCGGTTGGTGTTGATCGGCCAAGACCTCGACGCGGCCGGCCTTGAAGCGCAACTGCGCACCGCGCTCAGCGTTTAAGCCATGCACCTGCTCAGGACTCAGCCGGGCGGTTTCGTCTCGGACGATAATATTGCCGACTTGGGCCAAACCCCTGCCGAGCTGGTTATCCTGTGCAGCGGCGATTCCAGCTTGGCGCTGCTCGCCGAAGCGGCCCGGCAACTGCCCGACGATTACCCGAGCTTTCGCCTGGCTAACCCCATGCAGGTGCAAAACCATGCGTCGGTCGACCTGTACGTCGACGAGGTGCTACAGCACGCCAAAGTCATCCTGATCTCGCTGCACGGCGGCATCGGTTATTGGCGTTATGGCGTCGAGCGTCTGGTGGCATTGGCCGAGCGTGGCGTGCAGTTGATCCTGGTGCCGGGGTGTGATCGCCCCGACCCGGAGTTGAGTGGCCTGAGTACCGTCAGCGTCGAAGCGCGTGAGCGCCTCTGGCATTTTTTGCGCCAGGGCGGCTTGGGCAACGCGCTGGATTTTTATCGCTGCCTGGCCAGCACTCACTTTGGCCGCGACTACGCGTGGGCCGAGCCGCAAACACTGCCGCGCACGGCGATTTATCACCCGCATAAAACCAACGCGCGGCTGAATGACTGGCAGGCGGATTGGCACGCCGAGTTTCCGGTGGCTGCGGTACTGTTCTACCGCTCGCATTTGCAGGCGGCGAATACCGGTTTTATCGACGTGTTCTGCCAGCGCTTGCAAGCGGCGGGCCTTAACCCGTTGCCCATCGCGGTGGCCAGTTTGAAAGAACCCGGTTGCCTAGCGGTGGTCGAGGACTTGCTGGATGAGGTGCACGCGGCGGTGATTCTGAACACCACCGGCTTTGCCCAGTCCAGCCCTGAAGCGCCGGATCTGCGCCCGTTTCGGCGTAATATTCCGGTGATCCAGGCGATTTGCGCGCAAGACAATCAGCCCGGCTGGGAGGCCAGCGCACAAGGCCTTGGCCCGCGTGATTTGGCGATGCACATCGCCTTGCCGGAGCTGGATGGGCGCATCATCAGCCGGCCCATCAGCTTCAAGGATTTGGCCTGGCGCAGTGAGCGCAGCCAGTCGGACGTGGTGTGCTACCGCGCAGCGCCCGAGCGCATGGATTTTGTGGCCGAGCTGGCGCGCCGCTGGGTCGAGTTGGCGCGGGTGCCGAATGCGCACAAGCGCATCGCGCTGATCCTCGCCAACTACCCGACCCGCGACGGCCGCATCGGTAACGGCGTGGGCCTGGATACCCCGGCGGCGGCGTTGAATATCCTGCGCGCGTTGCAAGCCGAAGGCTATCCGCTGCCGGACGCGCTGCCCGACAGCGGCACGGCGTTGATTCATGAGTTGCTCGGCGGCGTCACCAACGACCTCGACAGCCTCGACCTGCGCCCGTGCCACCAAAGCCTCAGCCTGGATGACTACGAGGCGATGTTCAGCCGCTTGCCAGAGGCCAATCGCCAAGCCGTGCTGGCGCGCTGGGGCACGCCGCACAACGACCCGATGTTTCGTGACGGCCGCCTGATGATCGCCGGCCTGCGGCTGGGCCTGACCTTTGTCGGCATCCAGCCGGCGCGCGGTTATCAGGTGGACCACAGCGCGGTCTACCACGACCCGGACCTGGTACCGCCGCACGGCTATTTAGCCTTCTACTTCTGGTTGCGCCACACCTACGGCGCTCACGGCGTGATTCACGTCGGCAAGCACGGCAACCTCGAATGGTTGCCGGGTAAAGGTGTGGGCCTGTCGCAACACTGCTGGCCCGACGCGCTGCTGGGGCCGCTGCCGAATATCTACCCGTTTATCGTCAACGACCCAGGTGAAGGCGCCCAAGCCAAGCGCCGCACTCAGGCGGTGATCATCGACCACTTGATGCCGCCGCTGACCCGTGCCGAAACCTACGGGCCGTTGCGCGACCTTGAGCTGTTGGCGGACGAATACTACGAAGCGCAATTGCTCGACCCGCGCCGCGCGCTGGAACTGCAAAAAGACATTCTCAAGCTGGTGCGCGAAACCCGGATTGATCAAGAGCTGCAGATGGGCAGTGAGGTTGATGCGGCAGTCTGGTTGCCGCGCCTCGACACCTACCTGTGCGACTTGAAGGAATCGCAGATTCGCGACGGCCTGCATATTTTTGGCGAGTCGCCGCAAGGCCGCTTGCGCATCGACACCCTGCTGGCCTTGCTGCGCATCCCGCGGGGCGATGGGCGTGGCGCGCAATCGAGCTTGCTGCGCGTATTGGCCAAGGCCTTCGAACTGGGCTTTGACCCGCTCGATTGCGCGCTCGCCGAGCCCTGGACCGGGCGCCGCCCGCAGGTGCTGCAGCAAATCGATCAACAGCTTTGGCGCACCGCCGGTGACACCCGCGAGCGGTTGGAGTTGTACGCCGCGCGGTTGATCGAGCAAGCCCTTGAAGGCCCGGTCGAGCCGCTTGAACAGCCGGGTTGGGAGGCTGTGAAGGCCGTCATCGAGAACCTGCGCATTGTCGTTGCGCCGCGCCTGGACGCGTGCGGGACAGCGGAAATGCGCGGTTTACTCGACGCCTTGAGTGGGCGCTTCGTGCCGGCAGGCCCCAGCGGTGCGCCCAGCCGTGGGCGCCTCGACGTGCTGCCCACCGGGCGCAACTTCTTCAGCGTGGACGTGCGCAATTTGCCCACCACCACGGCGTGGCGTATCGGCTTTCAATCCGCCAACCTGATTCTTGAGCGGCATTTGCAAGACCACGGCGACCATTTGCGCCAGATCGGCCTGTCGGTGTGGGGCACCGCGACCATGCGCACCGGCGGCGATGACATGGCTCAGGCCATGGCGTTGATGGGCGTGCGCCCGGTGTGGGCCACCGGCAGCCAGCGCGTGGATGACTTTGAAATTTTGCCGATCAGCCTGTTGGATCGCCCGCGCGTTGATGTGACGCTGCGCGTGTCCGGGTTCTTCCGGGATGCGTTTGCCAACCTGATCCGCCTGTTCGACGCGGCGGTGCAAGCGGTGGCGGCGCTGGATGAGCCGGACGCGATGAACCCGCTGGCCGCCAAAGTGCGCAGCGAACGCGAAGCGCTGCGCCTGTCGGGCCTGGATGAAGAGGCTGCGGCCAAACAGGCCGGCTGGCGCATTTTTGGCGCCAAGCCCGGTGCCTATGGCGCGGGCGTGCAGGGCGCGATTGACGGTCGCCTGTGGCAGAGCCGCGAAGACTTGGCCGAGGTCTACCTGAACTGGGGCGGCTATGCCTATGGCGGCTCCGATGAAGGCACCGCCGCCCGCGAACAATTCGCCCAGCGCTTGAGCCAGGTGCAGGCCGTGGTGCAGAACCAGGATAACCGCGAGCACGACCTGCTCGACTCCAACGATTATTACCAGTTCCAGGGCGGCATGCTCGCCGCCGTGGAAACCCTGAGCGGTGACAAGGCCGCCAGTTATCACGGCGACCATAGCCAGCCGGACCTGCCGAAGATTCGCACCTTGAAGGAAGAGCTGAACCGGGTGATCCGTTCCCGCGCCGCCAACCCCAAGTGGATCGAAGGCGTAAAACGCCATGGCTATAAAGGCGCGTTTGAAATGGCCGCGACTGTGGACAACCTGTTCGCCTTCGACGCGACCACCGCGCTGATCGACGACCACCAATACGCCTTGCTCGCCGACGCCTATTTGCTCGACGCCGACACCCGCGCCTTTGTGCAGCAGCACAACCCCGACGCCTTGCGCGACATGACCGAACGCATGCTCGAAGCCCAACAGCGCGGCATGTGGCAAGAACCGGGGGCGTACCGCGAGGCGCTGGAAAACCTGTTGCTGGATATAGAAGAAGGATGAGGCGCTTGTTACAGGCTAATAGTTGGTAGCTGCAAGCTACAAGCTGCAAGCTGCAAGCTGTAAGCGTCTGCTGCGCGATGATATTCACCGAGGGCTCGCATGACTGATATTCCGCATTTCCCGCTCTGCGCCGTCGTCGGTGCCGATGCGCTTAAACTGGCCCTGTGCCTCACCGCCATCGACCCAAAAATCGGCGGCGTATTGATCGAAGGCCCGCGCGGCATGGCCAAGTCCACACTCGCACGCGGCCTGGCGGACCTGTTAGCCAGCGGGCAGTTCGTGACCTTGCCGTTGGGCGCGACCGAAGAGCGCCTGATCGGCACGCTGGACCTGGACGCCGCGCTCGGCGAAGGCCGCGCGCAGTTTTCCCCCGGTGTGCTGGCCAAGGCCGATGGCGGCGTGCTGTATGTCGATGAAGTCAACTTGCTCGCCGACCACTTGGTCGACCTGCTGCTGGACGTGGCCGCCAGCGGCACCAACCTGATTGAGCGCGACGGCATCTCCCACCGCCATTCCGCACGTTTCGTGCTGATCGGCACCATGAACCCGGAGGAGGGCGAGTTGCGCCCGCAACTGCTTGACCGCTTCGGTTTCAACGTGGCGCTGAGCGGGCAAACCGTGCCTGCCGAGCGCGGGCAAATCATCCGTCGTCGCCTGGATTTCGACAGCGACCCGGCTGCGTTCTGCACGCAATGGGCCGAGCAGCAAGCGGCGTTGCGCGAGCGCTGCACGCAAGCGCGGGCGCGGCTCGACAGCATCGACCTGGATGACCACAGCTTGGCGCAGATCACTGAGCGTTGTTTCGCTGCTGGGGTCGATGGCTTGCGCGCAGACCTGGTGTGGTTGCGCGGCGCACGCGCGCACGCGGCGTGGCGCGGGGCTAGCGCGATCGCCGAAGAAGACATTGACGCCGTGGCCGAATTTGCCTTGCGCCATCGCCGCCAGCCACACTCGCCACCCGCCAGCCAACCCCATCAGGGCCAGGCGCCGCAACCCTCAGACACCTCACCCGGCCAAGGCCAGTGGGGCGACACGCCTGCACCGGCGTTGCCCACCGGCGCGCGCCGTGAAGTGCCCGCCTGGCCAAAAAAGCCCTAGGCATTCGCCCTCGACCTGACGCGGGGGCGGATGCCCGGCCCAAGGCGGGCCGACTCGATAAAGGCAGGCACGGCAAGGCGCGCAGCGCCCGGCAAGGCTCGATCAACTGGCCGGGCACTTTGCTCGGTGGCCGGCCGCACAGTCGTGAAGATCTGCGCTACCACCTGCGCAGCCGTTCGGCCGATGAATTATGGCTGGTGATTGTCGACGCGTCGGCGTCCACGCGGCGCCATCGCGCGTTAAGCGATGCCAAAGGGTTGTTGGCCCAGCTGTTTGACGACGCCTACCGGCAACGCGCGCGCATGGCGTTGTTGACCGCCAGCGGGCAATCGCCCACGTGGCAAGTGCAGGGCCTCAAAGCGGCGAAAAGCTTGGCCGGCTGGCTCGATCAACTCGGCGCGGGCGGCGGTACGCCGTTGTTGGCGGCGCTGTGCGAAGCCGCGCATTGGCTGCAGGCGCGGCGCCGGCGTTACCCTGCCGAACAGCAGCGCTTGCTGGTGATTACCGATGGGCGGCTGAAAGCCCTCGCCGGTTTGCCGGTGCTTGATTGCCTGGGCTTATTGGTCGACATCGAGCGTGGCCCGATCACGCTGGGGCGCGCAGAACAACTGGCGCGCGCGCTGCACCTCGACTACCGGCATATCGATAACCTCTAGCGCGCACGTTGTAAAAGTTCCCCCTGCCAGATTCCCGCTTGTCCCCAGTTCCCATGTCACCCCCCAGTGGCCAAACGCCTTAGTTTCCCAAGTTCGCTGCAAGCCTCTCAAGGCTTTCGGCTGCGCCTGTTTTTTTAAAGGCGCCTGGAACACCCGATTCAAGCGGCAGCTGAAAACGGACTTTCTCCTTCACCGTGACTTATCAGGCAGGTTACCCCCATGCAGTTCAGCGAATTATTGGCAGCGATTTCCACCCACGCGATCCGTCTTCAACTGGAAGAGGGCGACTTGATCATACTGGGCGACGATGACGCGCTGGGGGATGCGCTGTGGGATCAACTGATCGCCCACAAGCCTCGCCTGCTGCAGTTTGTAGCCGAACATGGCGGCGACTGGCTCAGCCCGGCCTACCGCATCACCCCGCAGATGCTGCCGCTGGTCAACCTCGACCAGCCGGCCATTGAGCGTATCGTCGCCGCCATCCCCGGCGGCGCCGCGAATGTGCAGGATATTTACCCGCTGGCGCCGCTGCAGGAGGGCATGCTTTATCACCACCTTTCGGCCGAGCAGGGCGACCCCTACGTGCTGCACGCACAGTTTGTGTTTGACAGCCGCGCGCGGTTGCAGGCATTTGCCGAGGCGCTGCAGTGGGTCATCGACCGCCACGATATTCTGCGCACCTCAATGGTCTGGGAGCGCCTCGATGAGCCACTGCAAGTGGTGTGGCGCACAGCAACCCTGGCCTGCGAAGAGGCGCACTTCAACGGCGCTGACGTGCTCGCGCAGTTACTCGCGCGGTTTGATGCACGCACTTATCGCATGGACCTGGGCCAGGCGCCGCTGCTGCGCCTGGTGTTTGCCGACGACCCGGCCAACCAGCGCGTGGTGGCGATGCTGTTGTTCCACCACACGATTCTGGACCACACCGCGCTGGATGGCGTGCGCCATGAAATCCAGTTGTACCTGGCCGGCGAGCAAGCCCTGGCCGCTGAGCCGGTAGCGTTTCGCAGCTACATCGCCCAGGTGCGCGATGGCGTCAGCGCGCAAGCGCACGAGGCGTTTTTCCGCGAGATGCTTGCCGACATCGATGAACCGACGTTGCCGTTCGGCTTGCAGGATGTGCAGGGCGATGGCCAGGGCATCGATGAAGCCCGCCTGCCTGTCGACAGCGCCTTGAGCCGCCGCCTGCGCAGCCTGGCGCGACCGCTCGGGGTGAGTGTGGCGAGCATCATGCACGTGGCGCTCGCCCGCGTATTGGGCGTGGTCGCCGGCCGCGAGGCGGTGGTGTTCGGCAGCGTGATGCTCGGGCGTATGGGCGCAGGCGAGGGCGGTGAGCGCGCGTTAGGCATGTTCATCAACACGCTGCCGTTGCGTGTGGATGTCGGCGAGCAAGGCGTGCGCGCCGGGGTCAAAGCCACGCATGCGCGGCTGAGCACGTTGCTCAACCACGAACATGCGTCGTTGGCGTTGGCCCAGCGCTGCAGTGGCGTGGCCGCGCCGACCCCGTTGTTCAGCGCGATACTCAACTACCGCCACAGCGCCGCTACCGACATGGCGGCGGTGATCGAAGTGGCCGAAGGCATTCAGGTGCTCGGCGCCGAAGAGCGCACCAACTACCCGCTGACGGTTAACGTGGATGACCTGGGTGAAGACTTTGCGCTGACGGTGATGGTTGACACGGCCATCGGCGCCCAGCGCGTCGCCGCTTACCTGCATACCGCGCTGCAGAGCCTCGCCGACGCGCTGGAACAGCGACCGGATTCGCCGCTCAGCGGCCTGAATATACTGCCTCACGATGAACGCCTGAACCTGCTGCACACGCTCAACCAGAGCCCCTCGCACTACGCCGACACCGCGCTGATTCACCAGCAGGTTGAAACCCACGCCGCCGCCCAGCCCACCGCCATTGCCCTGCGCTTTGACGACCAGCGCCTGACCTACCGCCAACTCAACGAACGCGCCAACCAGGTTGCCCACCGCCTGCTCGCGCAAGGCGTGCGCCCGGATGACCGCGTGGCCATCTGCGTAGAGCGTGGCCCGGAGATGATCATCGGCCTGTTGGGCATTCTCAAGGCCGGCGCCGGGTATGTGCCGATCGACCCGGCGTACCCGCTGGAACGCATCGCCTACACCCTGGCCGACAGCCAGCCGTTGGCCGTGCTGGTGCAAGCCAACACCTGCCACCTGGTCGGCGACCTGGCGCAAATCGACCTCAACAGCCTGCGCCAGGAGTCCATCGTCAACCCTCGGCTCACCCTCAGCGCGGCCAACCTTGCCTACGTGATCTACACCTCCGGCTCCACCGGGCTGCCCAAAGGCGTGATGATCGAACACCGCCAGGTCGCGCGGCTGTTCACGGCCACCGAACACTGGTTCGGCTTTAACCACACCGATGTGTGGGCGCTGTTCCATTCCTTCGCGTTTGACTTTTCGGTGTGGGAAATCTGGGGCGCGCTGATGCACGGCGGCCAGTTGCTGATCGTGCCGCAATGGGTCAGCCGCTCGCCGCAAGACTGCTATGCGCTGCTTTGCGACGCGCGCGTGAGCATTCTTAACCAGACGCCCAGCGCGTTCCGCCCATTGATCGCGGCTCAGGCACACAGCGCTCAAGCGCATTCGCTGCGCCAGGTTATTTTCGGCGGCGAAGCGCTGGAACCGGGCATGCTCAAGCCGTGGTATGCGCGCGCCATGAACGCCGGTACGCAACTGGTGAACATGTACGGCATCACCGAAACCACCGTGCACGTGACGTACTGCGCGCTGCAAGCGGCCGACGCGCAGCGCGTCGGTGTCAGCCCGATTGGCGTGCGCATTCCCGACCTGCAACTCTACGTGCTCGACGAACACCGTGAGCCGCTGCCGTTTGGCGTGGTCGGCGAGTTGTACGTCGGCGGTGCCGGCGTAGCGCGCGGTTATCTGAACCGCGATGCGCTGAACGCCGAGCGCTTCCTGGCTGACCCGGCCACCGGCCTGCGCATGTACAAAACCGGCGACCTCGGCCGCCTGCTCGCCGACGGCAGCGTTGAGTACCTGGGGCGTAACGATGACCAGGTGAAAATCCGTGGTTTCCGTATCGAGTTGGGCGAAATCGAAGCGCGCCTGGCCACCGCGCCGGGCGTGCGTGAGGCGGTGGTCATCGCCCGCGAAGATGAACCGGGTGACAAGCGCCTGGTGGCCTACGTGGTGGCCGAGGGCGAACTCAGCGTCGCCGCGTTGCGTGACCATCTGCTGCTGAGCCTCGCCGAACACATGCTGCCGAGCGCCTTCGTGCGTTTGGATACCTTGCCGCTGACCACCAACGGCAAGCTCGACCGCAAGGCGCTGCCCGCGCCGGATGCCGACGCATTGGCGCGGCGTGACTACGCCGCCCCGCAAGGCGCGGTGGAAACTGCCATCGCCGGCCTCTGGCAGGAGCTGTTGAAGCTCGACCGCGTCGGCCGCGACGATAACTTCTTCGAACTCGGCGGCCACTCGCTGCTGGCGGTCAAGCTGATCGAACGCATGCGTCAGGTCGATTTGAGCGCCGATGTGCGCGTGCTGTTTGGTCAGCCGACACTGGCGGCACTGGCTGCGGCGGTCGGCGGGCAACAGGAAGTTGTGGTGCCACACAACCTGATCACACCCGCCAGCCAGCACATCACGCCCGACATGCTGCCGCTGGTGAACCTCGACCAGGTCGCTATCGAGCACATTCTCGGCAAGGTCCCCGGTGGCATTGCCAACGTGCAGGACATCTACGGGCTGGCGCCGTTGCAGGCGGGTATTCTTTACCATCACCTGGCAACCACCGAGGGCGACCCCTACGTGTTGCAGGTGCAGTTCAGCTTTGCCGACCAAGCGGCGGTGGACGCGTTTGTTCGCGCGCTGCACAGCGTGATCGAGCGCAACGACATCCTGCGCACCGCGATTATCTGGGAAGGCCTGGAGGAGCCGGTGCAAGTGGTGGTGCGCCAGGCTTCATTGGCCGTCGAGCGTATTCAAACCCAAGGCAGCGATGCCTTGGCGCAACTGCAACAACGCTTTGACCCGCGCCACTATCGCCTCGACCTGTCGCGCGCCTCGCTGATGCATTTTGGCTACGCGCAGGAGCAAAGCCGCTACGTCGGTATTTTGCTCCTGCACCATATCTTGCTCGACCACACGGCCCTGCAAGTGCTGGTGCAAGAGATGAGCGCCAGCCTGGCTGGCAGCAGCGCGCAACTGCCCGACGCGGTGCAGTACCGCAACTACGTGGCGCAGGCGCGGCTGGGTGTCACGCAGGCGCAACATGAAGCGTTTTTCAGCGACATGCTCAGCGATATTGACGAGCCGACGTTGGCCTTCGGCTTGCACGACGTGAATGGCGATGGCAGTGGCATCGTCGAGGCGCATCTGCCGCTCGAACCGGCGCTGAGCCATGGGCTGCGCGAGCAGGCACGGCAACTCGGCGTGAGCACTGCCAGCCTGGTGCACCTGGCGTGGGCGCAGGTGTTGGCGCAGGTGTCCGGCCAGCAAGACGTGGTGTTCGGCACCGTGCTGCTGGGCCGCATGCAAGGCGGTGAGGGCGCCGACCGCGCGTTGGGGATGTTCATCAACACCTTGCCGCTGCGCGTCAGCCTCGGTGCCGTTGGCGTGCAAGCCGGGGTGCGTGCCACCCACGCGCGCCTCGCGCAATTGCTTGGGCATGAACATGCTTCGCTGTCGCTGGCCCAGCGTTGCAGCGGCGTGCCCGGCTCTTTGCCGTTGTTCAGCACCTTGCTCAACTACCGTCACAGCGCGCCGGGCGAAGCGCCGGGGGACAGCCCGTTTGCTGCCTCCGGTATCGAAATTCTGAGTTCTGAAGAGCGCAGCAACTACCCGCTGGTGTTGAACGTCGATGACCTCGGCACAGGCTTTGCGCTCACCGTGCAAGGCGTGGCCACCCTGGATGTTCAGCGCGTGGGCGACTACATGCTTACCGCCTTGCGCAACCTCGTGACCGCGCTGCAACAGGCGCCCACCACGCCGTTGCACGCGGTGTCGATTGTGCCGCCTGCCGAGCGGCAGCAACTGTTGGTGGGCTTCAACGCGACCGCCCGTGAATACCCGTCGCAGTTGACCGTGCAGCAACTGTTCGAAGCCCAGGTGCTGGCGCGTCCCGAAGCCATTGCGGCGGTGCAGGGTGAATTGTCGTTGAGTTATCGCGACCTCAACCACCGTGCCAATCGACTCGCCCATCACTTGATCAATCAGGGGGTGCAGCCCGGCGAAAGCGTGGCGATTGCACTGCCGCGCTCGCTGGATTTGCTGGTGTGCCAACTGGCGATCCTCAAGTGCGCGGCGGTCTACGTGCCGCTGGACGTCAACGCCCCGGTGGAACGCCAGGCGTTTATCGTGCAGGACAGCGGTGCGCGCCATGTGCTGAATAACCTCGCCGAGTTGAACCTGGAAGCACTGTCGCCACGCAACCCCGAGGTGGCGCAGTCTGCGCAAAGCGTTGCGTACATCATGTACACCTCCGGTTCCACCGGCGCACCGAAGGGTGTGCAAGTGCCGCACCGCGCGATCTCGCGGCTGGTGCTGAACAACGGCTACGCCGAGTTCAACCCGCGCGACCGTGTGGCGTTCGCGTCTAACCCGGCGTTCGACGCAAGCACCCTTGATGTGTGGGCGCCGCTGCTCAATGGCGGTTGCGTGGTGGTGGTCGAGCAGGCAGTGCTGCTGTCCCAAGCTGCGTTTGCTGCGCTGTTGCAAGAGCAAGCCATCAGCGTGTTGTGGATGACCGCCGGGCTGTTCCATCAGTACGCCGATGCGTTGATGCCGGTACTGCGCCAGTTGCGCTACCTGATCGTTGGCGGTGATGTGCTTGACCCGCTGGTGATTGGCCGCGTGCTCACCCACGGCAAACCGCAGCACCTGTTGAACGGCTACGGGCCGACCGAAGCCACCACGTTCTCCACCACCTTTGAAATCACCGCGCTGGCTGCGGGCGGCATTCCGATTGGCCGGCCGATTGCGAATGCGCAGGCCTACGTGCTGGATGCGCGCCAGCAACTGCTGCCGTTGGGCGTGGTCGGCGAGTTGTATATCGGTGGTGCGGGCGTGGCCATCGGGTATTTGAACCAGCCGCAACTGACCGCCGAAAAATTCATCGCCAACCCGTTTGGCGAAGGCCTGCTGTACCGCAGCGGCGACTTGGCCAGTTGGCAGGTCGACGGCACCTTGTTGTACCAGGGGCGCAATGACCTGCAAGTTAAAATTCGCGGCTTCCGTATCGAGCCCGGCGAAATCGAAACCTGCCTGGCCACCTGCGTCGGTGTCAAAGACGCGGTGGTGCTGGCCCGCGAAGACGAACCGGGAGACAAGCGCCTGGTGGCTTACTACACCGCGCAGGCGCCGTTGGACATCGAAGCGTTGCGCGCGCACCTGCAAGGCCAGTTGCCGGATTACATGGTGCCTTCGGCGTATGTGTGGCTGGCGCTGCTGCCGCTGACCGCCAACGGCAAGCTCGACCGCAAGGCCCTGCCGGTGCCGGACCAGAGCGCGCTGCTCAGCCGTGGCTACGAAGCGCCGCAGGGCGAGGTAGAAACCCTGCTGGCGCAGATTTGGCAAGACGTGCTCAAGCTGGAACGCGTGGGTCGGCACGATCATTTCTTCGAGCTGGGCGGGCATTCGCTGCTCGCGGTCAGCGTGATTGAACGCATGCGGCAGGTCGGCCTGAGCGCCGATGTACGCGTGTTGTTCAGCCAGCCAAGCCTGGCAGCGCTGGCGGCGGCGGTGGGCAGCGGGCGCGAAATTGTGGTGCCGGCGAATGGCATTCCGGCGGGATGCACACAGATCACTCCAGCCATGCTGACGCTGGTGCAGCTCGACCAGGCCGCGATTGACCGAATCGTCGCCAGCGTGCCCGGCGGCGCGGCCAATGTGCAAGACATCTACCCGCTGGCGCCGTTGCAGGAAGGTATTTTGTACCACCACATCAGCGCCGAGCAGGGCGACCCGTACTTGCTGCAATCGCGCATGGCGTTTGACAGCCTTGAGCGCTTGCACGGGTTCATGCGTGCGCTGCAACAGGTGGTGGCGCGCCACGACATCCTGCGCACCGGCGTGGTCTGGGAAGGCCTCGACAGCCCGGTGCAAGTGGTTTGGCGCGAGGCGCAACTGGTGGTGCAGGACGTTGCGCTGGACGCGGCACAAGGCGGCATCATCGAACAATTGCACGCGCGCTTCGATGCGCGGCACTACCGCCTCGACATCACTCAGGCGCCGCTGCTGCGCATGGTCTACGCCGAGGACCCGACGAATAATCGGGTCGCGGCGATCCTGCTGTTCCACCACTTGGCGCTCGACCACACCGCAATGGAAGTGGTCGGCGAAGAAATGCGCGCGTTCCTGTTCAACCAGGCGGATGCGCTGCCGCACGCCGCACCGTTCCGTAACTATGTGGCCCAGGCGCGCCTGGGTGTGAGCGTGGCGGAACACGAGCAGTTCTTTTGCGACATGCTCGCCGACATCGACGAGCCGACCCTGCCGTTTGGCGTGCAGGATGTGCAGGGCGATGGCCGCGACATTGAGGAAGCACACGTGCCACTGGACGCGGCACTGGCGGTGCGCGTGCGTGAGCAAGCGCGGGTGCTGGGCGTCAGCGCGGCCAGCGTCATGCACCTCGCTTGGGCGCAGGTGCTGGGGCTGGTGTGCGGGCGTGACGAGGTGGTGTTCGGCACCGTATTGATGGGCCGCATGCAGGCCGGTGAGGGCGCCGACCGTGCGCTGGGCATGTTCATCAACACCTTGCCGCTGCGCGTGAATGTGGCCGCCGGTGCCGCCATTGCGGTCAAGGCGACCCACGCGCGACTCAGCGCATTGCTCGGCCATGAACATGCCTCGCTGGCACTGGCCCAGCGTTGCAGTGGCGTGCCGACGGCGGTGCCGCTGTTCAGCGCGTTGCTCAATTACCGTCACAGTAACCCCGGCGAAATGGCCCGCGATGGCCACGGCATCTGGGAAGGTGTGCAACTGTTGGGCGGCGAAGAGCGCAGCAACTACCCGCTGACCCTCAGCGTCGATGATTTTGGCGCAGGCTTTGGCCTCAGCGTGCTGGCGCTGCCGCAGATCGGCGCCGAGCGTGTGTGTGGTTACATGCACAACGCCGTGGCGCAACTGGTTGGCAGCCTGGAAAACGCACCGCGAACAGCGCTGAATCAATTGGATATTCTGCCCGCAGCGGAACGCGAAACGCTGCTGCGTGAATTCAACGCCAGCGCCGCGCATTACCCAACCGGGCACACGCTGCACGCGGCCGTTGAGGCCCAAGCCGAGCGCCAGCCGCAGGCGATTGCCGTGCAGCAAGGCGACGAGTCGCTGACCTATCAGCAACTCAACCAACGTGCCAACCAACTGGCCCATCACCTGCTGGCACTCGGTGTGCAACCGGATGACCGCGTGGCGATTTGCTGCCGGCGTGGCCCGCAAATGTTGGTGGGGCTGCTGGGCATTCTCAAGGCCGGTGCAGGCTATGTGCCTATCGACCCGGCGCACCCGGCCGAGCGAATCGCCTACCTGTTGCAGGACAGCGCGCCGGTGGCCGTACTGGCCGAGCCAGGCACCCGCGAACTGTTGGGCGCCGTCACAGCGGTCAACCTGCTTGACCACCGTTGGCAGCACCACGCGGTGACCAATCCTCAGCTCGAAACGCTGACCCCGGCGCACCTGGCCTACGTGATCTACACCTCAGGCTCCACCGGCCAGCCCAAGGGCGTGATGGTCGAACACCGCAGCGTGGCAAACCTGGTGCACTGGCACTGCGCAGCCTTCGAGCTGGATGCGCGCAGCCACACCAGCAGCGTCGCCGGTTTCGGGTTTGACGCGATGGCCTGGGAGGTCTGGCCAGCACTGTGCGCAGGCGCAACCCTGCACCTGCCGCCGGCCGATGTTGGCAATCAAAACATCGACGCGCTGCTCGCCTGGTGGTTGGCACAGCCGCTGGAGGTCAGCTTCCTGCCGACTCCGGTGGCCGAATACGCGTTCAGCCAAAACCTGCAACACCCGAGCTTGCGCACCCTGCTGATCGGTGGCGATCGCCTGCGCCAGTTCACACAGGAACAGCGCTTTGCAGTGATCAACAACTACGGCCCCACCGAAGCCACGGTGGTTGCCACCTCGGGCCGCGTGCACGCCGGGCAGGGCTTGCCGATCGGTCGGCCGATTGCCAATACCCACGTCTACGTGCTCGATGCACAACTGCGCCCGGTGCCGGTGGGGGTTGTCGGCGAGCTGTATGTGGGTGGCAGCGGCGTGGCGCGGGGCTACTTGAACCGGCCTGAGATGACTGCCGAACGCTTCCTGGATGATCCGTTCAACGGCGGGCGCATGTACCGCAGCGGCGATTTGGTGCGCTGGTTGCCCGACGGTAATCTCGACTACGTGGGCCGCAACGATGATCAGGTGAAAGTGCGCGGCGTGCGCGTCGAACTGGGCGAAATCGAAAGTTGCCTGGCCGCGCTTGAGGGTGTCGGCGAAGCGGTGGTGCTGGTGCGTGACGGCCGTTTGGTGGCGTGGTTCAGCGAACATTACCCGCTTGCGATTGAACACCTGCGCGCGCAACTGCAAGCGCAGTTGCCCGAGGCGCTGGTGCCGGTGGCCTATGTAAAACTCGACGCGCTGCCGCTGACCGCCAACGGCAAGCTGGACCGCAAAGCCCTGCCGGAACCCGACCACACCGCGCTGCTGAGCCGGGACTATGAAGCGCCGCAAGGTGAGGTCGAGACCACCCTGGCACGCATTTGGGCCGAGGTGTTGCAGGTGGAGCAGGTCGGTCGGCATGACCACTTCTTCGAACTCGGCGGCCATTCGTTGTTGGCCGTCAGCCTGATCGAGCGCATGCGCCAGGTCAGCCTCAGCGCCGATGTGCGCATCCTGTTCAGCCAGCCAACCCTGGCGGCGCTTGCCGCCGCCGTGGGCAGCGGGCGCGAAGTGCAGGTGCCGCCCAACCGTATCGCTGCCGACTGCCGGCGCATCACCCCGGACATGCTGTCGCTGGTTGAGCTGGACCAATCGACGCTCGACGAGGTGGTCGGCCGCGTCCCCGGCGGCGCCGCGAATGTGCAAGACATTTACCCGCTGGCGCCGTTGCAGGAGGGCATTCTTTACCACTACATCACCGCCGAGCAGGGCGACCCTTACCTGCTCCAATCGCACTTGGCGTTCGACAGCATCGAGCGCCTGAACGCCTTTGCCCAGGCGTTGCAATTAGTCATCGACCGGCACGACATCCTGCGCACCGGCGTGGTCTGGGAAGGCCTCGCGCAACCTCTGCAAGTGGTGTGGCGCAAGGCTGAGCTGAGCGTGCAGGAACTGCACTTGCAAGGTGATGTACTGGCCGGGCTGCACGCGCGGTTTGATGCGCGGCGTTTTCGCCTCGACATCAGCCAGGCGCCGCTGATTCGCCTGATGTACGCCAACGACCCGGCCAACGCACGCGTGGTGGTGGTGTTGCTGTATCACCATATTGCCCTCGACCACACCGCATTCGACGTGGTGCTGCACGAAATGCAGGGCCATTTGCTCGGCCACGCCGCCCCGACGACGGCGCCGATGCCGTACCGCAACTACGTGGCCCAAGCGCGTCTGGGCGTGAGCGAAGCCGAACACGAGCGCTTTTTCTGCGAGATGCTCGGTGATGTCGATGAACCGACCTTGCCGTTCGGCTTGCAGGACGTGCGCGGCGACGGCAGCGCCATCCAGGCGCATAGCCTGCGCCTGGACGCAAACCTCAACCGCCGCCTGCGCGCTCAGGCACGCCTGCTCGGGGTAAGCACGGCCAGCCTGTTCCACTTGGCCTGGGGCCAGGTGTTGGCGGCCACCGCAGGTCGCCACAGCGTGGTGTTCGGCACGGTATTGGTCGGCCGCCTGCAAGGCGGCGAGGGCGCCGACCGTGCCCTTGGCGTGTTCATCAATACCTTGCCGTTGCGCCTGGACATAGATGAGCAAGGTGCACGCGCTGCGGTGCGGGCCACCCACGCGCGGCTCACCGCGTTGCTCGGGCATGAACACGCCTCCTTGGCGCTGGCCCAGCGTTGCAGCGGGGTGGCGGCCCCGGCGCCGCTGTTCAGTTCGATGCTCAACTATCGCCATCGCGGCGCGGCAACCCGCTCGCACGAGGCGCAGCAAGCGTGGCAAGGCATGCAAACCCTGGTCAATGACGGGCGCACCAATTACCCGTTGACCTTGAACGTGGATGACTTGGGCGACGGCTATGACGTGACGGCCCTGGCGCAGGTTGACGCGCAGCGGGTCTGCGGCTACATGCAGAACGCCTTGGCCGGGTTGGTTGAAGCCTTGGAGCAGGCGCCGCACCAGGCGCTCAATCGCCTGCCGGTACTGGGCGCCGAGGAACGCCAAAAACTGCTGGTGGAGTTCAACGCCACCACCGTCAACTTCAACCTCGACCAAACCCTGCACGGCCTGTTCGAAGCCCAGGTGGCGCGCACGCCAGACGCCGTGGCGGTCAAAGCCGGTGAGCAACACCTGACCTACCAAGCGCTCAACGAACGCGCCAACCGCCTGGCGCATCACCTGCGTGAACGCGGCGTGCAAGCCGATTCGCGCGTGGGTATTTGCCTGGAGCGTGGCCTGGACATGGTCATCGGCCTGTTCGCCATCCTCAAGGCCGGCGGCGGCTACGTGCCGCTCGACCCGGCGTATCCAGCAGAGCGCATTGCCTACATGTTGCACGACAGCGCACCTGTGGTGGTGCTCGCGCAGGGCGCAACCGGTGGCTTGCTCGGCGATGTGGCGGTGATTGATCTGGACCACAACACCTGGCAGCACCAGCCCGCCAGCAACCCTCAAGTGCCAGGCCTCAGCGCCCAGCACATGGCCTACGTGATCTACACCTCTGGCTCCACCGGCCAGCCCAAGGGCGTGATCAACGAACACGCAGGCGTGGTCAACCGGTTGTTATGGATGCAGGACGCCTACGGCCTTAACGCGCATGACGCGGTGCTGCAGAAAACCCCGTTCAGCTTCGACGTGTCGGTGTGGGAGTTTTTCTGGCCGCTGTTCACCGGCGCGCGGCTGGTGATGGCGCGCCCTGGCGGGCACAAGGAGCCGGCGTACCTGTGCGAAGTGATCGAGGCGGAGCAGATCACCACGCTGCACTTTGTGCCGTCGATGCTCGACGTGTTCCTGGCGCATGGCGAGATCAGCCAGGCGAGTGGGCTGGTGCGCGTGATGTGCAGCGGCGAAGCCTTGCCGGGCAGCCTGGTGCGGCGCTTCAAGCAGCAATTGCCAGCGGTTGGCTTGTACAACTTGTATGGCCCCACCGAAGCGGCGGTCGATGTGACCGCGTGGAACTGCGCCTGCGCCGAGGTGCCGGACAATACCCCCATCGGCAAGCCGATTGCGAACACGCGCATGTATGTACTGGATGCGCAGTTGCAGCCGCTGCCATTGGGTGTGGTCGGCGAGCTGTTTATCGGCGGCGTGCAAGTCGCGCGCGGCTACTTGAACCGCCCTGAGCTGACCGCCGAGCGCTTCCTCAACGACCCGTTCACCGACGGGCGCCTGTACCGCACCGGTGACGTCGGCCGTTACTTGCCCGACGGCAATATCGAGTACCTGGGCCGCAACGATGACCAGGTGAAAATCCGTGGCTTGCGTATCGAACTCGGCGAAATCCAGGCGCGGCTGCTGGAGCATCCGCAGGTCAGCGAAGCCGCCGTGGTGGCGCGCGAAGACCGGCTGGTGGCGTACTACACCGGCCAGCCAAGCGACATCGAACAACTGCGCCTGCACCTGCTGCAGCACCTGCCGGACTTCATGGTGCCCGCGCTGTTCGTGCACCTCGACGCCTTGCCGCTGAGCCCCAACGGCAAACTCGACCGCAAGGCCCTGCCGGCACCGGGCATGGATGCGTTGCAAGTGCGTGAGTACGAAGTGCCGCAAGGCGCGACCGAAATCCTCTTGGCCGAACTTTGGGCCGAACTGCTGAAGGTGGAGCGGGTAGGGCGGCATGACAATTTCTTTGAACTGGGTGGGCACTCGTTGCTCGCCATGAGCTTGATCGGCCGCCTGCGCCAGGAAGGTATGGAAGCCGATGTAAGGGCGTTGTTCGAAGCGCCAACCCTGGCCGGCTACGCCGCCATAACTGAACGAATGGAGATCGTCCTGTGAGCCTCTTTGAGCTGTT
Organism: Pseudomonas kitaguniensis; assembly: GCF_049199985.1. NCBI lineage: Bacteria > Pseudomonadati > Pseudomonadota > Gammaproteobacteria > Pseudomonadales > Pseudomonadaceae > Pseudomonas > Pseudomonas kitaguniensis. The sequence goes on from NZ_JBLZPT010000025.1 coordinate 57,829, forward strand.
GGCGACACTGAAAACCAAGGACATTCAACTGGCGCTCAAGGGCGAGCAGTTGTCGGTGCAAGGCAATAAACAAGCGCTGAGTGAGCCGGCGATACTGGCGGCGTTGCGCGAACACAAACCCGCGCTGATCGAGCTGATCAAGGCCGGCGAGTACTCGGCGACCAAGGCCGGTGAGGTGCAGGTGCCGGCGAACGCCATCCCGACGGGCGCTGAACACATCACACCAGGCATGCTCAGCCTGTCGACACTCAGCCAGGAAGAGATCGACCGCATCGTCGCCAGCGTCGACGGCGGTGTGGCGAATATTCAGGATATTTACCCGCTGGCGCCGTTGCAGGAAGGCATTCTGTTCCACCATGTCAGCGCCGAGCAGGGCGACCCGTACGTGATGCAGTCGCAGTTTTCGTTTGACAGCCTGGCGCGTTTCGAGGCGTTTGCCGACGCGTTGCAACGCGTGATGGACCGCCACGACATCTTGCGCACCGGGGTGGTGTGGGACGGTTTGCAACAGCCGTCGCAAGTGGTGTGGCGCCAGGCGCGCCTGCCGGTGCAGGCACTGACGCTGGACCCGGCCGACGGCGATATTGCCGCGCAACTGCACGCGCTGTACGACGCCCGCCATTATCGCCTCGACGTGACGCAGGCGCCGCTGTTGCGCCTGGTGCGTGCCGAAGACCCGCAGAACCAGTGCATTGTCGCCACGTTGTTGTTCCACCATATGGCCCTCGACCACAGTGCGCTCGAAGTGGTGTGCCATGAACTGCAAGCGTACTTGCTGGGGCACGGCGAAGCGCTGGGTCAGGCGGTGCCGTTTCGCAATTACGTGGCGCAGGCGCGCTTGGGCATCAGCGAGCAGGAACACGAAAGCTTTTTCCGCCAGATGCTCGGCGACATCAGCGAACCGACCTTGCCGTTTGGGTTGCAGGACGTGCAGGGCGATGCGCGCGGCATTCAGGAGGTCAGCGTGCCGCTGCCAGCCGAGTTGGGGCAGCGCTTGCGTGCGCAAGCGCGGCAACTCAGTGTCAGCGCCGCCAGCCTGTTTCATATGGGCTGGGCGCAAGTATTGGGCGCCTTGTCCGGCAAGCAGCACGTGGTGTTCGGCACCGTGTTGATGGGCCGCATGCAAGGCAGCCATGGCACGGACCGCGCGCTGGGTATCTTCATCAATACGCTGCCGTTTCGCGTCGACGTGGACGGCCAGGACGTACGCAGCGGCGTTAAAGCCACCCACACGCGCTTGACCACCTTGCTGCGCCATGAGCATGCGCCGCTTGCGCTGGCCCAGCGTTGCAGCGGCGTTGTGGCGCCGACGCCGTTGTTCAGCGCGTTGCTCAACTACCGCCACAGCGCCCCGGCGGCCAGCGCCGAGGGCGTGTCGGCGTGGCACGGGATTGCAGCGCTCAGCGCCGAAGAACGCACCAACTACCCGCTGACCTTGAGCGTTGATGACCTCGGTGATGGTTTCGGCCTGAGCCTGCTCGCCAGCACCTCGGTAGACCCGCAGCGGGTGTGCGCCTACTTGCAAACCGCCCTGGAAAACCTGGTGACTGCGCTGGAGCAGGCGCCGCACACCGCGCTGAATCACCTGTCGGTAGTGCCTGTGGCCGAGCAACAACAACTGCTTGAGCAGTTCAACGCCACCCAAGCCACTTTTCCCCAAAGTACCATCCCGCAAAGTACTATCCCCCAAAGTACTATGCTGCACACGCGGATTGAAGCGCAGGCGGCGCTCACGCCCGAGGCTATTGCTGCGGTACATCAGGGCCACTCACTGACCTACGCCGCGCTGAATCAGCACGCCAATCAGCTGGCCCATCACCTGTTGGCGCTGGGCGTAAAACCCGACGACCGCGTGGCCATCGTCGCGCGCCGTGGTCTCGACACCCTGGCCGGGTTGCTGGCGATCCTCAAGGCGGGTGCCTGCTATGTGCCGGTGGACCCGTCCCACCCGGCCGAGCGCCTGAGCTACTTGCTGAGTGACAGCGCGCCGGTGGCGGTGCTGACCCAGCACGCGTTGCTCGCGCGCCTGCCCTCACTCGAAGTGCCGGTGATCGCCCTGGATCGGGTGACCTGGCAACACGCTTCGACGGATAACCCCAGCGTTGCCGTCAGCCCGAAAAACCTTGCGTACGTGATCTACACCTCCGGCTCCACCGGCCTGCCCAAAGGCGTGATGGTGGAGCACCACACCGTGGCGAATCTGGTCGATTGGCATTGCCACGCGTTTGACCTGTGTGCCGGGCGCCACACCGCCAGCGTTGCGGGTTTCGGCTTTGATGCAATGGCCTGGGAAGTCTGGCCGGCGCTGTGTGTGGGCGCGACCTTGCACCTGGCGCCGGCGCACGACGGCGCCGAAGACCTCGACGCCTTGCTGGTGTGGTGGCGCGGGCAGCCGCTGGACGTGTGCTTTTTGCCGACGCCGGTGGCCGAGTACGCGTTCAGCCAGCAGATCGAACACCCGACGTTGCGCACGCTGCTGATCGGCGGCGATCGGCTGCGCCAGTTTGCGCGTGCACAGCGTTTTGAACTGATCAACAACTACGGCCCCACCGAGGCCACCGTGGTTGCCACCTCGGGCAAGGTCGAGGTCGGCCAGCCGTTGCATATCGGCAAACCGGTCGCGAATGTCACGGTGTACTTGCTGGATGAACAGCAACGGCTGGTGCCGCTGGGTGTGGCGGGCGAGCTGTATGTGGGCGGCAAGGGCGTGGCGCGGGGTTACCTGAACCGCCCGGAACTGACAGCCGAGCGCTTCCTGCAGGACCCGTTTAACGACGGGCGCATGTACCGCACCGGCGACCTGGCGCGCTGGTTGCCGGACGGCACGCTTGAATACCTGGGGCGCAATGACGACCAGGTGAAAATCCGTGGCATGCGCATCGAGCTGGGCGAAATCGAAACCCAACTCAACCAATTGCCCGGGATTCAGGAGGCCGTGGTGCTGGTGCGTGAGGAGCGCCTGGTGGCGTATTTCACCGAGCATGCGCAGTTCGACGCGTTGGCTGTCGGCGACATTCGCGCCCACCTGGTGGCGCACCTGCCGGACTATATGGTCCCGGTGGCCTACGTGAAACTCGCGGCATTGCCGCTCACCGCCAACGGCAAACTCGACCGCAAGGCGCTGCCGGCGCCCGACATGGCCGCGCTGTTTACCCGCGAATACGTGGCGCCGCAAGGCGAGATCGAAAGTGTGTTGGCGCAGATTTGGGCCGATGTGTTGCACGTGGAGCGGGTCGGGCGCCGCGACCATTTCTTTGAGCTGGGCGGGCACTCGCTGCTGGCCATGCGCATGGTGTCGCAAGTGCGCCAGCGCCTCGGTGTCGAGCTGATACTCGGCGATTTGTTTGCCAATGCCGAGCTGGCGGCGGTCGCCGAGGTGCTCGCCAAAGCCGGTCGCAGCACTTTGCCGGACATTCTTCCGGCCAATCGCGATGACGACGTGCCGCTGTCCTTCGCCCAACAGCGCCTGTGGTTTTTGGCGCTGATGGAAGGTGCCAACACCGCCTACAACATTCCTATCGGCTTGCGTTTACGTGGGCAGTTGCATGTCGAGGCGCTGCAACGGGCGCTGGCGCGTATCGTCGCGCGGCATGCAACCTTGCGCAGCCGCTTCGCCCAGCACGGCGACGACGCCAAGGTGCTGATCGTGCCCGCTGAAGAGGTGTTGCCGCTGCAAGTGCAAGACCTGCGCCGCCACCCGCAACCGCAGCAAGCGCTGGACGCGTTGATTCACGGCGAAGCCTCGGCGCCGTTCGACCTGGAACGTGGCCCGTTGCTGCGCGGGCGTTTGGTGGTGATGGGCAGCGATCACCATGTGCTGTTGCTGACCCTGCACCATATCGTCTCCGATGGCTGGTCGATGGGCGTGCTCACCCGTGAGCTGATGGCGCTGTACCAGGCGTTCAGCCATGGCCAACGCGACCCGTTGCCGCCACTGCCGATTCAGTACGGCGACTTTGCCGTGTGGCAACGTTTGTGGCTGAGCGGCGAAGTGCTGCACCGCCAAAGCAGCTACTGGCAGCAGGCGTTGGCCGGTGCGCCGGCACTGCTCACCTTGCCGACTGACCGCCCACGCCCGGCGCAACAGGACTATGCCGGCAGCAGCGTCGAAGTGCGCCTGAATGAACGCCTCACCGCCGGGCTCAAGGCTTTGAGCCAACGCCATGGCACCACGCTGTACATGACCTTGATGACCGCCTGGGCCTCGCTGTTGGCGCGGCTGTCCGGGCAAACCGACGTGGTGATCGGCTCGCCGGTGGCCAACCGTACGCGCAGTGAGGTGGAAGGCCTGATCGGCCTGTTCGTCAACACCCTGGCGGTGCGTATCGACACCTCGGGCGAGCTGAGCACCGAGGCATTGCTGGCGCGCGTAAAAACCCTGACGCTGGACGCTCAGGCCCATCAGGACCTGCCGTTCGAGCAAGTGGTAGAAGTCACCCGGCCGGTCCGCAGCCTGGCCCACAGCCCGCTATTCCAGACCTTGCTGAGCTGGCAGGACAGCAGCGCGCCGACCCTGGCGTTGGGCGATCTGGCGCTGGAAGGAATTGTCGAGAACAGCCACTTTGCCAAGTTCGACCTGTCGCTGAACCTGGGTGAAGTACAGGGCAGCATTCTCGGCGCGCTGGAATATGCGCTGGCGCTGTTTGATCAGTCGACTGTCGAGCGTTACGTCGGCTACTTCACCCGCGTGTTGCAGGCGATGGTCGATAACGACCAGGCGGTGCTGGAACATGCGCCGCTGGTGGATGAGCGTGAGCGTCAGCATCTGCTGGTCGACTTCAACGCCACCGCAGTGGCCTACGACCTCAAGCAAACCCTGCACGGCCTGTTCGAAGCGCAGGTGGCGCGCACGCCGCAGGCGATTGCGGTCAAAGCAGGTGAGCAGCAACTGACGTACGCCGAGCTGAACGCGCAGGCGAATCAGTTGGCCCACCACTTGCTGGCGCTGGGCGTGGAGCCGGGTTCGCACGTGGCGATCTGCGTGGAGCGCAGCCTTGAAATGGTCGTCGGCCTGTACGCCATTCTCAAAGCCGGCGCGGCCTATGTGCCGCTCGATCCGGCTTACCCGCAAGAGCGCATTGCCTACATGCTGCAAGACAGCGCGCCGGTGGTGGTGTTGGCCCAAGCGGCCACGCGCGGCTTGCTCGGCGCGGTGCCGGTGGTCGATCTGGACCAGCCTGACTGGCAGCATCAACCGGTGGAAAACCCTGGTATTGAGGGCGTGGCCGCGTATGTGATCTACACCTCAGGCTCCACCGGGCAACCCAAGGGCGTGATCAACGAACACACCGGCGTGGTCAACCGCCTGTTGTGGATGCAGGACGAATATGGCCTGACGGCGCATGACACGGTGCTGCAAAAAACCCCGTTCAGCTTCGACGTGTCCGTGTGGGAGTTCTTCTGGCCGCTGTTTACCGGCGCGCGCCTGGTGATGGCACGGCCTGGCGGGCATAAAGACCCGGCGTACCTGTGCGAGGTGATCGCGGCTGAACAGGTCACGACGTTGCACTTCGTGCCGTCGATGCTCGATGTGTTCCTCGCCCACGGCGACGTCAGCCAAGCGGCTGGGCGGGTACGCGTAATATGCAGCGGCGAAGCCTTGCCGGGCAGCCTGGTGCGGCGCTTCAAGCAACAGTTGCCGGGCAGCCAGTTGCATAACCTGTATGGCCCGACTGAAGCGGCGGTCGACGTCACGGCCTGGAACTGCGCCGGTGCGGTCACGCCGGACAACACGCCGATCGGCAAACCCATCGCCAACACGCGCATGTACGTGCTCGATAGCCAATTGCAACCGGTGCCGTTGGGCGTGGTCGGTGAGCTGTTCATCGGTGGCGTGCAAGTGGCGCGCGGTTATCTCAACCGGCCTGAACTGACTGCCGAGCGTTTTCTCAACGACCCGTTCAGCCCAGGGCGGATGTACCGCACGGGGGACGTCGGCCGCTACTTGGCGGACGGAACTATCGAGTACCTGGGGCGCAATGATGACCAGGTGAAGATTCGCGGTTTACGCATTGAACTGGGCGAAATCCAGGCGCGCCTGCTGGAGTATCCGCAGGTCAGCGAGGCCGCCGTGGTGGCGCGCGAAGACCGGCTGGTGGCGTATTACACCGGCACGCACAGCGACATTGACGCGCTGCGCAGCCATTTGCTGCAGCACTTGCCGGAGTTCATGGTGCCGGCGATTTTTGTGCACCTCGACGCGCTGCCGCTGAGCCCCAACGGCAAGCTCGACCGCAAGGCGCTGCCCGCGCCGGGCGTGGATTCGCTGAGGTTGCGCGAGTACGAAGCGCCGGTGGGGGATACCGAAATCGCGCTGGCCAGCCTGTGGGCCGAGTTGCTGAACGTAGAGCGCGTGGGTCGTCACGACAATTTCTTTGAACTGGGTGGGCACTCGTTGTTGGCCGTCAGCCTAATGGGCCGTATGCGCCGCCTCGGCTTGTCGGCCGACGTGAAAGTGCTGTTCGGCCAGCCGACGTTAAGCGCGTTGGCGGCGGCGCTGGGCGGCGGGCGTGAAGTGGTGGTGCCGGTGAATGGCATTGCCGCCGACTGCCGCCATATCACCCCGGCCATGCTCACGTTGGTCACGCTGGACCCTGGCGCTATCGAGCGCATCGTCGCCTGTATCCCCGGCGGCGCGGCGAATGTGCAGGACATTTACCCGCTGACGCCGTTGCAGGCCGGCATGCTTTATCACCACCGCGCGGTGACGGAAGGCGACGCGTACGTGCTGCAAGCGCAGTTCGCATTCGACAGCCTGCTGCGCTTGCAAGCGTTTACCAAGGCGTTGCAGGCGGTGATCCAGCGGCACGACGTGCTGCGCTCGTCATTCCATTGGGACGGCCTGGAAGAACCGGTGCAAGTGGTGTGGCGTGAAGCATCATTGAGCGTCGAAAGCGCGCCGTTGCCACAACGCCTCGACCTCGCCCAAGCCCCGCTGATGCGCCTGGTGTATATGCAGGACCCGCAAGCTTCGCAGCGTGTGGTGGCGACCTTGCTGTTCCATCACTTGGTGATGGACCACATTGCCCTGGACATCCTGCAGCACGAAATGCAGGCGTTTCTGTTGGGCCGCGAGGACCAACTCGGCGCAGCGGTGCCGTACCGCAACTACGTGGCCCAGACGCGCTTGAGCGTCGACGATCACGCAGGGTTTTTCGCTGAAATGCTCGCTGAGATTGATGAGCCCACCGAGGTCGCCAACCTCGGCGGTGAGGCAAACGCGCAACTGACCCTCGACCCGCAGTTGAGCCTGCGCCTGCGTACTCAGGCGCGTCAGTCGGGCGTCAGCGCGGCCAGCCTGATGCACTTGGCCTGGGCGCATGTGCTGGGCAAGGTCTGCGGTCGCGAGCGCGTGGTATTCGGCACGGTGATGCTCGGCCGCCTGCAAGGTGGCGAAGGCGCAGAACGCGCCATGGGCGTGTTTATCAACACCTTGCCGCTGCGCGTCGACGTGGGCGAACACTCGGTACGCACGGCGCTGCGTGCAACCCACGCGCGCCTTAGCCAACTGCTCAGCCATGAGCATGCGCCGCTGGCATTGGCCCAGCGTTGCAGCGGCGTGCCGGTGGGCACGCCGTTGTTCAATGTGCTGTTCAACTACCGCCACAGCGCGCCGCCCGTTGGCGGTGTGGCCGAGGCGTGGCAAGGCATTCAATTGCTCAAGGCCGAAGAACAGAGCAACTATGCGTTGTCGGTGAGCGTCGATGACCTTGGTGATCATTTCAGCCTGCACGCCATGGGGCAGGGCGCCGAGCGTTTGTGTGGTTACTTGCAGGTTGCCCTGGAGCAACTGGTGCAGGCGCTGGAGCAGCACGCCGAGATCGCCATCGGGCGCCTGCCGATTCTGCCGCAGGCCGAACGCCAACAACTGGCGCAGTTCAACGCCACCACCCGCGCGTTCCCCCGCGAGCACACGGTGCAGCGTCTGTTCGAAGCCCAGGCCCACGCGCGGCCTGACGCGGTGGCGGTGCTGCATGGCGAGCACGCGGTGAGCTATGGCGAACTCAACACCCGCGCCAACCGCCTGGCTCATCACCTGTTGGAACTGGGGGTGCGCCCCGCCGATCCTGTTGCGATCCTGTTGCCGCGCTCGATTGACCTGCTGGTCAGCCAATTGGCCGTGCTCAAATGCGCCGCCGCTTATGTGCCGCTGGACATCAACGCGCCCGTCGAGCGCCAAGCGTTTATGCTGCAAGACAGCGGCGCGGCCTGGCTGTTGACCCGCAGCGCGCTGGCGGTCGACTGCGCAGCGCGCCGCCTCGACCTCGACAGCCTGACCGTCGCCGCGCAACCGAGCCACAACCCGGACCTGTCTCAGCACTCGGACAGCGTGGCGTACATCATGTACACCTCCGGTTCCACCGGCACGCCGAAGGGCGTATTGGTGCCGCACCGTGGCATCACGCGGCTGGTGATCAATAACGGCTACGCCGACTTCAACCACACTGACCGCGTGGCCTTCGCCTCTAACCCGGCGTTCGATGCGAGCACCGTGGACGTGTGGGCGCCATTGCTGCACGGCGGCCAGGTGCAGGTGATCGACCACGCCACCTTGCTCGACCCGGCCGCCTTCAGCGTGGCGCTGGCAGGCACCACTGTGCTGTTCCTCACCACCGCGTTGTTCAACCAATACGTGCAGATGATTCCCGAGGCCCTGGCCGGCCTGCGCATCCTCTTGTGCGGCGGCGAGCGTGGCGACCCTTCGGCGTTCCGCAGCCTGTTGGCGCGTGCGCCGACCTTACGTCTGGTGCATTGCTATGGACCGACGGAAACCACCACATACGCCACCACCTACGCGGTGCACGCGGTTGCCGATAACGCCCAAAGCGTGCCCGTGGGTCGGCCGATTTCCAACACGCAGATCCATATACTGGATGCGCAGTTGCAGCCGGTGCCGCTGGGTGTGGTCGGCGAAATCTGCGTCGGTGGCGACGGCGTCGCCATTGGTTATTTAAACCGGCCTGAGCTGACGGCCGAGAAGTTCGTGCAAGACCCGTTCAACCCGGGCAGCGTGATCTACCGCACCGGCGACCTCGGCCACTGGACGGCGGACGGCCTGCTGGAGTGCATCGGGCGTAACGATGACCAAGTGAAGATTCGCGGTTTCCGCATTGAGCTGGGTGAAATCCAAGCGCGGCTGGCGCTGTGCGCAAGCGTTCAGGATGCAGTGGTGTTGGCGCGTGAAGACGTACCGGGTGACAAGCGCCTGGTGGCGTATTTCACGTGGGCCGCTGAACCGGTTGACGTCGACAGCGTGCGGGCGTGTTTGCAAGGCCAGTTACCCGAATACATGCTGCCGTCGGCCTATGTGCCGCTGGCGCACATGCCACTGACGGCAAATGGCAAGATCGATCGCAAAGCCTTGCCTGTACCTGCCCCGGACGCGGTGATCAGCCGCGTGTTTGAAGCGCCGGTGGATGCGCTTGAGCAGACCCTGGCGCAGTTGTGGGCCGAGGTACTCAAGCTTGAGCAGGTCGGGCGGCATGACAGCTTCTTTGAACTCGGCGGGCATTCATTGCTGGCGATTCGACTGGTCAACCTGATGCAAGAGGCGGGGTTGCAGGTGTCACTGGCCGAGCTGTTCCAGCACGCCAACGTGGCCTGCGTCGCCGCCATGCTGAGCCAGCGCACGGCAGAGCCTGCGCGCGACCATTCGGTGATCACCGTGCGTAGCAGTGGCGCGCAGCCGCCGCTGTTTCTGGTGCACGAGTTCAGCGGCATGGACGTGTACTTCCCGGCGCTGGGCCAGCACCTGCCCGGTGACTATCCGATTTACGGCCTGCCGGGCGTGGCGTTGGGCGAGCCGCACCTGAACACCATGGAAGGCCTGGCGGCGCGCATGGTCGGTCTGATTCGCAGCCTTCAACCGCACGGGCCGTACCGCGTGGCGGGTTGGTCGTTCGGCGGTGTGCTGGCCTATGAAGTCGCCATGCAACTGCTGGGGCTGGATGAACCGGTGGCGTTTCTCGGCCTGATCGACACCTACGTGCCGCGCATGACCGACCAGGGCAAGGCGCGCTGGAGCGGGCCGGACGCTCTGAAGCGGCATCTGTTGTTGCAGTGCACGGCGTATTGGAAAGCACAGGGAGGTGTGGATGAGCTGGCAAGCCTGGAACAATTGGAGGCAGACATTCGACAGTTGGACCTTGCGGCTCTGCTGCAACGCTGTCGCGATCAAGGTTTGTTGTACGCGCAAATGGCAGCGGCGACGGACGCGGACCTCATAAGTTTTATCCAGCGCGAAGTGGGCCATGGGCATGCGTTGGCGCACTACAGCCTGTTCCCGTTGCCGGTGCCAGTGCACCTGTTCAGCGCGCTGGAGCGCCCGACCGAGTTGTCACGGCGCAGCACGTCGCTGGGCTGGAACGACGCGTTGGCGCCTGCGCAATTGCGCCAAATCGAGGTGCCGGGTGACCACCAGAGCATGATGCAGGCGCCGCATATCCAGGCCTTGGGCGCTGCGATGACTCAGGCCATGGCTACGTGTGCCCCGGTGGCGCAAGCGCAGCATCAAGCGTTACTGCGGATTCAGAGTGGCCGCGCGGGGTATGCGCCGGTGTTCTGTGTGCCGGGTGCGGGCGATAGCGTTACCGGCTTCGTCGGTTTGAGCGAAGCACTCGGGCGCGAATGGCCGCTGTATGGTTTGCAGCCGCGTGGCCTGGATGGCGAGGCGGTGCCGCACAGCCAAGTGGAAGCGGCGGCGCAGGGGTATTTGGTAGCACTGGAGCACGAGTGCCCACGCGGGCCGGTGCATTTGATCGGGCATTCGTTTGGCGGCTGGGTTGCGCTGGAGATGGCGCTGCGGTTGCAGGCGATGGGCCGTGAAGTGGCGTCGTTAACGGTGATCGACAGCGAGGCGCCGGGCGGCGCGGGCCGGCCTTACACAACAACGGCAGCCTTGTTGCGGTTGATTGAGGCCATGCAGTTGTCGGCGGGCAAACCGCTGGGCATCGACCGTGCCGAGTTTGCCGGTTGGGACGAGGTGACGCAGCGCCAGCGCTTGCATGCCGGAATGGTCGCGGTCGGCTTATTGCCGGCGCGCGCCAGTGTGGACGCGATGGATGGGCCGGCGCGCACTTACGCGGCGGCGTTGCGCACCGTGTATCGGCCTGCGCACCGCTACAACGGTGTGGTGCGCCTGGTGTTGGCGGAAGACCCGGCGCTGGATGCGTCAGGCAATCAGCGCGAGCAGGGCTTGATGATTGAAGGTTGGCGCGGGCAGGGCAGTGCGTTGCAGGTTTGGTATGGCGCGGGCAACCACTTCACGTTGCTCAAGGCACCCAATGTGTTGGGCTTGGCTGGGTGGTGGCGTGCAGGCGTTGGCGTAGGCGAGGAGGTCTCATGAGGCCGCCGGGAGCGTTCCCACGCGCTGCGTGGGAATGCCGCCGCGCACGCTCTGCGTCCGGTTTAAGGCGCCTGTGCATCGATCAACACGCCCAACCTCATTCACTCTGTAGAGTCATTTATGCCTAAGTCGACATTTCGCAAATTCGCACTGCTCGCACTGCTGCCCGTCGCCATCGGCCTCGCCGCTTATGCGCTTCAGGCCCCGGCCGACGCGCCGCAATACCTGACCGCCCCGGCTGAACGCGGCGACATCGAAAACGCCGTGTTAGCCACCGGGCTGCTCGAAGGCGTCAAACAAGTCGACGTCGGCGCCCAGGTCTCCGGCCAATTGAAATCGCTTAAAGTGAAAGTCGGCGACAAGGTAAAAAAAGGCCAATGGCTCGCCGAAATCGACCCGCTGATCCTGCAAAATACCCTGCGCAAAGCCCAGGTCGACGAAGAAAACCTGCAGGCCCAACGCCGCGCCACCGCGGCTCAACTCAAGCAGGCCAAGGCCGTTTACCAACGCTATAAACACCTGCAGGACGACGCGTCGGTGTCGCGCCAGGACTTTGAAGAGGCCGAGTCGACCTTTCAGGTGCAGCAAGCCAACCTCTTGTCCCTGGACGCGCAGATCAAAAGCGCGCACATCCAGATCGACACTGCCAAGGTCAACCTGGCTTATACGCGCATCATCGCGCCCATCGACGGTGATGTGGTGGGCATCGTCACCCAGGAAGGCCAAACCGTCATCGCCAACCAACTGGCGCCGGTACTGCTCAAGCTGGCGGACCTGGACACCATGACCGTCAAGGCCCAAGTGTCAGAGGCGGATGTGATTCACATCAGCCCCGGCCAACAGGTGTATTTCACCATCCTCGGTGAGCCCGAGAAACGCTACTACGCGCAGTTGCGCGGCACAGAACCTGCGCCGCAAAACTTTCTCGAAAGCCAAACCGCCGGCACCCCCAAGCAGAACACCGCAGTGTTCTACAACGCGTTATTTGACGTGCCCAACCCCGACCACCGCTTGCGCATCGCCATGACCGCCCAAGTGCGCGTGGTGCTTGATACGGCGAAGGCTACGCTGATGGTGCCGGTGGCGGCGCTCGGCGCGCGCAATGCCGATGGCCGTTACTCGCTGCGCGTGCTTGATGCCAAAGGCGCGGCGGTGTTGCGTGAGGTGAAAACCGGGATCAACAACAACGTCAAGGTGCAGATTCTGGAGGGCCTGGCCGAGGGCGATAAAGTCGTCATTGGCGACGCAACGCCTGCCGTGGCGGGGAGCTGACGCATGACCCAGCCACTGTTGGAACTCAAGGGCATCACCCGCAGTTTCATGGCCGGCGAGCGCGAGTTTATTGCGCTCAAGGGCATCGACCTGAGCATTCAGGCCGGCGAGATGCTGGCGATCATCGGTGCCTCGGGCTCGGGTAAATCCACGCTGATGAACATCCTCGGCGGCCTCGATTACGCCACCGCCGGCAGCTACAAGATCAACGGCATCGAAACCCGTTCACTGGCGGATGAGCAGTTGGCGGAACTGCGCCGTGATTACTTCGGTTTTATCTTCCAGCGCTATCACTTGCTGGCGCACCTGAGTGCGCTGCACAACGTGGAAATGCCGGCGATCTATGCCGGTACGCCGCAGGCCCAGCGCCACAGCCGTGCGCAGGAATTGCTCACGCGCCTGGGCCTGGCGGGGCATATCAGCCACCGGCCGAGCCAGTTGTCCGGCGGCCAGCAACAGCGTGTGAGTATTGCGCGGGCCTTGATGAACGGCGGCGAAGTGATCCTCGCCGACGAACCCACCGGCGCCCTCGACACCCACAGCGGCAAGGAGGTGATGCGTATTCTCGCCGAGCTGCACGCCGCCGGGCACACGGTGATCATCGTTACGCACGACCCCAAGGTGGCGGCGAATGCCCAGCGCATCGTCGAGGTCTGTGACGGCGAGATCGTCAGCGACAAGGCCAATCAAAGCGTCGGCCTGGAAGTGCCCAGCGAAGCCCCGATTGAGCCCAAGCGCAGCGGCGCGCGGCATTTGGTGGCAAGCCTTGGGTTGTTCAAAGAAGCCTTCAACATGGCCTGGGTCGCACTGATCTCGCATCGCATGCGCACCTTGTTGACCATGCTCGGTATCGTCATCGGCATCACTTCGGTGGTGTCGATCTCGGCCATCGGCGAAGGCGCCAAGCGCTATGTGCTGAAAGACATCCAGGCAATCGGCAGCAACACCATCGATATTTTTTCGGGTACCAGTTTTGGTGACAGCCGCGCATCGGCGATCGAGACGCTGATGCCCTCGGATGTCGACGCGCTGAACCAGCTGTACTACGTCGACAGCGCCACGCCGGTGGTGGGCCGCAACCTGTTGCTGCGCTTCGGCAATATCGATCTGGATGCGCAGGTGAATGGTGTCAGTGACCGTTACTTCAACGTGAAAGGGCTGAAACTCGAAGCCGGAATTGCCTTCAGCGAAAGCGATGCGCGGCGCCAGGCGCAGGTCGTGGTAATCGACCACAACACGCGTCAGCGCCTGTTCGGGCCGACGGTCGACCCGTTGGGCCAGGTGATTCTGGTCGGCAAACTGCCCTGCACGGTGATTGGCGTGGCGGCCGAGAATAAAAACATGTTCGCCGCGAACAAGTCGCTGAACGTCTGGGTGCCGTATGAAACAGCGGCGGGGCGCCTGTTGGGGCAACGCCATTTGGACAGCATCACCGTGCGTATCAAAGACGGCCAACCGAGCAAGGTGGTCGAAGACAACGTCAATAAACTCATGCTGCAACGCCACGGCAGCAAGGACTTCTTCACCAATAACCTCGACAGCATCATGCAGACGGTGCAGAAAACCAGCCGTTCGCTGGCGCTGTTGTTGTCGCTGATTGCCGTGATCTCGTTGTTGGTGGGCGGCATCGGGGTGATGAATATCATGTTGGTGTCGGTTACCGAACGTACCCGCGAGATTGGTATTCGCATGGCGGTGGGCGCGCGGCAGTCGGATATTCGTCAGCAGTTTTTGGTGGAGGCGGTGATGGTCTGCTTGATCGGCGGGATGATCGGTATTTCGCTGTCCTTTGCGATCGGCTACCTGTTTTCGTTGTTTGTAAAAGAGTGGGAGATGGTGTTTTCGCTGGGCTCGATTGTTACCGCGTTTGCCTGTTCGACGATGATTGGCATTGTGTTTGGGTTTGTGCCGGCGAGGAACGCGGCGCGGTTGGACCCTATCGAGGCGTTGGCACGTGATTGATGCTTGAGATTGAGTGTATATCCGTTGTTTTGAGATTGCTTAAAAGGATTCTGCCCTCACGGCGGGTCACTTTTGACTGGGCCGGAATGCCGGCCCAGTCTGAGTGGTTGAAGCAGATCAAAGGCGGCTTTTGCATACACAGCAGATCTGCTTTTGCTTTTTGTGGGAGCGGGCTTGCTCGCGATTGCGGTATGTCAGATAAGTATTTTTCAACTGACACACCGTAATCGCGAGCAAGCC
>NZ_JBLZPT010000026.1:0-70345 GCF_049199985.1 Pseudomonas kitaguniensis
CAGGCCCTGGTCATCATCGCCCGCAAGCTGGCTCGCATCGCGTTTTCTCTCATGAAAAACCTGAGCGAATACCAGTCGAAAGCGGTTTTGGAGGCTTCCCCAAAACCATAGAATCTCCCACAGGTGACTGCATGCTGCTTGAGGGAGTGGGGCGCTTAAAACACCGCCTTGGCCTGCAAGCCCAGCACCAGCGCGTTGTCGATATTCATGCCTGAAAATGCCCCCGGCTCGATGATGTATTGCACATCCGGGCGCAAGGTCAGCCACGGCGTCGCCTTATAGCCATAACTGAGTTCGACCAATTGCTCGGCATTGTTCAGGTTTGGGTAGTCAGCCCCGGCGTTGAACGCCGCCAATTCTTGCACCTCACGACTGCGCGGGTTCGGCACCGCACGGCCATAACCGAGGGCGACGGTGTCGCGCGGGCGACCTTCGAACGGCGCGTACAGCACCACGCCCGCGCCATACCATTTGCTGAAGGGCGAGGCGGCAAGGCTTGCGCCCGAGTATTGGCCGAACGCGTGCAGCACCCGGCCAGCGGTGGTGCTGGAAGCCCACACGGCTTGGTCAATCAGCAGGTAATGACCGCTGCGCCCGCTGACGTCCTGGTGGCTGCCGATGCGCTTTACATCGGAGCTGTCGTAGTAATAACCCAGCTTGTATTCACCCGGCAGCGTGCCCGCGTGTTTGTAGACCAGCTCGATGGGCACCACCGTGCCGGTGGTGTGTTTGGGCGTCAGGTGCCAGGCACGGCTGGCGTTGCCGTTGCTCGACGGGTCGACATTAAATGCGGCCACGCGCAGTTGCCACTGCGGCGAAAGGTCGTATTTCAGCCGTGCACCCAAACGCGCATTCGGGTAGTTGGTCCAGCCGCTGCCACCGGACATATTCAGCGGGTGCCCACAGAAACCGGCGTTCATGAAGTTGCACAGGATGCCGCTGTCGAGGCCGCCGAGGTCATTGCCCATCGCCATGTAGCCGAGTTTGAGGTTCAGCGCGTCGGTGAACAGCGTGCGCTCGTAACTCAGCTCGGTGAGGCGCGTGTAGAGGCCGCCGTAGTTTTCCTGAATCGGCAGGCGGTTGCCCACCAGGTCTTCGGAGGCGCTGTTGCCGCGCCGGTCGTTAATCGTCAGTTGGACGCGGTCGCCATGGTTAAACCCGTAGAGCTTGCCGAGGTCCAACTGCACCCCGAGCTTGAGGTTTTGCGAATAGCGCGCCGCGCGGTGCTGGCCGCCGTCGGCGTTGTAGGCGGTCTCGCCGCTGTAGTCACCGGTAAAGCGGATGCCTTGCTCGTCGAGTTCGCGGCGCAGGCCACCCCAGTCGCCGCTCAGGCGGGTGTCGTCGGCGTGTACGGGCAGGGCGGCGCCCAAGGCCAGGCCCAGCAACAGGCGCCCAATAGAGGTGTGAGAAGTGGGGTGCATGCGGGGTTTTCCAAACGCATTGGTAGCAAACGCAAAGCGCGGTGCCGGGCGGCACCGCGCGAGCAGGGGTTAGGGCAGGGCGTAGGCGATCACGTAATCACCGCGGTCGGTGGATTGGCGCGCGCCGCCGGCGGTGATGACGATGTACTGCTTGCCGGTTTTCGGCGACACATACGTCATCGGGCCACCTTGGCTGCCCACCGGCAGGCGGGCTTTCCAGACTTCATCACCGTTGCCGCTGTTGAAAGCGCGCAGGTAGAAGTCTTGGGTGCCGGCGATGAAGATCAGGCCGCCTTGGGTCGACAAGGTGCCGCCGAGGGTTGGCAGGCCGATCTTGATCGGCAAGTGCATGCGAATCCCCAGTGGGCCGGTGTCTTCCACCGTGCCGACCGGCACTTGCCAGGCGATTTTCTGGGTCTTCATGTCGATGGCGGTGAGGGTGCCGAACGGCGGCGCCTGGCACGGAATGCCGGCCACCGAGAGGAAGCGGTTTTTGTTCACCGCATACGGCGTGCCCTTGAGCGGTACGGCGCCCATGCCGGTGTTCAGCGCTTCACCACCGGACGCGGCGAGGGCCTTGTTCTGCGACGGCACCATCTGAATCCACAGGCCCAGGCGCATGTCGTTGACGAAGATAAAACCATGCACCGGGTCGGTGGAAATACTGCCCCAGTTCATGCCGCCCAACGAGCCCGGGAAGCTCAGCGATTTATCGGTGCCAGGCGCCGTGTACAGGCCTTCGTAGCGCATGCCCTTGAAGTCGATGCGGCACAGCAACTGGTCGTACGGCGTGGCGCCCCACATGTCTGATTCAGTCAGGGTTTGCGCGCCGATCTGCGGCATGCCTACCGATTTGGGCTGCGTCAGCGAGTAGGGTTCGTTGGGGATGTTCGCGGCCTTGACCGGTACGTCCTTTACCTCGGTCAACGGCTTGCCGGTGGCACGGTCGAGCACGTAAATCTGCCCGGCTTTGGTGCCGATCACCAACGCAGGTACAGGCTTGTCGGCGCCCGGCGGGGTGAAATCGATCAGGCTCGGCTGCATCGGCAGGTCGAAGTCCCACAGGTCATTGTGGACGGTCTGGTATACCCACTTTTCAGCGCCGGTGGAGGCGTCCAGCGCCAGCACGGAGGCGCCGTATTTATGATTGAGCTGGGTGCGTTCCACGCCGTAGATGTCGGTGGACGAGCTGCCCATCGGCAGGAAGACGGTGTTCATCAGCGGGTCATACGACATCGGCGCCCAGCTGTTTGGAGTGCTGCGCACGTAGGTCTTGTCGCCGCTCGGGGCTTTTTTGTCTTCAGGGTTGCCCGGGTCGAATGCCCAACGCATCTGCCCGCTGATGACGTCGAAACCACGAATCACGCCGCCCGGCATATCGGTTTGCACGTTGTCGGCCACGCGGCCGCCAACCACCACGGTAGTGCCGGCGATCAGCGGCGCCGAGGACAGTTGGTAGTAGCTGTCCGGGACGTTACCCAAACCGGCTTTCAAATCCACTTGGCCGTGGGTGCCGAAGTCTTCACAGAATTTGCCGGTGTCGGCATCCACTGCGATCAGGCGCGCGTCAATCGTGTTGGTCAGCAAGCGGCGCTGGCATTGCGCACCGGCGGCCACACTGGCGGCAATGATCGGCGAGCTGTTCGGTTGGCTCGGTTGGGCGAGCGGCGCGGTGGCGTCAAAATACGCCATGCCCCGGCAGCGTTGCCATACCGCCGACTTGGCGTTGACCTCGTTCTTCCACAGCTCTTTGCCGGTGTCGGCGTCCAGCGCGATCAGGTTGTTATGCGGCGTGCAGATGAACACCTTGTTGCCGATTTGCAGCGGCGTCAGTTGGTCTTCGGCGCCGTTGCCGTCGCTGATAGCCACGTCGCCGGTGTGATAGGTCCACGCCACTTTGAGTTTATCAACGGTGTCACGATTGATCTGGTCGAGTGCGGCGAAACGGCTGCCACCTTCGGTGTTGCCGTAGTGCGCCCAATCTTTTTGTGCAGCGGCCGGGGCCACCGGCGTTACGCCAGGGCCAGCGCCGGTCGGTGCCACACTTGGGTGCGCGACGAACATGTTGCCGGCTGCCACCACCACGCCCACCGCCAATACGGCGGCAACGCCATAGGCACTGCGCGCAGGTTTGCCGGCGAGCAGTGGATACACCAGCGCCACCACCACGCCGATGGCCGCGAACATGAACAGCCGCGAGAACAACGGCCAGAACACCAGGCCCACGTCCGCCACCGCCCAAATCGCCGTACCGACCAGGAACGCCGCGAACAGCCACGCACCCGCCGGGTTGCGCCGGGCAATCAACAGGCCGGAGACGGCCATCGCCGCACCGCCGATCAGGAAGTACCACGAGCCTCCCAGGCTGACCAGTTTACCGCCGCCAATGGCCAGCGCGAGGCCGAGCAGGGCGATGATGACGCCCAGCCCCAGCAGCAGATATTTTGAGGCGCCAGCGGCGCGCGATGCTCTTTTCATGTCGACAGGACTCGAAGGTGAGAGGGCAAAGACGCGATTTTAGCAATATAAGTAACCAGTTAGTACATTCCGTCCTGCAATAGTCTTTTACGCTTGCGGTGATGATGCACTGTGTTCGACGTGCTCGCGATCAGCGTCTTCAAGCCCAGTGAGGCGGTGATTACTCACCGCCTCACCGACGCGTCAGTACTTGAAGCGGCCCACCAAGCCGTTGAGTTGGCCGGAAATATCCGTCAAGCGGCCAGACCCGGTCTGTGCCGAGTGCGCAAAGCCTTCAATCAACTGCGCGTCGGCATGAATCTGCGCGATGTGCCGGTTGATCTCTTCAGCCACCTGGTGTTGCTCCTCGGCGGCTGTCGCGATCTGCGTGTTCTGGTCACGAATCGAATCCACCGAGCCGCGAATCTTGTCGAAACTGTCGCGGGCCTGCTGGATACGTTCCACGCTGGTGTGCGACACCGTCAGGCTGGCCTGCATCTGTTGGGTGACGTCTTGCGTGCGGCGGGCGAGGTTACCGAGCAGGCTGTCGATCTCTCCGGTGGAGTCGGCGGTGCGCCGGGCCAGGGCGCGGACTTCGTCGGCAACTACGGCAAAACCACGCCCCTGGTCACCCGCACGGGCGGCCTCGATAGCGGCGTTAAGGGCCAGCAGGTTGGTCTGCTCGGCGATCGAGCGGATGGTGTCGAGGATGGTGTTGATGTTCTTGCTGTCCTGCTCAAGCAACTGCATGGTCTGGGTCGACTTTTGCAGGTCTTCGCTGAGTTTGAGCACGCTGCCGGTGGCTTCGCCGATGTGCACTTGGCCGTCGTGCACATCGCGATAGCCTGCGTCGGCACTCGACGCGGCGGCGCTGCACGAGCGGGCCACTTCGTTGGCGGTGGCGAGCATTTCGTTGAAGGCGGTGCTCACCAGTTCCACTGCTTCACGCTGGCGCCCGGCGGCCTGGTTCATGTTGTGCGCGACGTCGTGCGTATCGGCGGCGGCCGCTTGCAGGTCGGTAGAGGCGTTGCCGATGCGCTGCACCAACTGCGCGATCATGCTCAGGAACTGGTTGAACCAGCCGGCCAGGCTGGCGGTTTCGTCCTTGCCCTCGACCTTGAGCTGGCGGGTCAAGTCGCCTTCGCCTTCGGCAATCTCTTGCAAACCCTCAGCGACCCCGCGAATCGGACGCACGATGACGCGGGCGAAGCTTGCGCCGACGAGTGCAAAGATCACCGCCAGAACCGCCGCGATGGCAGCAATCAGCCAAGTGAGGCTTGAGGCTTGCGCCATCACTTCATCGCGCTTGATCAAACCGATAAAGCGCCAGCCCAAGCCCTTGGAACTGACCACGTTGGCCATGTAGGTCACGCCATTGATGTCGACCTGGGTGACGCCGTCGCCACGCTTGGCCAGCTCGGCGTAATGGGCGCCCAAGTCGGCCAGCGGCTTGAAGTTGTGCTTGGCATCGCTGGGGTCCACCAGCACGTTGCCGTTGGCTTCTACCAGCATCAGGTAGCCGCTCTCGCCGAGCTTGATATTGCGCACCAATTCGGTGAGTTGTTTAAGCGATACGTCCAGGCCAACCACGCCCAGTACGTTACCGGTGGCGTCGGCGACGGTGTGCACGGTGCCGATCAGTGACACATCGTCCGGTGCCCAATAGTAGGCGCCGGTGCGCACAGTGGTGCCGGGCGCGGCCAAAGCGGCCTGGTACCAGGGGCGTACGCGCGGGTCGTAGTTGTTGAGTTTGGTGTCGTCGGGCCAACTGGCGTAGCCGCCGTCTTTCAACCCCAAAGACAGGTAAGCGGTGCTGGGGTGGGTCTTGGCAAACTGGTCGAACATCTCCAGCAGCTCTTTATTGGTCGGCGTGAGCGCAATTTGCGCGGCGTCGGCACCGGCGTAACTCTTCAGGTCTTTGGCCGCGATAATGCGCGGGTCTTTGGCCACGTAGTCGACGTTCTGGCTGATGCCGTCGAAAAACTGCTGCATGCCATTGTCGATCTGGCGGATCTCGCGGCCACTGCTGTCGAGGAAGTTGGCCATGGCCCCCGCACGCAGGTTCAACACAACCAGCACGGCCACCAGAATAACCGGCAGGCACGCGACAGCCGCAAACGCCCACGTCAGCTTTTGCTTGATATTCATTACTTCTCCCGCAGGTATTTATAGTTATGGCAAGGGGAAACGGTAGGAGGGAGCAGCGCATGTGTTTTTTGGGTGAAGCGGTCCATGCTTACCCCGGTATATCGACCGGGGCAGCAGGCACTTGAGGCGGGAGAATGCAGTAAGGCGGGTGGTTAGCCGATGCGGTCACTGCCCAGCGCATCGCGCTGCATCGACTGCAGGTTTTTCTCGATGGTTTCGCAGATGCTTTCCATCTGGATCTGGTGTTCGCTGGAGTGAAACGGGCTTTGCAGGTCGGTGCCGATGCGTTCAATTGCCAGCAGCATAAAGCCCACCACCGTCGACGCCAGCGGCGTAAACCAACCCAGCGATTCCACCAGGCCGACCGGTACGATCAGGCAGAACAGCGAAATAAACAGCCGCGGAAAATACACGTAAGGGTAGGGCAGCGGCGTGTTGGCGATGCGTTCCATGCCGCCCTGCGAGTTGGACAAGTCCACCAGAGTGGATTCGATCCGCGCCAGGCGAATGCTGTCCAAATGCCCGGCCTTGTATTCCTTGGCCAGCAGGGCGGCGGAGCCGGTGAGAATGTCGTTGGCGAAGTTATTGGTGGTGCCGTTGCGGGCGAACTCTTCAGCCGGGATAAACGCGCGCACCTCGTCCGGGCACGGCTTGCGTCGTAGTTGCGCGGCCAGGCAATTTACGTAGGCCACATGGCGGCGCAGCAGGGTGGCTTTGATCGGGTGCGCCTCGCCGTCCGGGTCATCCAGCAGCGTCAGCACCTGACGCGCAAAACTGCGCGAGTTATTCACCATCGCGCCCCACAGGGTACGGGCTTCCCACCAACGGTTATACGCGCTGCTGTTACGAAAACTGATCAGCACCACCAGCGCCGAACCCAGCAGCGTCAGGGGCATCAGCGGTAAATTGATCTTGGTGGTCAGGAACAGCATGAAGTCCACCGTGACGGCGACATCCCACAACAATAGCCAGAACAGCGCCCAACCCACATAACCCATGGTCTTGATGATCAGGCGATACTTTTTGATGATGGCGGCTTTCAAACGAGGACCTCGCGGGGAGCGGTAAGCAAGAATACCTACACTCGGACGCTGATGTGCGGGTAAAGGTTCGCCATGCGACTGAATCGATTAAGTCGCGTGCCGTTGCTGAATGCTTTGAGGCGGGTTGATAGGCAGGATCAGCGCCATGCTATGCTCAATGTGCTAATCGAGGGATTGCAGATGACTAAAACAGCCGATGTCAGTGTTGCCAACCAAGTACGCCGAATGGCCAAAGCTCACCATGTCACCGCCGAACGTGATGGCATCAGCCGAATGGCTGTGGCAATCAGCGGCTTGGCTGGCGACGTTGTCGAGTTGGACGGTGTCGAGCAATTGTTGGTCAACCTTAAGCGCAAGGGCGTTCTGAGCAAATCGGAAACCCTGGCACTACAAGGCAGTTATCTTCAGGAAAAGCGGCGCGCCAAGAAGCAAATCAGCGCATGAGTTTTGATCCCTTCGGCGACTTTGAAACCGCAGGGTACCTGCAAAATACGTTACAACTCAAAGACCCTGTCGATGTAAAAGAGTCCGAGCATCTTTCTTTTGAACTGAGCCTGGAAGATGCGCTCGCGTACCTGGCAACAAAAAAGCCCATTGATTACCGCTGCGTACTCAAGGTGCATGAAGTCTTGTTCGCCGATTTCTATCACTGGGCGGGGAAGGACCGAAAAGCGCTCGTCCCCCATCTTGCAGTCTTCAAAGGCACGCAGGCTAACCCCCGTCATACGGCTTTCGAACATCCGGATTCGATCAAGCGCTCTGTTGAATATGCGCTTGAACTGGCTTCAAACACGCAACGTTTTAGAAACTACCCCGGCGATGTGATGGGCCAACTGGCGTTTGCGCATCCTTTTCTTGATGGTAATGGTCGTACGATTCTGCTTGTATTCATGGAGCTATGTTACCGCGCCAAGTTTGCCATTGAGTGGTCAAGAACGAATAAGGATGAGTATCTTATGGCACTTAGTGAGGAGATTCGGGAGCCATTCAAAGGGCACTTGAACAGCTACTTGAAACCCTTCGTGGTCGATATTAACCATCGTGATGAATGGCCAGGAATGATTGGCGGTATCAAAGGGCTGGACGGGCTGGATAAGGAAGGTATCACTTACGAAAATCTGGATAACCCAGAGGTTCAACAGATTTACAAAACCTACAGGGCGCAGTTGCTTGATCAGCCGCCTTGTGCAAAACAGGACACCTGATGTACACAGTTGGCGTAATTTCCGATACCCACGGCCTGCTGCGCCCCGAAGCCGTGGCGGCGCTGCAAGGGTGTGAACAGATCATTCATGCGGGTGACATCGGCAGCGCGGAGATTCTTCAGCAATTGGCGTGCATCGCGCCGCTGCACGTGGTGCGCGGCAACAATGACCAGGGCGCGGTGTGGGCGCAGCAGGTGCCCGACCATCTGAACCTGGATGTTCATGGCTGGAATACGCTGGTGGTGCATGACATTGCCGACGTGCCTGCGTTACTTGGCCCGCAGACGCGGCTGGTGATCACCGGTCACTCGCATAAACCTTTGATTGAGTGGCGCGGTGCAGTCTTGTATGTGAACCCCGGCAGCGCGGGGCGGCGGCGCTTCACATTGCCGGTGACGCTGGCGGTGCTTGAGGTGCTGGGCAGCTCAATCGAGCCGCGGCTTGTTTCGCTGCTGGGCTGATGCAAATTTTAGCGCTGGCTGAGAATACTCTGCAGCAGCCCGGGGAACCGGCTCTCAAGCAACTCGCCACGCAATGAATTCAGATGAGTGGTGCCCGCACTGCGGGTGTGCACCAGGCCTGCATCGCGCAGCACGCGAAAGTGGTGGGACATGCTCGACTTAGGCCGCCCGCCGTCCAACTCGCCACACGTGGCCTCGGGCACACCGGCCAAACAGCGCACGATTTCCAGGCGCACAGAGTCGCTCAGCGCGTAGAGCACGCGTTCGAGAGTCAGGTCTTCAATGGCCGGGTGTTTGAAAGCTCGCATGAAATGAATCATAACAGGGGGCTATCGTTGAATACTATAGTTCGATTACCATCGAACTATCGAATCACTCACTCGCTCCTGGAGTCCACGATGTCAGCATTGTTCGAACCGTTCAAACTCAAAGACGTTACCCTGCGCAACCGCATCGCAATACCGCCGATGTGCCAATACCGAGCCGACGATGGCATCGTCAACGACTGGCACCACGTTCACTTGGCGAGCATGGCCCGTGGCGGCGCCGGTTTGCTGGTGGTTGAAGCCACTGCCGTGGCCCCCGAAGGCCGCATCACCCCAGGCTGCGCCGGCATCTGGAGCGACGCACACGCCGAAGCCTTCGTGCCGATGGTCAAGGCCATCAAGGCTGCAGGCTCAGTGCCGGGCATCCAGATTGCCCACGCCGGCCGCAAAGCCAGCGCCAACCGCCCATGGGAAGGCGATGACCACATGCCGGCGTCCGACGCGCGAAGCTGGGAAACCATCGCGCCGTCGGCGATTGCGTTTGGTGCGAACCTGCCTAACGTGCCGCGCGCCATGACCCTGGAAGACATCGCCCGTGTGCGCCAGGACTTCGTCGATGCCGCCCGCCGGGCGCGTGACGCCGGTTTTGAATGGATCGAACTGCACTTCGCCCACGGCTACCTGGGGCAGAGCTTTTTCTCCGAGCATTCCAACCAGCGTACCGATGCCTACGGTGGCAGCTTCGATAACCGCTGCCGTTTCCTTCTGGAAACCCTGGCCGCCGTGCGTGAAGTATGGCCAGAGAACCTGCCACTGACCGCACGTTTCGGTGTGATCGAATACGACGGCCGTGACGAACAAACACTGACTGAATCCATCGAACTGGCCCGCCGTTTCAAGGCTGGTGGCCTGGACTTGCTGAGCGTCAGCGTCGGTTTCACCATTCCTGACACCAACATTCCGTGGGGCCCGGCCTTCATGGGCCCGATCGCCGAGCGCGTACGTCGCGAAGCGGGCATCCCGGTCACCTCGGCGTGGGGTTTTGGTACGCCGCAACTGGCCGAAAGCGCCCTGCAAGCCGGGCACCTTGACCTGGTTTCGGTGGGCCGCGCCCACTTGGCCGACCCGCATTGGGCGTATTTTGCAGCCAAAGAGCTGGGCGTCGACAATGCGTCCTGGACCTTGCCGGCACCCTACGCGCATTGGTTGGAACGCTATCGCTGAGGCGAGGCAACAACGCTCAACGCCCTTCGGCAACGCGACGCGGTATGGATCGGTTACGACCCCAGCCGCACCCGTGCTGCAGAGGGGCTTGCAGATTTTGAAAAGACACACAGGGTGTATACGAATAACCAGATATGGCCGATCAGGCAGTTGTTTTTGAAGGTGAATCAGCAACTGCGGCGTGATCGGCGTATGGGTTGGAACGAGTTCTCACTCGGTCCTTCCTGATAAGAGACCTCAAGTGACACTCGCCCGAATTACCTGAGTTTTATCCGCGCGAATACAACAGCTAGCCAAACTCAAGTCCCTATCATCATCGCAAAGTCGAGTTTCAGCAGGTGTTTAAGGTAAGGAGGAAAGTTTTCAAGATCGACAGGGTTTAGGTCGCCAAGACGGATGTGTATCCTTGGCATCATTAGCATTCCTGTGATTTTGGCTATCTCCAAGAGAGACCAAATCAAACCCCGTTTCCCTGGGCAAGCTCCCCAAATATAAATATAACGGCTGTTCTTCAAGGCCTCTTTCATAGCGTCCAAGTGACGGTGGGTAAGTTGCGGGCTGTAAGCAAGATTCATAAATGCAAGCAGACCCCAGCCACTAGTAAGAATGATCGCAGTCCAGGGTGGCCAGGCGAACTCCCATGCGCCGTCCTGCACTTGGCAACTAGTGCTGCGCTTTGAGCCTTGGGATAGTCGACCATCGCGCTACTTAAGTTTCAGCACGACGGCCACAACTACCATCCAAATTACAGGCGTGAAGATCATCGCCGTCACGATTACAAGAAGACGTTTCAGATACGGTGGGAAGTTTTCTAAATCTACCGGGTCCAAGTCGCCTAGGCGGATGTACGCTTTTGGCATCGTAATCATTCCGGCAATTTTTGACATTTCCAATAGGGACCAAATTACACCGCGCTTACCCAAGCTATCTCCCCATATATAAATGTAGAGGCTGTTCTTCAAAGCCTCCTTCATCGCGTCCAAGTGACGGCGGGTAAGGTACAGACTGAATGATAGTCCGACTAATGCAAGCAGGCCTGGGCCGCCTGCAACAATCCAGAAAGCCAGCCAGGATTTCCAAAATTCGTCTGAGGTCATTGTAAAGTTTTCTCGTACAAAATTTCGCCGCCTAATTCGCCGCCCATACCACCGACTGTCGTCCCCACCCATGCGCCTGCCCCCACTATGGCTGCAACACATACGACACCACCGATTCCTGTCGAGATGCCAAGCGCCACACAAATCGAACCACCGGCTAGGCCACTTGCCCATCCACTTGCCTTCATATACTCGGCTGCGCGACTGGTCGCCTCAACGTGATTGGCGTAACAGCGCAACATGGTTAAAGCCTTCACCCGCAGCAGTCACGATTTGCGCCGTTGTGCCGTCGGGATATACAGCGTAATCACCCTTCTGCGCTGCACGTACTTGCTCACCATTGGGCAGCTTGAATTCCATCGTCGATACCGTTTGTTGAATAACTCCACCGTTGCGGGTTTGGCTGCCTTGCGCTGCGATGCGGTAGATGGCGATAGGAGGGTGAGTTTTTATGTGTTTCTGCTGCTGTTTAACTATTCTCGACACTCCTTCGTTGCAGGTGCCTGGTTTTCTCTTCGTTAGCCTCAAGTTTTCTGGGGCGCGGAGAAAGCCTGAAGAGACTTCATTGGTGTATAAACAGGACGATGCTGCACTCACTTTTATTATCCTGATCCAGGGTTATAAGTGTGCTGCCTTCCTTATTGTCACTTTGACTGGACGATAGGGCGGGGACCTATCAGGCGGTAACAGGGAGCAGCACGTATTTATTACGCCGCTACACTGATAATATAAAAGCTGGAAGTAAAGTCGGACGTTTCCGAAAATGGGACTGTAAATGTCTGACAGAGTGGCGGCATTTGCTAAAGGGGAGAGCGTAATGTCGCATATGGACGACAATTACGCAGTTGCGGCTGTGATAGTGGTTAGGCGCCCGATGCATTGCACCGGGCGCGAACTACTTACTGCGGTTCGGGACTACTCGGCTCCATCGCCAAAAGTAAATCATCAATGATGGCCTTGCCCATTTCGCCCAAGTAGTGCGAGGCGAACGCGAATTTCTCCGCCTTTGGGTCCATTGCGGCCTCAAGCGAGAGCATCTTTGCGTAGTAGAGCACGTGCGATGCATGTTCAAGCGCTTCACGAAGAGGAACCCCGGCGTTGACGCGGAACAGCTTCAAATGGCCTTTTTCTTCGCCGCAATCTGCGAAGGTCTGAGCGCCAATGGTTTCTGCTGAGGATGGGTTGATCATTGCTGGCCTCCCAAGTGACTGGAGGCAATGTTGGTGCGAACTGCACTGTGGTATTCGAACACGTTATGAAACCTCTGTGATGACCAACTTTGGCGGCCACTCATCATTTCCAGGTGATGGGTGGCAGCCGTGCGCAGGCTGGAAACCGAGACAGAGACAACTCGGCAGACACGAATGTCTCCCGCACACGGCCGCCAAAAAGCACAAACCGCAGACACAAAAAAAGCGTCTGATGAGTGTTTGACGACGCTACGTGCGTCTCGGTGACGGGTTTCCAGGCCCGATCGCTGATGAGCAGCGACGGCGAGAGGTTAACGCCACGGTCTCTAGGCTGCAACTCATTGTGTATTTGAGATGTTTCCGAATGAGGCTACGAAGTTTCATCGTAGGCCTTCCAGGTTTCTCGGTAAAAGGGCGTATCGAATGGCATGCACCTGTCGAACGCGAAAAACTCAGCCGACTGGCCCTGCTTTACAGCGGGGTCAGCACATTCATCACGGTATCCAGCGCCACCCGCGTGTCATCCAGTTGCACCAGCGAGGCGTGCCGTGCGCCGAGGGCGTCACGGTTGCGAATGGCCGTGAGGATCGCCTTGTGGCGGGGCAGGCTGAGGCCCTGAATATCCGGGCGGCGGTTGGTGATGTTGATCGACTCGCGCAGCGGCAACGACAGCATGTTGCACATGTAGGCGAGCAAGTCGTTGCGCGTGGCGTCGGCAATCGCGCGGTGGAAGTCCAGGTCGGCCTGTAACAGCGCATCGTGGGTCTTCGCGGTTTCCATGCCGAGGTAAGCAGCCTCGATGATGGCGATGTCTTCGTCGGTGGCGGTGGTCGCTGCCATGGCGGCGATTTCCGGTTCGAGGATGCGCCGCACGCCGGCCAGCGTGTTGAAAAATTCACTGTGCGGCGTGGACTGCATCAACCAGGACAACACGTCCGGGTCGAGCAAATGCCACTTCAAGCGCGGCCGCACCACTGCGCCCACGCGGGGTTTGGAATACACCAGGCCCTTGGCGCTGAGCACCCGCGTTGCCTCGCGCAGCACCGAGCGGCTGACCTTGTACTCCTCGCAAAGCGTGGCCTCCATGGGCAGCCGTTCTTCGGGTTTGAAGCGGCCGGAAACGATGTGCATGCCCAAGTCCTGAACGATCTGGGCATGCATGCTCTTGCGCGGCTTGGGCGGCTGGTGATCCATAACGAAAGGCAGGCTCTGGCTAAATAGGCGGCATCATAGCATCCCAATTAGTGGGAATGACGCGGGACTTCCGCCCCACGGCAACCCACCAGAAAGTCAAAGTCGCAGCCTTGGTCC
Organism: Pseudomonas kitaguniensis; assembly: GCF_049199985.1. NCBI lineage: Bacteria > Pseudomonadati > Pseudomonadota > Gammaproteobacteria > Pseudomonadales > Pseudomonadaceae > Pseudomonas > Pseudomonas kitaguniensis. Next base: position 13,824 of record NZ_JBLZPT010000026.1, read on the forward strand.
GCCTGCAGCACATGCTCGATGTACAGCTGGCGGTAGCCGCCGACGATCAAGTTCTGCGGCGGTTTAAGGTCAGCCATGCGCGCCGCCAGCTCTGCGTCGGAAATGTCCAGGTGCAAGCGGCCATTGGCGCAGTCAAGTTCGATCCAGTCACCTTCCTGCACCGTGGCCAACGGCCCGCCGGCAGCGGCTTCGGGTGCCACGTGCAAGACCACGGTGCCGTAGGCGGTGCCGCTCATGCGTGCGTCGGAAATACGCACCATATCCGTCACGCCCTGCGCCAGCAGCTTGGCCGGCAGGCCCATGTTGCCGACTTCGGCCATGCCTGGGTAACCCTTGGGGCCGCAGTTTTTCATGACCAGGATCGAGTTGGCATCCACGTCCAGTTCCGGGTCATTGATGCGCGCCTTGTACATGTCGAAATTCTCGAACACCACCGCGCGGCCACGGTGTTGCATCAGTTCGGCACTCGCGGCCGAGGGTTTGAGTACTGCGCCCAGCGGCGCAAGGTTGCCGCGCAGCACGCAAATACCGCCGTCGGCGCGGATCGGGTTGTCGAGCGTGCGGATCACTTCGTCCTGGCCATAAATCGGCGAGTCCTTGGTGTTCTCGCCCAGGCTCTTGCCGTTCACGGTGAGTGCGTTGGGGTGCGGGATCAGGTTGGCTTCGCCCAAGCGGCGCAACACGGCGGGCAGGCCACCGGCGTAGTAGAACTCTTCCATCAGGAAACGCCCCGACGGTTGCAAGTCGACAATCGTCGGTATGCCCCGGCCCATGCGGGTCCAGTCATCCAGGTCGAGTTCGACGCCGATGCGCCCGGCAATTGCCTTTAGGTGAATCACTGCGTTGGTCGAGCCGCCAATGGCCGCATTCACGCGAATCGCGTTTTCAAACGCCTCTTTGGTCAGAATCTTCGACAGCTTCAGATCTTCGCGCACCATCTCTACCGCGCGCATGCCGCTCATGTGGGCCAGCACGTAACGGCGCGCATCCACCGCCGGAATCGCCGCATTGTGCGGCAGCGATGTACCGAGTGCCTCGGCCATGCAGGCCATGGTCGACGCGGTGCCCATGGTGTTGCAGGTGCCCGCCGAACGCGACATGCCACCTTCGGCCGCGAGAAAATCATCCAGGGTAATCGTGCCTGCCTTGACCTGTTCGCTGAGCTGCCACACCACCGTGCCCGACCCGATGTCCTGGCCCTTGTGCTTGCCGTTGAGCATCGGCCCGCCGGTGACCACGATCGCCGGCACGTCGCAACTGGCTGCGCCCATCAACAGCGCCGGGGTGGTTTTGTCGCAGCCGGTCAGCAACACCACGCCATCGATAGGGTTGCCGCGAATCGCTTCCTCTACGTCCATGCTCGCGAGGTTGCGGGTGAGCATGGCGGTAGGGCGCAAGTTCGATTCGCCGTTGGAGAACACCGGGAATTCCACCGGGAAGCCACCCGCCTCGATCACGCCACGTTTTACATGCTCGGCGATCTGGCGGAAGTGCGCGTTACACGGGGTCAGCTCTGACCAGGTGTTGCAGATACCGATGATCGGTTTGCCATGGAACTGATGGTCGGCGATGCCCTGGTTCTTCATCCAGCTGCGGTACATGAAGCCGTTCTTGTCGGCGGTACCAAACCACTGTGCGGAGCGTAGGCCGGGCTTTTTGTCAGGCATGATGGTCTCTCTTATTGTATGACTATATGATCTCTATTCCGCTAAACATAAGCGCAAAATCTTCTGTTTGGAAGTGTTGTTTGCTAAATAGTACTACTATATATTCAATCTCATCTTCGGCTTGACCCTGGCGTATTTTCGCGAGAGGCATCCCCCGAGCGTCTATAAAAACAACAATCGGAGATCGACTCCATGAGCCAGGAACTGCGGCTTATACGGCGCATTACGCTGAAACTGATTCCCTTCCTGATCTTGCTCTACCTGATCGCGTACGTGGATCGCTCGGCGGTGGGCTTTGCCAAGCTGCACATGGGCGCCGACGTTGGCATCGGTGACGCGGCGTATGGCCTGGGAGCAGGGCTGTTTTTTATTGGCTACTTTCTGTTTGAAATTCCCAGCAACCTGATGCTCGACCGCTTCGGTGCGCGGCGCTGGTTTGCGCGCATCATGCTGACGTGGGGCGCCATCACCATCGGCATGGCCTTTGTGCAGGGGCCGCACAGCTTCTACGTGATGCGTTTTCTGCTTGGCGCGGCGGAGGCCGGGTTCTTTCCGGGCGTGCTCTACTACATCACCCAATGGTTTCCGATACGCCATCGCGGCAAAATTCTCGGGCTGTTCATCCTCTCGCAACCCATCGCAATGATGATCACCGGCCCGGTGTCCGGCGGCCTGCTGGGTATGGACGGCATGCTTGGCCTGCACGGCTGGCAGTGGCTGTTTATTGTGATCGGCACTCCGGCATTGTTGTTGACGTGGCCGGTGCTGCGCTACCTGCCGGACGGCCCCAAGCAGGTCAAATGGATGAGCGAGGACGAGAAAACCTGGCTCACCGGTGAGCTGGCGAAGGACCTGCAAGCCTATGGCCAAACCCGCCACGGCAACCCGCTGCACGCGCTGAAAGAAACGCGTGTGTTGCTGCTGGCGTTGTTCTACCTGCCAGTCACCTTGAGTATCTATGGGCTTGGCCTGTGGCTGCCAACCCTGATCAAGCAGTTCGGCGGCAGTGACCTGACCACCGGGTTCGTGTCCGCCGTGCCGTATATCTTCGGCATCATCGGGCTGCTGATCATCCCGCGCAGCTCCGACCGTTTGAATGACCGTTATGGCCACCTCGCGGTGCTCTATGTGCTCGGCGCCATCGGCCTGTTCTTCAGTGCCTGGCTGAGTGTGCCGGTGCTGCAAATGGCCGCGCTGTGCCTGGCAGCGTTTGCACTGTTTTCCTGCACCGCGGTGTTCTGGACCTTGCCGGGGCGGTTTTTTGCCGGCGCGAGTGCGGCGGCGGGTATTGCGCTGATCAACTCGGTCGGCAACCTCGGCGGCTACATCGGCCCGTTCGTGATCGGTGCGCTCAAGGAATACACCGGCAACCTGGCGTCGGGTTTGTACTTTTTGTCCGGCGTGATGGTGTTCGGGTTGCTGCTGACCGGTGTGGTCTATCGTGTGTTGGAACGCAAGCACGTACTGCCCGCCGACCAGTTTGCCGCCAGCGCGCGTGGCGCCACACGTACTTAATCGAGGAGAAGTTTCATGCGTTTAGTTCAGTTCGAATTGGCTAACGGTGAGCGTCGGGTTGGCGTCGTCGAAGGCACGCAACTGCGCGAAGTTCAGAGCGTGCACACGGTGCGCGAGCTGGCGCTGGCCGCCATCGAGGCCGGCGTCAAGTTGCAGCAACAGGTTGAAAGCGTCGGCTTGGGCGATAGCCATGACTACGCTGCATTGTTGACCGAGCTGAAAATTTTGCCGCCACTCGACCACCCGGACCCGGCGCACATGCTGATCAGCGGCACCGGCCTGACCCACTTGGGCAGCGCTTCGGCGCGCGACAAAATGCACCAGGCCGGCGACGACAGCGCGTTGACCGACACCATGCGCATTTTCAAATGGGGCGTGGAGGGCGGTAAACCTGCCAGCGGCCAAGCGGGCGTGCAACCGGAATGGTTTTACAAGGGCGACGGCAGCACCGTGGTACGCCCAGGCCAGGCATTCCCGGTGCCGCCGTTCGCCGACGACGCCGGTGAAGAACCGGAAATCGGCGGCCTGTACGTGATCGGCCACGATCGCAAACCCTATCGCGTGGGTTATGCGGTCGGCAACGAATTCTCCGACCACGTCATGGAACGCAAAAACTACCTGTACCTGGCCCACTCTAAACTGCGCAGTTGCAGCTACGGCCCGGAGCTGCGCGTGGGTGAGTTGCCCGAGCACCTGGCGGGCACCAGCCGCATCCTGCGTGACGGCAAGGTCATTTGGGAAAACCAGTTCCTCAGTGGCGAGGCGAATATGTGCCACAGCCTGGAAAACCTCGAATACCATCATTTCAAGTACAGTCAGTTCCTCACGCCGGGCGATGTGCACATTCATTTCTTCGGCACCGCTACGCTGTCATTCGCCGACGGTATACGTACCCAACCGGGCGATGTGTTCGAGATCAGCCAAGCCGAGTTCGGCGCGCCGCTGATCAACACGGTCGGCAGCGCTGACGCGGTGTTCGAACCCGGCACTGTCATCACCCTTTAAGGAGAGCCACATGACCCAGTTACTCGGCCACAACTACATCGGCGGCCAGCGCAGCGCCAACGGCAGCGTCACCCTGCAAAGCGTAGACGCCACCACCGGCGAAGCCTTGCCGCAGCATTTCTACCAGGCCACCCCCGAAGAAGTTGACGCTGCCGCTACAGCCGCCGCAGCGGCTTACCCTGCGTACCGCGCCTTGAGTGCCTCGCGCCGCGCGCAGTTCCTGGACGCGGTGGCCGACGAGCTGGACGCGCTGGGCGACGATTTTGTGGAGTTGGTGTGCCGCGAAACCGCGTTGCCCGCCGCACGTATCAAGGGCGAGCGCGGGCGTACCAGCGGCCAGATGCGCCTGTTCGCAACGGTGTTGCGCCGCGGTGATTTCTACGGCGCACGTATCGACAAAGCGCTACCTGATCGCCAGCCTCTGCCGCGCCCGGACCTGCGCCAATACCGCATCGGCCTCGGCCCGGTCGCCGTGTTTGGCGCGAGCAACTTTCCCCTGGCGTTCTCCACAGCGGGCGGCGACACCGCTGCGGCGCTGGCGGCGGGTTGCCCGGTGGTGTTCAAGGCCCACAGCGGGCATATGGCGACGGCAGAGCATGTGGCTGATGCGATTATTCGCGCGGCCGAGGCCACCGAGATGCCGGCGGGTGTGTTCAATATGATCTTCGGCGGTGGCGTCGGTGAGGCGCTGGTCAAGCACCCGGCGATCCAGGCGGTCGGCTTTACCGGCTCGCTCAAGGGCGGCCGCGCGTTGTGCGACATGGCGGCGGCACGTGCGCAGCCGATCCCGGTATTTGCTGAAATGTCGAGCATCAACCCGGTGATCGTGTTGCCCCACGCCTTGCAGGCGCGCGCGCAAAACGTCGCCCGCGACTTGACTGCTTCGGTGGTGCAAGGCTGTGGCCAGTTCTGCACCAACCCAGGCTTGGTGATCGGTATCGCATCGCCTGAATTCAGCGCATTCACCCAACAGGTCGCCCAGTTGATCGGCGAGCAACCGGCGCAAACCATGCTCAACGCCGGCACCTTGAGCAGCTACGGCAAGGGTTTGCAAAAGCTCCTGGCGCACCCTGGCATTGAGCATTTGGCCGGTAGCACCCAAGCCGGCAACCAGGCGCAGCCGCAGTTGTTCAAGGCCGGTGCGCGCTTGCTGATCGAGGGCGATGAAGTGCTGCAAGAAGAAGTGTTCGGCCCCACCACGGTGTTTGTCGAAGTCGCCGATCAGGCGCAACTCAGCGCCGCGTTGCACGGCCTGCACGGCCAACTCACGGCGACGATTATTGGCGAGCCAGCAGACTTTGAGCAGTTCGTCGAATTGACCCCGCTGCTGGAACAAAAGGTCGGCCGCATCCTGCTTAACGGTTACCCGACCGGCGTTGAGGTCTGCGATTCGATGGTGCACGGCGGGCCATACCCGGCGACGTCCGATGCGCGTGGCACGTCGGTCGGCACCTTGGCCATCGACCGCTTCCTGCGGCCTGTGTGCTTCCAGAACTACCCTGACAGCTTGCTGCCGGACGCGTTGAAAAATGCCAACCCGTTGCGTATCCAGCGGCTGGTGGATGGCACGCCGTCGCGCGATTCGCTGTAACGCGCAGCTGAAAACACTTACCTGACAAGAAGAATAATCCAGGAGGCCATATGCCGTGTAACGCCGTTACCCCGCACCGCGCACACTTGGGCGAAGGTCCGTTCTGGGACGCGCCCACTCAGGCGCTGTATTGGGTAAATATTATCGGTAAACAGGCGCTGCGCTGGATGGGCGGGCAGCTGCAAATCTGGCAGTTGCCCGAGCACGTCTCGGCGTTTATTCCGTGTGCCAGCGGTGACGCGCTGGTGACCTTGTGCAGCGGCGTTTACCGGCTGAACCTTGCCACCGAAGCCTTGACCTTGCTCTGCGTGGCCGACCCGCAAACGGGCAATCGTGGCAATGAAGCACGCTGCGATGCCCAAGGTCGCCTGTGGCTGGGCACCATGCAAAACAATATCGGTGAGCAGGGTCAAGACCTGCCCGTTACGCGGCGTTCCGGCGGCCTGTTTCGCATCGATGCCTATGCGCAGGTCACGCCGTTGCTGCACGGCCTGGGCATTCCCAACACCTTGTTGTGGAGCGAAGACGGCGGCCACGTGCATTTTGGCGACAGCCTGGACGGCACGCTGTATCGGCATGCGATCCAGGCCGACGGCCAACTCGGCCCGGCGCAGGTGTGGTTCGGCGCGCACGCGCGCGGCGGGCCGGACGGCTCGGCGCTGGACAGCCAAGGCTATATCTGGAACGCGCGGTGGGACGGCAGTTGCCTGCTGCGGCTGACGCCTTCGGGTGAAGTCGACCGTATTATCGAACTGCCGGTCAGCCGCCCCACCAGTTGCGTGTTCGGCGGCCCCAACCTCAGCACCTTGTACATCACCAGCGCCGTTAGCCCACTCGATCACCCCCTGGATGGCGCGCTGTTGGCCATCGAGGTTGACGTGCCAGGCACCGCCTGTCACCGCTTTGCAGGTTAACCCCCAAGACTTGAACAACAACAACAAGGAGTCACCCGTATGAATCGTCGTCGTGGTATCCGTTCCCTGTGCTGCGCCGCTGTGGCGGTATCGGCCTTAAGCTTGAGCGGCCTGTTGCTGGCCGCAGAAGAAGTGAAGATCGGTTTTCTGGTCAAGCAGGCTGAAGAGCCGTGGTTCCAGACCGAATGGGCCTTTGCCGAAAAAGCCGGCAAGGAACATGGCTTTACCGTGATCAAGATCGCCGTGCCCGATGGCGAAAAAACCCTCTCGGCCATCGACAGCCTTGCGGCCAATGGCGCCAAGGGTTTTGTCATCTGCCCACCGGACGTGTCGCTCGGCCCGGCCATCGTCGCCAAAGCCAAGGCCAACGGCCTGAAAGTGATTGCGGTGGATGACCGTTTTGTCGATGCCAAAGGCAACTTCATGGAGGACGTGCCGTACCTGGGCATGGCCGCCTTCGAAGTGGGCCAGAAGCAGGGCGCCGCGATGGCGGCTGAAGCGAAAAAACGCGGCTGGGACTGGAAAGACACCTACGCCGTGATCAACACCTTCAACGAACTCGACACCGGCAAGAAACGCACCGACGGTTCGGTTAAATCGCTGGAAGACGCCGGTATTCCCAAGGACCACATCCTCTTTACCGCCGCTAAAACCCTCGACGTACCCGGCAGCATGGACGCAACTAACTCGGCACTGGTCAAACTGCCCAGCGGCGCAAAAAACCTGATCATCGGCGGCATGAATGACAACACCGTGCTGGGCGGCGTACGCGCCACCGAAAGCGCAGGCTTTGCCGCTGCCAACGTGATCGGTATCGGCATCAATGGCACCGACGCCATCGGTGAACTGAAAAAGCCCAACAGCGGCTTCTTCGGCTCAATGCTGCCTAGCCCGCACATCGAGGGCTACAACACCGCGAAGATGATGTTCGACTGGGTCACCACCGGCAAAGAGCCACCGAAGTACACCGCCATGGATGAAGTGACGCTGATTACCCGCGAGAACTTCAAGCAGGAACTGGAAAAAATCGGTTTGTGGAACTGATGGTTTTGCTTGGCGGCCCCGGCAACGGGGCCGCCTGATCGGTGTGACGAGGTGGTTATGCACGCGCAATTACAAACACATAATAATGCCGGTGCACATTTGAGTTTCAACGGCATCGGTAAAACCTTTCCCGGCGTGAAGGCGCTCGACGCCATCAGCTTCACCGCCCAGCCGGGGCAGGTGCACGCCTTGATGGGCGAGAACGGCGCAGGCAAATCGACGCTGTTGAAAATTCTCGGCGGCGCCTACATCCCCAGCAGCGGCACGTTGCAGATCGGCGAGCACAGCATGGCTTTCAAATGCGCTGCCGACAGCATTGCCAGCGGCGTCGCGGTGATTCACCAGGAGCTGCACCTGGTGCCGGAAATGAGCGTGGCCGAAAACCTGTTTCTCGGGCATTTGCCGTCGCGCTTCGGCGTGGTCAATCGGAGCGTGCTGCGCAAGCAGGCGCTGGCCTGCCTCAAAGGCCTGGCGGATGAAATCGACCCCGAGGAAAAGCTTGGCCGGCTGTCACTCGGCCAGCGCCAACTGGTGGAAATCGCAAAGGCGCTGTCGCGTGGCGCGCATGTGATCGCCTTCGATGAACCGACCAGCAGCTTGTCGGCGCGCGAAATCGACCGGCTGATGGCGATCATCACGCGCCTGCGTGATGAGGGCAAAGTGGTGCTCTATGTGTCCCATCGCATGGAAGAAGTATTCCGCATCTGCGACGCCGTCACCGTGTTCAAGGACGGGCGTTACGTGCGCACCTTTGACGACATGCACGCGCTGACCCACGACCAGTTGGTCACCTGCATGGTCGGCCGCGACATTCAGGATATTTACGATTATCGCCCACGCGACCACGGCGAGGTTGCGCTCAAGGTAGAGGGTTTACTCGGCCCTGGCTTGCGTGAGCCAGTGAGTTTTGAGGTGCACAAAGGCGAGATTCTCGGCCTGTTCGGTTTGGTCGGTGCGGGGCGTACCGAGCTGTTTCGTCTGCTCAGCGGGCTGGAGCGCGCGACTGCCGGCCAGTTGCACCTCTGTGGGCAACCGCTGCAACTGCGCTCGCCGCGTGATGCGATTGCAGCGGGCGTGCTGCTGTGCCCGGAAGACCGCAAAAAAGAGGGGATTATTCCGCTGGCAAGCGTTGCCGAAAACATCAACATCAGTGCGCGAGGCGCGCATGCAGCGTTTGGCTGGCTGCTGCGCGATGGCTGGGAAAAGGGCAATGCCGACCAGCAGATCAAAGCGATGAAAGTTAAAACGCCGAACGCAGAGCAGAAAATCATGTACCTGTCCGGTGGCAACCAACAGAAGGCCATTTTGGGCCGTTGGCTGTCGATGCCGATGAAGGTGCTGTTGCTCGATGAGCCGACTCGAGGCATCGATATCGGCGCCAAGGCCGAGATCTACCAGATCATCCATCACCTCGCGACACAGGGCATTGCGGTGATCGTGGTGTCCAGCGACCTGATGGAAGTGATGGGCATTTCCGACCGCATCCTGGTGCTGTGCGAAGGCGCCCTGCGCGGCGAAGAACGCCGCGAACACGCGACTGAATCCAACTTGCTGCAGCTGGCCTTGCCGCGCGGCCCGGCGAACTGAGAGACGACTATGACGACCCAACACAACGCGTTGCCGACGGCACGCAAACCCCTCGACCTGCGCGCGCTGCTCGACAACTGGGCGATGCTGATCGCCGCCGTGAGTATCTTTTTACTCTGCGCCTTGCTGATCGATAACTTCCTCTCGCCGCTGAACATGCGGGGGCTCGGCCTGGCGATTTCGACGGTGGGCATCGCCGCCTGCACCATGCTGTTTTGCCTGGCGTCGGGGCATTTCGACTTGTCCGTGGGCTCGGTGATTGCCTGCGCCGGCGTGGTGGCGGCGATTGTCATGCGCGATACCGACAGCGTGATGCTGGGCATCGGCGCGGCGTTACTGATGGGGCTGATCGTGGGGCTGATCAACGGCATCGTGATCGCCAAGTTGCGCGTCAACGCGTTGATTACCACGCTGGCGACCATGCAGATCGTGCGTGGCCTGGCGTATATCTTTGCCAATGGCAAAGCGGTTGGCGTGTCGCAGGATCAGTTCTTTATTTTCGGCAACGGCCAACTGTTCGGCGTGCCTGTACCGATCCTGATCACGATTCTGTGTTTCTTGTTTTTTGGCTGGCTGCTCAACTACACCACCTACGGGCGCAACACCATGGCCATTGGCGGCAACCCCGAAGCGGCGCTGCTGGCAGGGGTGAATGTTGATCGCACGAAGATCCTGATCTTCGCCATCCATGGCGTGATCGGCGCGTTGGCCGGGGTGATTCTGGCGTCGCGCATGACCTCTGGCCAGCCGATGATCGGCCAGGGTTTTGAGCTGACGGTGATTTCTGCCTGTGTGCTGGGCGGGGTGTCGTTGAGCGGCGGGGTGGGCATGATTCGTCACGTGATCGCCGGGGTGTTGATATTGGCGATCATTGAGAATGCGATGAACCTGAAGAACATCGATACCTTCTACCAATATGTGATTCGCGGTTCTATTTTGCTGTTGGCCGTGGTGATCGACCGCATGAAGCAGCGCGGATAGAGTGGTGTGGTAAGTGGGCCGTCTATAAAAAGTAGGCCCCTGTGGCGAGCGGGCTCGCCACAGTAGCTCATCAATCAGCAGAGAATTTAAACACCGTGTGCTGCGTATACGTCTGCCCAGGGTTCAACCGCGTCGAGGCAAATTTGGGCTGGTTGGGCGCATCCGGAAAATGCTGGGTTTCCAGCGTGAAACCGCTCCAGTGCTGGTAGGTCTTGCCAGCCTTACCCTTCACCGTGCCGTCGAGGAAGTTGCTGGTGTAGAACTGCACGCCAGGCTCCGTCGTATAGAGTTGCAAGCGTCGACCAGACGCCGGGTCATGCACTTCGGCGGCCAGTTGCTTGATATTGCCTTGGGTGTCCAACGCCCAGTTGAAGTCGAACCCGCCTTGTTTTGGCTCGGCGAATTTGAGCTGCGGATGATCATCCTTGATGCGCTGGCCGATGGCGGTAGGCGTTAGAAAATCCATCGGCGTGCCCTTGACGGGGGCCAGTTCGCCGGTCGGAATCAAGGTCGCATTTACCGGCGTGTAATGGCTGGCGTGCAAGGTCGCTACTTGCTTGAGAATGTCACCGTTACCGGCGCCGGCGAGGTTGAAGTAGCTGTGGTTGGTGAGGTTGAGCACCGTCGGTTTGTCGGTGGTGGCCGTGTAATCGATGTGCAGTTCGTTTTTGTCGTTGAGGCTGTAAGTGACCTCGGTTTTCAGGTTGCCGGGGAAACCCATCTCACCGTCTTTGGACAGGTAGCTCAGCTTCACGCCGACCGAATCCTTGCCCTTGACCGGTTCGGCCTGCCACACGTGTTTGTCGAAACCCTGCGCGCCGCCATGCAACGAGTTGGGGCCATCGTTGAGCGGCACCTGGTAGCGTTTACCGTCGAGTTCAAAGGCGCCGCCGGCCAGGCGATTGCCAAAGCGGCCGATGGTTGCGCCGAAAAACGCCGTACCGGCCTGGTAGCCCTGCACATCATCGAAGCCAAGTACCACGTCTTCGACTGTGCCGTTTTTGTCCGGTACTTTGAGTGACTGCAACACGCCACCGTAGGTAATCACCGTGGCTTGCATGCCATGGCTGTTGCGCAATACGTACTGCTCGACGGCGGTGCCGTCATTGGTTTTGCCGAAGGGTTTATGCTCGCTGGTGAGCCCTGCGGCGTGAGCGCCACCGCTGACGATCATCATGGACAAAGCGAGGCCGGACAGCAGATGCCTGGGGTGCTTCATGGTCGAACTTCCTTTTGTTGTTTTGAGTGGAATAGTTCTACTAATGTGCGATATTTTGTCGATTCGACAGCGAATTTATAGCCTTTAACGCCGATTACGTAAAATAAAATAAGACTAATTGATCGAGGCAACCGTTATATGAGTACTGAACAGGCCGTTTATCCCGACCTCAAAGGTAAGACCGTACTGGTCTCTGGTGGTGCCTCCGGCATCGGCGAATTCATGGTGCGCGCCTTCGCCGCGCAGGGCGCCAACGTCGGTTTTGTGGACCGCGCGCAAAGTCAGGGCGAACGCTTGGCGGCGCTTTTGAGTTCGCAAGGGCATCGCGTTGAATTCGTGTGCTGCGACATCACCGATGAAATCGCCTTCAAGGCCGCCATCGAGCGTTTTGAGCACTCGCTCGGCGCCATCACCGTGCTGGTCAACAACGCCGCGAATGACGTGCGTCACACCCTCGAAGAAGTCGATTCTGCGATGTTCGACCGGCTGATCGCAGTCAACCTCAAACACGCCTTTTTTGCCGCCAAGGCGGTGGTGCCGATGATGAAAAAGGCGGGCGGCGGGGCGATCATCAACCTCGGTTCGGTCGGCTGGATGATGGCGTCCGCCGGCTACCCGGTGTACGCCGCCAGCAAAGCCGCCGCGCATGGCATGACACGCGCGCTGGCGCGGGAACTTGGCCCTAGCGGCATTCGGGTCAACACCCTGGTGCCCGGCTGGGTCATGACCGAAAAACAACTGGAGATGTGGGTCGACGACGCGGCCAGGGAATTGATCAGCCGCAGCCAGTGCTTGCCCGGCAGCGTGCTACCGGAACACATCGCCAACATGGCGTTGTTCCTCGCCTCCGATGTATCAGCGATGTGTTCGGCGCAAAACTTTATTGTCGACGGCGGTTGGGTCTAGACTGCGAAGCGCTGCGCCTGCCGGCGGAACACGACTGACACCAAGGAAAAGTAAGCATGAGCGACTACGTACCCCCGAAGGTCTGGAACTGGGAGGCCGAAAACGGCGGCACTTTCGCCAGCATCAACCGGCCCATCGCTGGCGCCACGCATGAGCAAGCGCTGCCGGTCGGCAAACACCCGCTGCAACTTTATTCGCTGGCCACGCCGAATGGGCAAAAGGTCACGATCCTGCTGGAAGAACTGTTGGCCTTGGGTCACAGCGGCGCTGAGTACGATGCCTGGCTGATCAAGATCGGCGACGGTGACCAGTTCGGCAGCGGGTTTGTTGCGGTTAACCCGAATTCGAAGATCCCGGCCCTGCTGGACCGCAGTGGTGATACGCCGATTCGGGTGTTTGAGTCAGGGGCGATTTTGCAGTACCTGGCGGAGAAGTTCGGGGCGTTCTTGCCGACTGAGCCGGCGGCGCGTGCCGAGTGTTTGTCGTGGTTGTTCTGGCAGATGGGCAGTGCGCCGTACCTGGGCGGTGGCTTTGGGCATTTTTATGCGTACGCACCGAGCAAGATGGAGTACGCGATCAACCGGTTTGCGATGGAGGCCAAGCGTCAGCTGGATGTGCTGGACAAGCGCCTGGCGGTGAGTGAATACATCGCCGGTGATGAATACACCATCGCCGACATCGCCATCTGGCCGTGGTATGGCGGGCTGGTCAAAGGCCGATTGTACGACGCGGCGGAGTTTCTTGCGGTGCACGAGTACACGCATGTACAGCGCTGGGCGAACGCGATTGACGCCCGCCCGGCGGTGCAGCGCGGGCGTCGGGTGAACCGGGTTTCCGGTGAACCTGCCGAGCAGTTGGCCGAGCGGCACGCGGCGAGTGATCTGGACTGAAAAGCGCCACGGCGGCCTGAAAGCCGACCTGAGTGGTTGAAGCAGATCAAAGGCGGATTTGCATACACAGCAGATCTGCTTTTTTTGCTTTTTGTGGGAGGGGGCTTGCTCCCGATAGCAGTTTTACAGTTGATACATGAGTTGACTGACCCGCCGCCATCGGGAGCAAGCCCCCTCCCACAGTTTGACCGAGTTCGGCTTAGATGATCGTTCCCACGCTCTGCGTGGTAATGCCGCTCCGGACGCTCTGCGTCCCGCTTTTTCAGCCATAGAATCTCCCACAGTTTGATGGGCGTCCATCAGTCAGGCATGTTCTCTGAGGTCACGATCAGCGGCGGGATATACACCCGATGCCGTACCGGGTCGAAGCTTTCTGCGCTTTGCAATCGCACCAGTAATTCCACCAGCGCGGTCGCCGTCTGGCGTGGCTGTGAATCCATCACCACATCGATCAGGCCCTGGCTCAGCGCCTGGCGTGACAGCTCGGTGGACTCCTGCAAAATGCAGCACAGCGCCGGGCGCTTGGGCAATTGCGCGAGGGCACTGATCACGCCGTCGCCGCCGCCGCCCACTACGCATACGCCGCGCAGGTCGGTGTGGCGGGTGAGCAGGTCGAGGGTGGCTTCTTCGGTAATGTCGCAGTTGTCCAGGTTGATCAGCGGGTCCAGCGGTTTTAGCCCCGGCGCGTGTTCGGCCAGGTAGCTGTGCAGGCCTTCGACACGCGCCTGATGGCCAAGAAACCGATGACCGCCGAGCAAGATCCCGACGCTGCCTTTGCGCGCGCCACAGGTGCGTGCCAGCAGCCAGCCCATGGTGCGCCCGACCACATGATTGTCCTGGCCCACGTAGGGCTCGGCGGCTTGCTCATGGATAGCCGAGAGCAGGGCGACCACCGGCACGCCGGCTTCGCGGATTTGCGCGAGGGTGGCGTTGATCAGCGGGTGGGCAAAGCTGACCACGGCGAGCGCGTCGCACTGCACGGCCAGTTGTTCTATCTGAGCGACGATGGCGCTGGGGCTGCGGTCAACGATGTAGTCGAACTGGCAGGTCAGGTTGGCCGTGGCGTGGTGGTGCGCCGCCTCGCTGATCGACTGTGCAAGGTTGGCGTAGAACGCTTGGGCGGTGCCCAGCAGCAGAATGCCGAAGCGGTAAGTCGGGCGGCGTTCGCGAATGCGCTGGCCGATCAGCCGCGCGGCAAAGTAGCCCACGGCTTCAGCGGCCTGGAACACTTGTTCAGCGGTGCCTGGGTTGACCGGTGCGCGCGCGTTGAGCACCCGGTCGACGGTGGCCACACTGAGGCCCGCGTGGGCGGCGACGGTGGCGATCGTTGGGCGTTTATTGTTGTGCATGACAGGCCCCTTATGCGTCTTGATAGAAAACCATCAAGCTGCGCTGGGCCTGGATGATAGCTTGATAGGGAATGGATTCAAGGCCTTGAGGCTGATTAAGCCGCGCTCTATCTTTTGCTTCGCACAGCCTCTGAAACCCCACGCTTGCGGAGAACAATAAGAATGCCTGAACACACCGCTCATCCCACCCGTCGCGACTACAGCCTCACCGGCCCGGAAGCCGCTCGCGCGGCTCAAAAAGGCCTGGTCTCGGCCAGTTGGTACCAGTCGCCGATCTCGCGTAAACGCATGAAAGAACTGATGCAGCGCCGCGACGGCCCGGCGTTGCTCGACACCGCGCTCTGGGTGCTGGCGCTGCTGGCGACCGGCTTCGGCGGTTACTGGTTCTGGGGCACATGGGCCTGTGTGCCGTTCTTTGTAGCCTATGGCGTGCTGTATGGCACCGCCTCTAACCCGCGCTGGCATGAAACTGGCCATGGCACCGCGTTCAAGACCCGCTGGATGAATGACGCGCTGTATCAGGTGGCGAGTTTTATGTGCCTCTTCGAACCGCATGTGTGGCGCTGGAGCCATGCCCGACACCATACCGACACCATCGTGGTCGGCCGTGACCCGGAGATCGTCGAGCCGCGCCCGCCGAGCCTGCTGATGATGGGCCTGAGCCTGTTCAATTTGCCGCTGGCGTGGAAGACCTTCAGTGGCGTGGCACGCCATTCGATCGGCAAGATGAGTGCTCAGGAGCAGGACTTTATCCCTGAGTCGGAGTGGCCCAAGGTGTTTCGCGCAGCGCGTATCTGGGTCGCCATTTACGCCGTTGTCATCGGCGCGGCGTTGTACCTGCACAGTGGGTTGCCGCTGATGCTGGTGGGCCTGCCGAGTCTTTACGGTGCCTGGCTCGGTTACCTGTTCGGCCTCACCCAGCACGTCGGCTTGGCCGAGGATGTGCTCGACCACCGCAGCAATTGCCGCACGATCTACATGAATCGCGTGCTGCGCTTTATCTACATGAACATGAACTACCACCTTGAGCACCACATGTACCCGATGGTGCCGTACCACGCCCTCGCGCAACTGCACCAGGAGATCCGCGACGACTGCCCGCCGCCTTACGCGAATATGGTTGAGGCGTTTAAGGAAATCATCCCGACGCTCTGGAAGCAGCGCAGCGACCCGGCGTATTTCGTGCAGCGCCCGTTACGCCCGCGCCCTGAACCGGCCGCAGATGCCGCTGTGCATGCAGACGCCTGCGCGCGCTGATACCTCCCAATTACAAGAGAAAACGCCATGAACGATCAATGGATCGATGTCTGCGCCGTGGGCGAAATAGATGAAGAAGATGTGCTGCGCTTCGACCACGGGCCGCACACCTACGCGGTTTACCGTTCCGCCGATAACCAGTTTTTTGCCACCGATGGCCTGTGCACCCACGAGAAAATTCACCTCGCCGACGGCCTGGTGATGGACCACATCATCGAGTGCCCCAAGCACAACGGGCGCTTCGACTACCGCACCGGCCAGGCGATGGGCGCGCCGGTGTGCATCAACCTCAAGACTTACCCGGTGCGGGTCGAAGCGGGGCGGGTGCTGCTCGCTGTCACGGCGTGATGATGAATAACCCGCTGATTATCGTCGGCGCCGGCCATGCCGGTGGCCGCGCAGCACTGACCCTGCGCGAAGAGGGCTACACCGGGCGCGTGATCCTGATCGGCGATGAGCCGCACTTGCCCTACGAGCGACCGCCGCTGTCCAAGGGCGTGCTGCAGGGCACCATGGACCTGGCAGGCTGCAGCTTGCTCGACAGCGCCCGGCTTGCCGAGTTGGGCATCGAGCATATAGCGGGTAACCCGATGACCCGGTTGCAGCCGCACGAGCATCGCCTGCAATTGGCCGATGGCCAGTGGCTGCCGTATGCCGGCTTGTTGCTGGCCACCGGTGGCAGGGCGCGGCGTTTGCCCGCAAACCTGGCGCACGTGCTGTACCTGCGCACCCATGATGACGCGGTGGCCTTGCGCAGCGCGTTACGCCCCGGCGCACGGCTGGTGATTATCGGTGGCGGGTTTATCGGCCTCGAAGTCGCAGCCAGCGCCCGAGCTTTGGGCTGCGCAGTGACGGTGCTCGAAGCCGGGCCGAGGCTGGCGGGCAGGGTGCTGCCGCCAGTGATTTCGCAGGCGCTGCTCGACCTGCATCGCCAGCACGCAGTGGACGTGCGTTTGAACGTGGTGGTAGAGGCCATCCACGCCGACGCCGTGCAGTTAGCAGGCGGCGAGCACGTGCCGTGCGACTGGGTGGTGGTCGGCATCGGTATGCAACCGAATATCGAATTGGCCGTGGCGGCTGGGCTGGAAACCGGGCAGGGCATTCGTGTCGATGCGCAGTTGCGCACCAGCGCGCCGGATGTGTACGCGGCGGGCGACGTCTGCGAGTTCAGCGTGGGCGGGGTTTACCAGCGTCAGGAAACCTGGCGCAACGCTGAAGCTCAGGGTCGGCATGCCGCGCTGAATCTGCTCGGGCGTGAGCTGGCGTTCGAGGCGCTTCCGGGGTTCTGGTCCGATCAGTACGACTGGGGCTTGCAGACGGTGGGCGCGATCACCGCGCTGAGCGTCAACCGGCCATTGCCTGGCGCTGGCCTGCTGTTGTTCTACCTCGACCCCGACCGCCGTTTGCAAGGCGCCTGCGGCTGGGCGCCGGGCAACAGCGTGGCCAAGGAGATCAAACTCTGCGAACGCCTGATCAGCGCAGGCACCGTGCTCAACGAGGCCAACCTGGCCGACCCCGACCTGTCCCTTAAACAGTTGCTGCGAGGCTGATATGCGCCAATTTGTGGTATTCCAATCTCTTTGGGCCATGCAAACCGAGCCCGGCCCGCTTGAGGCGCAGCTTGACCGAATTGTCGCCGCAGGCTTTGACGGCATCACCGACCATTACTGGAAAACCGCCGACGTGCAGCGCCTGCACGCCGCCGCCAACGCCAGGGGTTTGCAGATCGAAGGCCAGGTGTTCCCGCAGTCGGTGGACGACCTCGCTGCCGCGCTGGAGGTGATCAGCCGCCATGGCTGCCACCACCTCACCCTGCAAGCTGATGTACGCCCGCGCACCCAGGCCGAGGCGGTGCGGCTGATCGAAGGCTGGCAGCGCCTGGCCGAGCAGGTGGATTTCCCGATTCTGCTGGAAACCCACCGCTATCGCCTCACCAGCGACTTGCTGTTCACCCTCGACCTGCTGGCGCAGATGCCCGACCTCAAACTGCTGGCCGACTTGTCTCACTACGTGGTCGGCCGCGAGTTGCCCGAGCCTGGCGCCTTGGAAGACGACGAGCAGATCCGCACGATCCTGCGGCATAGCTGGGGCTTGCACGGTCGCGTGGCCAGCAGCGAGCAGGTGCAGGTCTCGCTGGATTTCCCCCAGCACCAGGCCTGGGTGCAGCGTTTCACCGACTGGTGGCGCTACGCGATCGAAGACTGGCTGCGCCGACCTGACGCCTCGCACAGCCTGTCCTTCACCTGCGAGTTAGGCCCGCCGCCGTATGCGATCACTGACGCGCAGGGCCGTGAGATCAGTGATCGCTGGGCGCAGGCATTGAAGATGAAAACCTTGATTCGCAAGGTCTGGGACGATTGTTGTGCAGCACGCTAGTGCCTATAAGAAGCCGGTGCTGACCGCCACAATCAAAAAGACCCCCAGCAACGCGCGATAGATCACAAACGGCCAGGTAGAGAACCGCTCCAAAAACCGCATCAGCCCCCAAATCGCGAAGAACGCCGACACGCTGGCGACCACCAGGCCGAAGAGCAAGTGCGGCCAGGCATGGGCGGGCAGGTCGGTGTGCAGCAGCACCCACAACTCTTTCAAGCCGGCGAGGGCAATCGCCGGCAGGCCAAGCAGGAACGAGAAGCGCGCCGCTTCTTCACGCTTGAAGTTCAAAAACAGTGCTGCGGTCAGTGTGGAGCCGGAGCGCGAGACACCGGGAATCAGCGCGCCGATCTGTGCAATACCCACTATCAGCGCATCGCG
The DNA here is from genome assembly GCF_049199985.1 of Pseudomonas kitaguniensis. Lineage (NCBI taxonomy): Bacteria > Pseudomonadati > Pseudomonadota > Gammaproteobacteria > Pseudomonadales > Pseudomonadaceae > Pseudomonas > Pseudomonas kitaguniensis. The sequence continues at coordinate 32,503 of NZ_JBLZPT010000026.1, forward strand.
CAGGCGCATTTGGCTTACGTCACGTGTGTGCCGCGCGCGTAGCTCGGCGGCGGCCAGCAGTACCGCCATGACCACGCAGGAAATGCCGATCACCATCAGGCCGCGCAACGGCGAATTGCAGCTGTTCAAAGTCGACGACAGCGCCAGGCCCGCGATACAAATCGGGATGGTCGCCAGCACAATCGCCACCGCCAGCTTGAACCATTGGTTGTCGTAATCACCTTGGCGCACCGCGCCGATGCTGCCGCTGACCACTTGGCGCACATCGCGCCAGAAGTAACTGACCACCGCCGCGAGTGCCGCCAACTGCATGGCAGCCGAAAACGCTGAACCCGGGTCTTGCCAGCCGAGCAGGGCAGGCACCACACGCATGTGCGCGGTGGACGACACCGGCAACAGTTCGGTAATGCCCTGGATCACGCCCAGGATGAAGATCTGCAGGTAGTCCAGGGAAGCAAAGCCCACATCCAGGCCGGCGGAACAGACGTTTGTCACAGTGCATGTCCTTGAAATAAAGAGTCTTTGAAAAACGCAATGGGCGAAGTTTATTCTAAATGTTTCAAGATTTTGGACGTGGCCGGACAAATCCGCAATCGGTTCAGCAAACAGAAAGGTTATGCAATGTATTGGCCTGCGCGGGCATTTTGTGAACAATGGCGCCTTGCCTGTTTTGACCGAGAGCCCAATGCCTGAAACCACCGTCGAATTGATCCAGACCGGCCCTGAAGCGTCTGAGCTGATCCGTAATCTTTACCAGTACTACGCCTATGAATCGTCGGACTGGGAACAGGAAGACGTAGAGGCCGATGGCCGCTTTTATATCCATGACGAGCACCTGACGCGCTACTGGCAGGACCCGCAATGGAGCGCCAACCTGCTGCTGGTGGACGGCTCTATCGCCGGCTTCCTGCTGATTGAAGGCAGTGAATTACCCGGCATCGATGCGCTGGAGCTGGCCGACCTGTTCATCCTCAAGCGCTATCGCCGCAAGGGCATTGGCCGTGCCATCGCCACGCAGGTGTTGAGCAGTGGCCAGACCCGTTGGCTGGTACGTTTTTTTGACCAGGATGAAGTGTCCCAGGCATTCTGGAGCGCAGTGCTGGACGACTTGCCGTGCTCGGTGCAGTCAATCGAGCTGGAGGATGACCCGCAGTTGGTGAATTACTTGATTACGCGGGCGGCGCTGCATTAAACGCCTGCTGCATCGCTTGGGGGGGCTGCCCGAATGCGCGCAAAAACGCCTGGCGCATGCGCTCGCGGTCACCAAACCCGGTTTCGCGGGCCACCACTTCAACCGGGTGCCGGCTGGTTTCCATCAGCGCCCGCGCCGCTTCTACGCGCAACGCTTCGATGGCCTTGGCCGGGGTCTGCCCGGTTTCTTCACGAAACACCCGGCTGAATTGGCGCGGGCTGAGCCGGGCCACTTCCGCCAGGGCTTCCACGGATAAGTCGTGGGTCAGGTTCTCGCGGGCGTAGGCCAGGGCCAGTTGCACGCGGTCGGATTTGGGGTCCAGTTCCAACAACGCCGACAGCTGCGACTGCTCACTGCCTCGGCGTTGCGCGATCACCAGCTTGCGCGCGATACGCCGCGCCAGGTCACTGCCCAAATCGGCCTCGACCATCGCCAGTGCCAGGTCGACCCCGGCGCTCATGCCGGCCCCCGTCCACACTTGCCCGTCGACCACGAACAGCTTGTCGTCTTCCAACTGGATATGCGGGTAGCGCTTGCGGAACGCCGGGGCGTGAATCCAGTGGGTGGTGGTGCGTTTGCCCTCAAGCAAACCGGCTTCGGCCAACACAAAGATGCCCATGCACAACGAGGCCACGCGTCGCGATTGTGCGGAGGCGGCCTTGACCAGTTCGAGCAGGTTGGCTTCCGGCAAGCGAAATTCCAGGTAGCCGCTGACGATCAGCGTGTCATAACCCTGCGCGCGGATCGGCGAGGTATTCACGGAAAAACCCTGCGAGGTCATGACTGCGCCGCCGCTCTCCGACACCAGGTGAAATTCATAAGCCGGCTCGCCGCGCAGCAGGTTTGCGCACTCGAACACCGAGCCCAGGCTGAGGCTCAACGATTGGAAGTTCGGGTAAACCATCAGCGCAACGCTGTGCATCGTTATTCTCCAGGGGCTCGGGAGGGCAGATTGTCGGCGGCTGCCGCGTAAACGGCAACTGACTTTGCGTGATGTCCGAAATCCTTGCGGATATGACATTGTTGAAGTTTTTCTCGACGCCTAAGATTCCCTCAACGAACTAGACGACTGGTCTAATCGGTGGGGAGCAAGCATGAACAACGAATCCAAAAGTGCACGCCAGACGATCCTGGACACGGCGCAATTAATTGTTAGCCGTAAAGGGTTTTCTGCGGTGGGGCTGAACGAAATACTTCAAGCCGCCGATGTGCCAAAGGGTTCGTTTTATCACTACTTCAACTCCAAAGATGCGTTCGGTGTTGTATTGCTCGATACCTATTTCGACAACTATGTGCAGGGTATGGAGCAACTGTTCAAGCAACCCGAACTGTCCGGGTCCGCCAAGTTACTGCGCTATTGGCTTTCCTGGATCGATAACCAGACCGGCTGCACCGACGCGGGCAAATGCCTTGCCGTCAAACTGGGTGCCGAGGTGTCAGACCTCTCAGAGCCCATGCGTTTGGCCCTGCAGCGCGGCACCGCACGCACCATTGCGTTGCTTGCCGAGGCCTTGCAGCACGGGCTCGAAGACGGCTCGCTGACGATTGAGCAAGACCCGCAACACCTGGCCGAACGCCTGTATGCGTTGTGGTTGGGGACCAGCGTCATGAGCAAGATCACCCGAACACCCGCGCCTTTTGAAGAGGCGTTACAGCTGACCCGGCACTTGTTGGGTTGCCCTGAAAACACTGACATTCACATCGATCGAGGCACTGGAAAATGAAAGTATTAATGGTACTGACCTCTCACGACCAGCTTGGCGATACCGGCAAAAAAACCGGCTTCTGGCTTGAAGAATTTGCCGCACCCTATTATGTGTTCAAGGACGCCGGCGCTGAATTGGTGCTGGCATCCCCGGCCGGCGGCCAGCCTCCGCTGGACCCGGTGAGTGATGCGCCGGATGCGCAAACCGAGCAAACCCGGCGTTTCGCCGCTGACCCGGCGGCGCAGCAAGCCCTGGCCAGCACCGTCAAGCTGGACACAGTTAACGCCGACGATTTCGACACCGTATTTTACCCAGGCGGTCATGGGCCGCTGTGGGACCTGGCGGAGTCGAGCACGTCCATCGCGCTGATCGAGTCTTTCGAGCGCGCCGGCAAGCCCATCGGTTTTGTCTGCCATGCCCCCGGCGCATTGCGTCACGTCAAGGCTGTGAATGGCGAGCCACTGGTCAAAGGCCGTCGCGTCACCGGTTTCTCGAACAGCGAAGAAGCGGCCGTGGGCCTGACTGATGTGGTGCCGTTTTTGATTGAAGATGATTTCAAGGCACTCGGCGGCCATTATGAAAAGGGCGCTGATTGGCAGTCCTTTGTACTTGAAGATGGTTTGCTGATCACCGGGCAAAACCCTGCCAGTTCCAGCGATGTCGCCAAGGCGCTGCTGAAACTCACCGCTTAACGTTAATTAATCGCTGTATTGATTGGCGGCTCGCAAGAGCCGCCAATGCTTTAGTGCGCCCTGAAGATGGAATGTTTCACATGAATAACAGCAGTTTAAATACCCCGGTCAAACTGGGCCATCACACCTTGAATAACCGTGTGGTATTGCCGCCGCTTACGCGTCAACGCAGCGCGCAACCGGGTGATATTGCCACCGACGTGATGGCTGAGTATTACCGCCAGCGTGCCACCGCAGGTTTCATGGTCAGCGAAGGCACGCAGATCGAGCCGCGTGGCCAGGGTTACGCCTGGACGCCAGGTATTTACACACCCGCGCAAATTGACGGCTGGCGTAAAGTCACCGATGCAGTGCATGCCGAAGGCGGGGTGATTTTTGCTCAACTGTGGCATGTCGGGCGTGTGTCGCATAACGCGTTGCAGCCTGACGGCGCCGCACCCGTCGCGCCGTCTGCGATTGCCGCCGAGCAAGCCAAAGCGTTTATCCAAACCGGGCCTGGCGTGGGTGAACTCAAGCAGCCGCCCGTACCCCGCGCATTGAGTGCGCTGGAGATCGAAGAGTTGGTGGAGCTTTACGCCCAAGCTGCGCGCAATGCGTTGGACGCAGGCTTTGATGGCGTCGAAATTCACGCGGCCAACGGCTACCTGGTTAACCAGTTCATCTCGGCCCACGCCAACCAGCGTGACGACGAATACGGTGGCTCGTTGCACAACCGCCTGCGTTTTCTGCGCGAGATCGTTGAAGCGGTCACCGCCGTAGTCGGCCCTGAACGCCTCGGCGTGCGTTTCTCACCGCTGTTCAGCGGCACCGACGAAGACCGGGTGTACATCGGCCTGGTGGAAGAAGACCCGCACCACACCTACATCGAAGCGATCAAAGTGCTGGAAGCGTCGGGCATCGCCTACGTGTCCATTGCCGAAGCCGACTGGGACAATGCGCCGGTGCTGCCCGATACCTTCCGTGAAGCCGTGCGTAGCACCTTCAGCGGGCGGATTATCTACGCTGGCCGTTACACCGCTGAGCGCGGGGCGGCACTGGTCGAGGCGGGGCTGGCGGATCTGATCGCATTCGGCCGCCCGTTCATTGCCAACCCAGACCTGCCGCAGCGGATTTTTAATGGCTGGCCGTTGAATCCCCTGAATGCCGAAGGCTTGTACGGCGGCTCGGAACGCGGCTATACCGATTACCCGACTTACGCCGAATAAAGCACGGTGGCCTGAAAGCCGACCTGAGTGGTTGAAGCAGATCAAGGGCGGCTTTTGCATACACAGCAGATCTGCTTTTTTGGCTTTCTGTGGGAGGGGGCTTGCTCCCGATAGCAGTTTTACAGTTGATACATGAGTTGACTGACACACCGCTATCGGGAGCAAGCCCCCTCCCACAGTTTGACCACATTCTGCTTGGGGGATTGGGCCGGCTTCCGGGCCTTTCAAAAGTGACTCGCTGTAAGAGCGAAACCGATATAAGCCATGAACTCAATAACGGATATGCACCCAAAACCAAAGCCACAAGCCTGGATAAACTTCAATAGCCAAAACAATAGGCTATTTGTAGTTTGACAGGAGCGTGGCTTACTCCACGCGCAACACGATTTTGCCGATATGGTCGCCCGCTTCCATGCGCGCATGGGCTTGGGCGGCGTCGGTGTATTCGTACACCTTGTCGATCATCGGCAGGCAACGCCCAGCGGCCAGTACCGGCCACACGTACTCGCGCAGTTGGTCGGCAATCGCCGCCTTTTCGTCTTTGCTGCGTGCCCGCAAGAGCGAGCCGGTGATCACCGCGCGCTTGCCGAGGATGCTCAGCAGGTCGACGTCGTTGGCTTTGCCGCCACCGAGGAAACCCAGCATCACCAAGTGGCCGTCCATGCCCAAGGCCTTGAGGTTATTGTTCAGGTACGAGGCGCCCATGATGTCGAGAATCACATTCACGCCTTTGTCGCCGGTCTTTTTCGCGATGACGTCGGCAAAGTCCTGCTCGCGGTAATTGATCGGTTCAGCGCCGAGCTTGGAAATGGCGGCGCATTTGTCCGCACTGCCGGCGGTGGCGTAGGCCTGAATACCAAACTCGCGGCAGAGCATCAGCGCGGTGGTGCCGATGCCACTGGTGCCGCCGTGAATCAACGCACGTTGGCCCTTGTGTGCACCGCCCAGGCCGAACAGGTTGGCCCACACCGTAAAGAAGGTTTCTGGAACGGCCGCCGCGTGAATCCAGTCCATGCCATCCGGGATCGGCAGCGCCTGGCTGGCCGGTACGGCGCAAAACTGCGCATAGCCGCCACCGTTGGTCAGTGCACAGACCTTGTCGCCGAGGGCGTATTCGTTGACACCGGTGCCGAGTGCAACCACTTCACCGGCCACTTCCAGGCCTGGAATCGGGCTCATGCCGGGTTTCATCGGGTATTTGCCGGCGCGCTGCAACGCGTCAGGGCGATTGACCCCGGCGGCGTGCACGCGAATCAGAATTTCACCGGGACCTGCCACCGGCACGTCGGCCCTGCGTGGCTGCAAGACTTCGGGGCCACCGGGGGTGGTGATTTCGATGAGGGTCATTTCTTTGGGAAGCGTCATTTGAACATTCCTGTAGCGATGAGCGTATGAGCTGGGACCGTGCCAAGGCGTCAGCGGTTCAGCACGATCATACGCAGCTATGGCGCAAGGTTTGCACCAGGCAAAAAAAGACCGGGCAAGCCCGGCCAAAAGAGCAGAGGGCAGGGCAGTTGCTTCAGCGGTTGAGGAACGCCAACAGGTCTTGGTTCAACTGCTGGGTGTGGGTCGCCGCGAAACCGTGTGGCGCATCCTTGTACACCTTCAGCTCAGCACCCTTGATCATCTCGGCCGCAACCTTGCCCGTGGTCTCGAACGGCACAACCTGGTCGGCGTCACCGTGGATCACCAGGGTCGGCACGTCGATGGTGGCCATGTCCGGGCGGAAGTCGGTTTCGGAAAACACGCTGACGCAGTCCAGCGTGGATTTCAGTGAAGCTTGCAACGCGATTTGCAGGGTCTGGCTTTGCACGCCTGCGGAGACAGTCTGGCCTTTGTTGAGGCCAAAAAACGGCGTGCTGAAGTCGGCAATGAACTGCGCGCGGTCTTTCAGCAACGCGGCTTTGATGCCGTCGAATACGTCGGCCGGCACACCCTGTGGGTAGTCTGGTTTCTGGCCCAAGAGTGGGGTGACGGCACCCAGCAATACCAGGCCGGCAACCCGCGCGCTGCCATGGCGAGCGATGTAACGCGCAACGTCGCCGCCGCCCATCGAAAAGCCCACCAGGGTCACGTCGTTCAGGTCCAGGTGTTCGATCAACTGGGCAATATCGTCGGCGAACGTGTTGTAGTCGTTGCCGGTCCACGGTTGGTCTGACCGGCCAAAACCACGGCGGTCGAACGCAATAGTGCGAAAGCCACGGCTGCTGAGGTATTCCATCTGGTATTCCCACATGTCGGCGTCCAGCGGCCAGCCATGGCTGAACAGCACGGGTTTACCGCTGCCCCAGTCCTTGAAATAGATCTGGGTACCGTCTTTGGCAACGAATGTACTCATACAAAACTCCTGATTATCGAGTAAAAAAGCTCGGCATAACGAGTGATGCAAACCGGGCGCCGATAGGTTCTTGACCCTGGGCACTGGCGCAACGTTCCTTGTACTTGCGCCACTGGCGACGCGTTGCGATAGCCGTTGATCGATTGAACGGTTCAGGGTTTATGCTGGTCAACTGACCTCTACCGTCACATCAACAGGTGAACCAAATGGCCAAGACTTACAGCTACGCCGCGCGGGATTCCAAGGATTCGCTCAAGCCTTTTACCTTCGAGCGCCGCACCCCAGGGGCGGATGACGTACAGATCGAAATTCTTTACTGCGGCGTGTGCCATTCCGATTTGCATACCGCGCGCAATGAGTGGCACAACACCCTGTACCCGTCGGTGCCGGGCCATGAAATCGTCGGCCGCGTTACCGCAGTCGGTGCCGATGTAAAAAAATTCAAGGTCGGTGATTTGGCCGGTGTCGGTTGCATGGTCGACAGTTGCCAGGCGTGCGCATCCTGCGCCGAGGGCGACGAGCAATACTGCGAGAACGGCTTTACCGGCACCTACAACGGCCCGGTGTTTGGCGGCGAAAACACGTACGGCGGCTACTCCGACGCGATCGTGGTCAAAGAAAAGTTCGTGCTGCGCATCTCCCACGACGACGCCAACCTGGCGGCCGTCGCGCCGCTGCTGTGCGCCGGCATTACCACCTATTCGCCGCTGCACCACTGGAAGGTGGGCCCTGGCTCGAAAGTCGGTGTGGTCGGTCTGGGTGGGCTCGGCCATATGGCGGTGAAGATCGCGCATGCGATGGGCGCACACGTCACGCTGTTTACGACGTCGCCGAACAAGCGTGAAGACGGCCTGCGCTTGGGTGCCGACCAAGTGGTGGTGTCGAAGAACCCGGATGAGATGGCCAAGGTCACCAACAGCCTGGACTTCATTCTCAACACGGTGGCCGCGCCGCATGACCTTGATGCGTTCCTTAACCTGCTCAAGCGCGATGGCACCATGACGCTGGTGGGCGCGCCTGACAGCCCGCATCCGTCGCCTGCGGTGTTTAACCTGATCTTCAAGCGCCGTAGTCTGGCGGGCTCGTTGATTGGCGGCATTCAGGAAACCCAGGATATGTTGGACTTCTGCGCCAAGCACAAGATTGTTTCGGACGTTGAGATGATTGATATACAGGAGATCAACGAGGCCTATGAACGCATGCTCAAGGGCGATGTGAAGTATCGCTTTGTGATTGATATGGAGAGTTTGAAGAAGGAAAGCCACGCGGCCTGAAAGCCCACTTGAGGGCTTGAATCAAAGGCTTTTTGTGGGAGCGGGCTTGCTCGCGATGCAGGCAACTCGGTATATCAGGCACACCGGGTTGATGCCATCGCGAGCGAGCCCGCTCCCACATTTGACTGCATTCTCGGCTAATCAGGCCGACAAGTGCTCGTACAAAATCGTCGCACCCACCAGCATCAGCACCACGCCGCCGACCATCTCGGCACGTTTGCCCACCACCGTCCCTAACACTCGGCCGAGCATCATGCCGATGGTCACCATGGTCATGGTCGCCAGGCCGATCGCCGCCGAGGCCAGCAGAATATTCACGTCGACAAACGCCAGGCCCACGCCGACCGCCAGTGCATCAATGCTCGTCGCAAAAGCCGTGATGGCGAGGATCATGAAGGAATGCTGCGTCGGTTTTTCAACCGATTCGTCGTCTGGCTTGAAGCCGTTGTAGATCATGTGCGCGCCCAGCACCACCAGCAGCGTGAAGGCGATCCAATGGTCCCAGCTTTCTACCCAGCGTGTGGCCGCATGGCCGATGGCCCAGCCGATCATCGGCGTGATCGCTTCAATCACACCAAAGATCAGGCCTGCGCGCAGGGCTTCGGTCAAGCGTGGTTTGTGCAGGCTGGAGCCTTTGCCAATCGCCGCCGCAAAGGCGTCAGTGGACATGGCAAGCGCGAGGAAGATCAGCGAAATGGGGTTCACGGTAAGCGTTCCAGTCGGGCTGTATGAGTCAACGACACAACCACACGCCCGACTTTAGGCATGGATGTGTCGCTGGTCTCACCAACCACAACGGTGTTCGTACCACGGCAGGTTGCCGAATATGTTGATACGAACGCTTCTGACCGAGTCAGAAGCCGGTTACTCCCCAACGAAGGGCTGCAGCATAAACGCCACGACATGAAAAATTCGTTAACCTGTGTTTACGCCACCCGGAAGACCTTCGACGCCCACCCACCCCAGTCGAGGTCCTGCGCCCTATTCATTGTAATATGCTCAACCAATTTGGCCGGTCTACGTTGACTGCGCGCGCAACTAGAGTGAACTGTGATGCAGGCCACCCGTTTAACCTTGATTTGCCATGCCGCCACGCTGTTTCAAAAACAAGCGCGGTTTGCTGATGATGAGCCCATCACGATGGACTGGCACAGCGCCGCCTTATCGCAAGCCGGTCGCTTCAAAAAAAGCCTGCGCGTGGTGTGCGGGCCAGAGGCCAGAACCCGACAAACAGCCGGCTTGTTCAGCGACAACGCACAGCTTGAAGACGCCTTGCGCGACGCTGATTTTGGCCGCTGGAAAGGTCAGCAAATCAGCCAGCTTGGCGACGACGAGTTAAGCGCGTGGATGGCCGACAGCGCCAGCGCGCCGCATGGCGGCGAGTCGGTGGAGCAGGTGTGCGCACGGGTAGGGCGCTGGATGAAATCCCTCGAATGCCAATCCGGGCACATAGTGGCTATTACCCACCCATTTGTGATTCGCGCCGCAATGCTGTACGCCTTGCAGTTCCCGGTTTCGATGTTCTACCGGATCGACGTTGAGCCGCTGTGCAGCACCGAGCTGCGCTTCAACACCGTGTGGCGCCTGCGCCTGGAAACTCACGCCTGAGCCCGCGAACATGGCAAAATCTACGCCCCGCACTGAGAGCAACCCATGAAACGCATCCTGATCATCGGCATTGGCGCCGGCAACCCTGACTACATCACGATGCAGGCCGTGAAGGCGCTGAACCGCACCGACGTGTTTTTTCTGATGGACAAGGGCCAGAGCAAAAACAAGCTGATCGACCTGCGCCGCGAGATCTGCGAGACCTATATCACCGAACCCGGCTACCGCTTCGTCGAGGCCGAATGCCCCGAGCGCGTGCGCGGCGATATTGACTACACCACCGCCGTACAAGACCTCAACCGTGACAAGCAGCAGACCTTCGAACGCATGATCAACGAAGAAATGGCTGACGGTGAAGTCGGCGCGTTCCTGGCCTGGGGCGACCCTGCGCTGTACGACAGCACCCTGCGCATTCTGCAGGCGATTCTGGCCAGCGGCCGCTGTGAATTTGAGTTTGAGGTAATCCCCGGCATCACCAGCGTGCAGGCCCTGGCCGCCCAGCATAAGGTGGCGTTGAACCGCATCGGCCGTTCCGTCGAGATCACCACCGGGCGCCGGTTGGCGGCGGGGCAGGCGAGTGATGCAGACACCCTGGTGGTGATGCTCGACGCCGAAGATTCCTACCGCAGTGTGGCTGATCAGGACCTGGATATTTACTGGGGCGCCTACCTGGGCACGCCGGATGAAATCCTCATCAGCGGCAAAGTCAGTGAAGTGGCAGAACAAATCGAACGGGTGCGCAAGGCTGCGCGCCTGGAAAACGGTTGGATCATGGACACTTATTTGTTGCGCAAACCCTGAGGTAGCTTCCCCATGCTCAAACTGTTTGCCCTGGCGTTGACCCTTTTCGCGGGCTCCGCACATGCCGATTCTGAACTGCACACCGACTTGCCGTTGGCGTACCTGGAACAGACTCAAAGCGAGGCGCGCAACCAGCCGCTGGTGATTTTTTTGCACGGGTTTGGCAGCAACGAGGAAGACCTGTTCGGCATCAAAGACGCGCTGCCGTCGACGTGGACCTATTTGTCGGCGCGCGCGCCGCTGCCGGTGCCCCCGAATGGCTATCGCTGGTTTACCAAGACGCCGGGTGATGGCGATTACGATGGCGGGACGGCTGATTTGCAACGCAGCGCCAAGCTGATCGAAGACTTTGTCGGCAAAGCCACGGCCAAGTACCACACCCAAAGCGATCGGGTGTTCCTGGTGGGGTTCAGCCAGGGCGCGATCATGTCTTACGAGGTGGGCTTGCGGCAGCCCAAGTTGCTGCGCGGTATCGCAGCGTTGAGTGGCAGTGTGTTGCCGGTGCTCAAGGCTGAGCTAAAGCCCAGCGCAGCGTTGGGCCAGTTGGCGATTTTTATCGGCCACGGCACGCTGGATCAGGCCCTGCCGTATACCTCGGCGACGCGCGCGAACGAGGTGTTGACGGGGTTGGGGTTGAAGCCGGAGTTTCACGGGTATCCGGGCATGCCGCACACCGTGAGTGACGCCGAGGTGCAGGATTTGAAAGCCTGGCTGGAAAAAAGCCTGAAATAAACCTGTGGCAAGCCTGGGTCAAAAGCGCCTTATGTGGGAGTGGGCTTGCTCGCGATAGCGGTACGTCAGATAAGTATTTTTCAACTGACACACCGCTATCGCGAGCAAGCCCGCTTCCACAGTATTTGATCTGTGTTGTTGTGCCGGTTTACTTACTTGGCGCCGGTAATCTGCTTCACCAACTCGGCGTGGCCCTTTACATCATCCGCCCGCGAAATCGCCTGAATCACCAGCAAGTGGTTGCCCGAGCCGCCCAGAAAGGTGGAGTTCAAGGTCTTGCCGCCGCCTTGGGTGGCCGTGCTGTCCACTTGGCGCAGTCCAAGGCCTCTAACGGTCAGTTTTTTCTCGTTTTGCTTCTTGAAGTCAGGCAGTGCGGCGCTTTGGTCTTTGACGAAATCGGCCACGGCGCCATCGAGGAACTGCGGGTCATTGTCCTTGATCGGCGCCGCGTCCTTGCGCACGGTTTCGGCGACGATCACCACACTTTTAGTGGTCGAGTTGGCGTAAAGGGTGCCCTGAGTGTCGGCGGTGCCATCCTCAACCTTGCCGCTTGGCAACGTGTCGGCGGTGTAAGCCTTAGGCAAGTTGAAGGTGAATTTGCCGCCCAGCGTCGAAATGGTCTGTTCGGTGGGCTTGGTGGCTGCAAACACGCTGCCAGCGGTGAGCGCGAGGGCCAGCAGGGCGACGGTTTTAGTGAAAGTGGCCATGAAACGCTCCAGTGATGAACGAAATTGCACGGTATTTTGTCAGAAAATTCTCAATAACGTTCATACATAGCCTCAAACCTTGTCGGACTCTTCCTCTAGCCGGTCCATCTCAAACAGCCGCGCCAGTTCCGTACGGGCTTCCTGGGCGGACTGCATCACCTTGGCGGCGTCGTCGTACACCGCGTGTTGCGCGGCGAGTAACTGCAGGTCGTGGTTTTTGAAGCGGCTGATACGCGCATCGGCCTGCGCCTGGCTCAAACCCAGCCCGACCAGGGTGCGCCGGCTCATTTCCAGGCTTGAATAAAAGGTCTCACGCACCGGTGACGCGTCCAGGTCCACCAGGCGGTGCACGTGCTGGCGGTTACGCGCGCGTGCGATGATTTTCATGTGCGGGTAGAGGTTGCGGACGAGTTCGGCGGTCTTGATGTTGATCTCCGGATCGTCCATCGCGATCACGAAAAATTCTGCCTGGTCGACCTTGGCCGCGTGCAGAATTTCCGGGCGTTGCGGGTCGCCATAGAACACCGGCATGCCGCCGAAACTGCGCGTCAGTTCGATGGTTTCTACCGAGGTATCGAGGGCAATAAACGAGATGTTTTGCGCGCGCAGAATACGCGCCACAATCTGGCCCATTCGGCCCATGCCGGCAATCACCACGCGTGGCGCATCACCTTCGATGGCGCGGTATTCCTCCGGCACGTTGACGGGTTTGACCTTGGGCTTGAACAATTTTGGGCACACCAGCAGCAGCAACGGTGTCACCGCCATCGACAGCGTGATGGTGAGCACCAGCACGTCGTAGAGGTGCGGTTCGAACAGGCCTTGATCGCGGCCGATCTTGAACACCACAAACGCGAACTCACCACCCGCGGCCAGCACCACGCCCAAGCGCAACGCGCTTTCGCGGTTAAGGTCACCCGCCAGCCGACCCACGGCGTACAGGATCGGCAGCTTCAAGCCGATCAACAGCAGGGTCAGGCCGATCACCACCAGCGGCGAGCTGAGCAGCAGGCTGAGGTTGGCGCCCATGCCCACGCTGATAAAAAACAGCCCGAGCAACAGCCCCTTGAACGGCTCGATCTGCGATTCCAACTCGTGACGGTATTCCGAGTCCGCCAGCAGCAACCCGGCGAGGAACGCGCCGAGGGCCATCGACACGCCCACCAGTTCCATCAGCCAGGCGGTGCCGATCACCACCAGCAGTGCGGTGGCGGTGGACACTTCGCGCAGGCCGGTTTTGGCGACAATGCGAAACACCGGGCGCAGCAAGTAGCGACCGCCGAGGATCACCACGGCGATGCTGCCGAGAATTTGCAGCACGTGTTGCAGGCCTTGGGCCTCGGTGGTCGGGTGATCGCTGCCGGCCAGCAGTGGCACCATCGCGATCAGCGGGATCGCCGCGATGTCCTGAAACAGCAAAATCGCAAAGGCCAGGCGCCCGTGCGGCTGGTTGAGTTCCTTGCGCTCGGCCAGGCTTTGCAGGCCAAAAGCCGTAGAGGACAACGCCAGGCCGAGGCCCAGCACAATGGCGCCGTTCCAGGATTGGCCAAACAGCCACAGCGCCACCACGCCCATCACCACGCCCGTGAGCAACACTTGGGCCAGGCCGACGCCGAACACCGACTTGCGCATCACCCATAAACGCTTGGGCGACAGCTCCAGGCCGATAATAAACAGCAGCAGCACCACGCCCAGTTCCGAGAACTGCGCCACGCTTTGCGGGTTACCCACCAAGCCCAACACCGACGGGCCGATGATCACGCCGGCGAACAAATAGCCCAGCACCGCACCCAGTTGCAGGCGCTTGGCCAAGGGCACGGTCAGCACGGCGGCGAGCAGGAACACCACGGCTGCTTGTAACAGGTTGCCTTCATGGGGCATTGCGAACTCCAGAATCTTTATTGCCAATCAACAGGTGGGTATTAGAGCGCTTTTTTACATCCGGAAACTTGTATTTTTGTCGCGACAGTCGCTGACCGTCGACTGTCACCCCACGCGCAAACAGTGCTTGCGCAACGTATCGGCCTGGCTCTTGCTACGACGAGATGCCTGTTCTGCACGCTGCCAGAACAATGTGCAAACACTTTACGGTGGAGTGCGGCTGGCTGGATGGCTTTATGTGAACCAGAGTTATGCCCTTGAGTTTATATTCCTTAGGTGGCATATTCGCATGATATGGGACGTTGAATACACGGATGAATTCGCAGATTGGTGGGGTTGCCTGGATGCAAGGGAGCAATCGTCGGTGTCTGCCAGCGTTGATCTGCTCGGGCTTTTTGGACCGGGCCTGCGCTTTCCCCACAGCAGCGATATCAAGGGGGCTCGGCATGGCAACCTGCGAGAACTGCGTATACAGCACGCGGGGCGCCCTTATCGAGTGCTCTATGCATTCGATCCCAGGCGCTGCGCGGTATTGCTGATTGGCGGCAATAAAACTGCACAAGACCGATGGTATGAAGAGTACGTTCCGGTAGCTGAAAAGCTGTATGACGTACATTTGGACACATTGCGTAAGGAGAGCCTTAAACATGGCTAAAAAATTTGCTGAACTTCAAGCTCGCATGGCGCCTGAGGCTCGGGCCGAGGCCGAGCAGCTGTTTCACCAGCACCTCAAGGAAATGCCGCTGCATGAGCTGCGCAAGGCACAACAGTTGAGCCAGGAGACTCTCGCCAAGGCATTGAAGATCAACCAGGCGGCCGTGTCGAAAATGGAACGCCGTACCGACATGTACATCAGCACGCTGCGTGACTACATCCGTGCGATGGGTGGCGAGCTGGAAATCATCGCGACGTTTCCAGACGGGCAGGTCAAGATCGACAACTTCGCTCACTGATGCATATTGGCCGACCCACATGAACCAGCTCCTCGCTATGCGCACCCTCGTGCGTGTGGTCGATACCGGTTCATTCAGCCGTGCGTCCGACCAGTTGGCGCTGCCGCGCTCCACCGTCAGCAAGTGGTCACGGACCTGGAAAAACACCTTGGCATCAAGCTGATGCACCGCACCACTCGCGCGCTGGCGCTGGCGCTGGCGCTGGCGCCGACGCCTGAAGGGCTGGAGTATTACCGCCATGCCCGGCGCCTGGTGGATGAGCTGGACGAGGTGGACAGCGCCGCGCACGCCGGTCAGGATTCACCTCACTTGCGCTCACGCTTTGTTACTATCGCCGTCCATCGTCACCAGGAGTCACCGGCCCATGCAACACCAGTGGGATGAAATGCACCGCACCCGCAAGCCCACGTTTGTGATGTGTGGCGAGCCTCAGGGCGATGTGCTCAATCTCTATGTTCACGGTTACTCGGCATTCTTCAACCGCCAGCAACTGGGCAACTTCAAGCAACAACTGGCGAGCATCGAAGGCTCGACCAACCTGATGCTGTTCTGGCCGGCGGGGCATTTTCTGGAAAACATCTTCGCGCCGTTCAAGGATGTGATCACCTCAATGCTCGGCGGCGGTGGTTTGGGTGCCGCAACTGTGGGCGTGGGCAAGGCGATTGCGTATTTTCTCGACCACTACAAAAGTGTCGAGGCGCGTGTTGATGAAGTGGCCAAGACCTTGTTGCCGGAATTGGCCAGCTACCTGCACGCTGAATCGCTGGAGGTGCGGCGCATCAACCTGATCGGTCATTCCCTCGGCGCACGCATTCTGGTCAAGAGTGTGCTGGCCAGCCCCGAAGTCGCTCGCGAACTGCCATTGAATAACGTGTTGCTGATGGGCGGGGCTATTTGCACATCCAGCCCGTGGGAGGCGGTGTCGGCGCCGCTCAAGGGGCGCGTGATCAATTGCTACTCAAGCAAGGACTGGGCGCTGGCGATGAAGCCGGACACCGAACGCTGCATTGGCCGTTATGCGATTGCGCTGACACCTGCGCTCAAGGCCAAAGTGACCAATGTGCACTTGGCTACTTTCGACCATGCCGCGTACTGGCCGCAGTTGAAAACCGTGGTGCAATACACCGACCTGTTGCAGGAGCGGCGCGGCATCATCCGCGCCGATCAGCGCAGCCGCGAGGTACGCTTCGCCGAAGAGGACGCGGAACTGTTCCCGGTACTGCTGCAAGCGCGCCCGGACGAGCTTAAATTCCTCGCCGAATTAATCGCGCAAAAGCGCAGCGCCTCGATTGATGCCGCCGTACGCGAGCCGTTAAAGCTGGCCATCGCATTGCAGCGCATGGGCGGTGACAGCTTTATGAACCTTTCTCGTGGCCACGGCGTGAGTTATCGCCAGATCGCCGAAGCGGTGGCGCAGCGCCTTGGGATCAAGTTCAAAGCGCCGCTGGAAAGCGTGTCGCTGGCGGACATTGAGGCTCAGGTGGCGGAAAAGCTGATCACGCAGTACAAGGACAAACTCAGTCATGCCGATCGGCAGGCCTTCGATGCTGAACTCAAGGCCGCCGCGCAAAAAGAGCAGGGCTTGTTCAAGCGTTTCGATGTTGGCCGCTCGGCGACTACTGCGCTGAGCGGCACGGCGTTGGCGGGGTTGACCGGGTTTATGCTACGGCGCGGCGCCGCCACGGCGATTCCGGTGGTGGGTCAGGCGCTGGCGGCCGCGATGTTGCTGGTCAGCGGTGTTCGGGCGTTTTCCGGCCCGGCCTATTCCATCACCACCCTGGCGGTATTGGTGGTGGGCGTGGTTCGCCAGCGCATGGAACGCGAGGCGCTGAACCAGGAGATGGACCTGGTGGTGCAAGTCGTCGAAGCGTTTGACTTACCGCGTGAGACGGTGATGCGCACCGTCGCGTCCGACTGATAAGCTGCGCGTCTGACTCGTACGTTTGCTTGGGATACCGCGTGAAATTCAGCCTGCCGAAAATCGCTACCGCCCCGTTCTGCCCGCCGGAAGTGGCTGGCTCCGTCATCGTCGACCCCAAGGCTTCGTTTTTTAAACGCGCGCTGATGTTCGCCGGCCCCGGCCTGCTGATCTCTATCGGCTACATGGACCCCGGCAACTGGGCCACGGCCATCGAAGCGGGTTCACGTTACGGCTACAGCCTGTTGTTCGTGGTGTTATTGGCCAGCCTGGCCGGGATGGCGGTGCAGTGCCTGTGCTCACGGCTGGGTATCGCCACCGGCAAGGACTTGGCGCAACTGTGCCGCGAACGCTACAGCAAACGCTCGGCACGCACGCAATGGGCGCTGGCCGAAATCTCGATCATTGCCACCGACCTTGCCGAGGTGCTCGGCTGCGCCTTGGCGTTTCACCTGCTGCTCAGCGTGTCGCTGACTACCGGGATAGTGATTACAGCGTTCGACACACTGTTGATACTGGCCCTGCAAAACCGCGGTTTTCGCCGCCTTGAGGCAATCATGCTGGCGCTGGTGGCAACCATCGGCGTGTGTTTTTTTATCGAGCTGGTGCTGATCAAACCCTACTGGCCGGACGTATTCAGGGGCTTCACCCCGTCATTGTCGGCCATCAGCGATGCGGCGCCGTTGTATCTGGCCATCGGCATCCTGGGCGCTACGGTGATGCCGCATAACCTCTACCTGCACAGCTCGATTGTGCAGACCCGGCTGATCGGCAAAGACCTCGCCAGTAAACAGGACGCGGTCAAGCTGGCGCGTATCGACACCATCGGTTCCCTGGCCTTGGCGTTACTGGTCAACGCCGCCATCCTGGTGCTGGCTGCCGCAGCTTTCTACAAGACCGGCCACACCGATGTGGTCGAGATTCAAGACGCTTACCATCTGCTCGACCCACTGGTGGGCGGTGCGTTCGCCAGCATCCTGTTCGGCGTGGCCTTGCTGGCCTCGGGGCAAAGTTCGACCTTTACGGGCACGATTGCCGGGCAAGTGATCATGGAGGGTTACCTCAACCTGCGTATTCCCTGCTGGCAGCGACGCTTGATCACCCGTGGGCTGGCGCTGATCCCGGCGTTTCTCGGGGTGTGGCTGATGGGCGACGATGCCATCGGCAAGTTGCTGATTTTGAGCCAAGTGGTGCTTAGCCTGCAGTTACCGTTTGCGCTGTACCCGCTGATCCGCATGACCGACGACAAGCAATTGATGGGGCCGTTTGTTAACCGCCTGCCGACACGTGTGTTGGCGTGGTTTCTGTTTGTGGTAATCAGTGGCGCGAATGCGTGGTTGATCGGGCAGTGGTTGTTTTGATTGGAGGGCAATGGGTGCGGCCCCAGCCTGCACAAGCATCGCCAAAGACGAGTATTGAGCAACCTGCGCATCGCGCCGTCAGCAGTTTCATCGGTTCGCTGATCGCTGTCGCAATCGTAAATCTCTGCAGCATTTTCAATCAGCTTTCGGGCTTGCCGGAGAGCTTGGGGTCATCGCTGAGCGCCCTGAAACGCGTCCAACAGGTCGTCGGGCAACGAAGCATCAAAGTCGTCGGGAACGACCAGCTTGCCTTTCATGGCGCCAATTCGATGGCCTTTGGGTTTTCCTGCCGGCACAAGCTGCGCCATCGCACGCCCATGCTTGGCGATAGTGATCACCTTGCCGGAGGCGGCCTCATCGACAGGTTTTGAAAGGTTATTTTTTCTTCGCCCAACGGCACGGTAATCATCTGGTGATCCCCATAAAAGAATAGGCTCAAGCCTGCATACCGAGTGCTGTACTTAGGAATAGTGGCGCGAAAACTCAGAACGGACCTACATTTCCTGCTAGGAATTTTCTTCGCGCCAGCGCTGTTTGAGTGATCGAAATTGCTCAGCGATCCCAATACGGCACCGTCCCAAAACACGCCACAAAATAATCAATCACCGTGCGCACCTTCAGCGACAAACGTCGGCTGCCGGGCCACAGCGCGGCTATTTGCTGGGGTTCGAGCGTAGTCGCCACTTCATACTCGGTAAGCACTGCCTGCAACGTGCCTGCACGCAGGCCTTCACCAATCAGCCATGAAGGAAACACCACCAACCCCAAGCCTTGCTCTGCCGCGTGGGTCAAGGTGTCGGCGTGGTTGCCGGTGATCGGGCCTTTGACGCTGTAGGGCGTCCAGTCGCCCTGATCGCGGCGAAAGAACCAGCGTTGTTGGCCGGTAATGCCTTTGTAGGCCAGGCACTGGTGGTTGATCAGTTCACCTGGGTGTTGCGGCGTGCCATGGCGGGCCAGGTAGGCGGGGCTGGCGGCGATGCGAAAGCGCTGGGGCGCAAAGATACGTGCCTGCATGCCGGAGTCGTTAAGCACGCCAATGCGAAACAGCAGGTCGGTGCCATCTTGCAGCGGGTCGACGTAGGTGTCGGTTTGTTGAATGTCCAGTTGCAGCTTCGGGTAGCGCCGACACAGCTCGCCCAGCCATGGCGAAAGATGACGCTGACCGAACACCATTGGCGCATTGATGCGTACCAGGCCGCTGGGCTCGCTTTCTTGTTCCTGCAGGGCTTGGCCGGCGGTTTCCAGTTGTTCCAGCATCAACCGCGCGTGATGGCCGAGCAGGCGCCCGGCCTCGGTCGGGCTGACCGCACGGGTGTGCCGGTACAGCAACTGTTGGCCGAGCGCCTGTTCCATCACCTGGATTTGTCGGGAAATGGAGGAGGGCGCCAAGCCTTCACGGCGCGCCACTTCGGAGAAGCTGCCGTGGTCGAGCACGCCGACAAACAGGCGCATCGCCTTGAAACTCAACTCATTCAAGCCCTGCATCATGCCTCCAGGCTGTGCGTATTGCGCAAAGGTGTTATCCATATGCTCCCATTTATCGCACAGGACGGCCACCGGATAATGCGCGCCATGTTTTCTTTCTTGAAACGCAGGTGATGTATGCAGGCAAGTTCTATTGAGGGTGTGGCGCAGGCTACGCCGAAAAAAAATGCACTGCGGTTGCTGTTGCTGCCATTGGTGATTCTGGCGGGCATGGGCTTGTCGGTGGAAGCGGGTTTGCTCGGGCCACTGGGCGTGCAGGTCGGGCATTTGTGGGCGACCTTGAGCATCTTTGGTGTGGGCACGGCGATCCTGTTTTTGTTGATGCTGTTCAGCGGCCCGCAGCAAGGCCCCGCGTTGACTGAGCTGCCACGCTGGCAGTTGATCGGCGGGTTTCTGGGGCCGATGTACGTGGTGGTGCTGACCCTGGCCACGCCGCATATCGGTATCGCCATGACCATGATCGCGATTTTGTCGGGCCAGGTTGGCAAGAGTGTGCTGATCGACCATTTCGGTTGGTTCGGCACTGCGCGCAAGCGGGTCAATGGCGAGCGCTGGATTGCCTTGGCATTAATTGTGGCGGCACTTGTTTTGATTGCACGAGGGTAAGGCGATGAATCTGATTTTGTTACTGGTACTGGTGATCGCCGCAGGTGCGGTGTTGAGTATGCAGGCGGCTATCAACGGGCGCTTGGGCCAGTCGGTGGGTGTGTTGCGAAGCAGCTTGTTGACCTTTGCGGTGGGCGCGATCACCACTGCGCTGTTGATTTTCTTCTTTGAGCCCGCCCAGGCTATCAGCCTGCTCGATGTGCCGAAATGGCAACTGACCGGTGCGTTGTTCGGCGTGGTGTACATGATGGTGATGGTTGGCGCGGTGCCCATCGTCGGCACGGCTGTTGCGACGGTGGCGGTGATCGTCGGGCAACTGGGCATGGGCATGCTGATCGATAACTTCGGTTGGCTGGGCAACCCGGCGATAGAGCTGTCGGGCAGTCGCATCGTGGCGATGCTGTGCCTGGCGCTGGCGCTGGTGTTTATGTACCGCAGCAATACGCGTCAGGCCGATTAACCGGAATGAACCTTGGCGCCTTGCCCATAGTCATTGCTTTAGGTGCAGCGCTCGCCGCACCTGGACGACCATCAAAAGGAGTCTGATCATGCCAGATACAACCTGTGCCTGCCCCCACTGCAAATGCGTGCTGGGCGTTGACGCGGTAATCAAAGACGGTAAAGGCTATTGCTGCCAGGGATGCGCCGAGCATCATGCGCACGGTGAGCCGTGTGCAGCCGCGACGGGCTGTGAGTGCGCCAAGTCGGCCCACGGTTAAAGGTGTGGATGTGGGGGCCGGTTTCGCTGGCCTCCCACACGTTTGCGCTTTATCAGTCTTGCGGAACGCCTTTCTCCCAGGCGGACCAGTTCTTCAGAATCGCCTGCACCAGTGGGTTGCCTGTGCGATAGAGGTTTTCCAGCGCCGGTACAAACCCGCCTTGGTCGGCGTACTTCAGCAAGTTGTCGACTTCGCTGTAGCCGGGGTACGGACGGTCGAAATCAGAGCCGGCGCGCACCACGGCCAGGCGCTGGATGTCCACCAGGCCTTCGCGGCTGGCGCGCAGCAAGGCTTCATAGGTGGAGTTGTCTTCCTGCTGCGTCGTGCAGTACTCGCCTTTGTTGTCGGTGAGTAATTGGGTCCAGACTTCGGCGCGCTCGCTCAGGCGTGTGCCGGAGAACCAGGTATTGCCGGCCAAGGTGTCGCAACGGGTGACTTGCGGCGGTTGATTCGCCGGTGCCGCCGGGTAGTGTTTGCGCCAGGCGCTGGATTCCTTGCTTTCCGTCAGCTCAACCTTTTGCGACAAGGCAAACGCCTTGGCTTGCAGCGTGGGGTTCAGCTCAAACACTTCGGTCTTGTAGTCCAACGGTGGTTTTTCGTTGGGGCCTTTGGTGTTGATACCGATGTAACCAGTCGGCCAATCTTTGGGCACATCCCGCGAATCAAGCTCCCATTGGGTGCCGAATTCCACCAGGTAATGCGCCCAGGCGGCGGTGCCGATGGTGCCGTGCTTGGGGTTGATGCCAGCGATGCCTGCGATCAGAAAGTAGCTCTGGCGCAGGTCGAATTTGGGCGACAGCGCCAAGGCCAGCGTCGAGGCGGCGGCGTTGGTCTGGCCCATGCCGGTGACGAGCAGGCAAACGTCTTGGGCGTTGCAGCGGATGGCCGGGTATTCAGCCGAGAGGCCGGGTACGCGCACTTCTTGCTTGAGTTCCAGGCGGTCAATCCAGGTTTGCGCCTCGGGGGCAAACATGGTGATCAGCATCACTTTGGGCTTGATCGGCGCGGTGTCAGCCAACACCACGTGGGGCAGCAGGGCCAGGCCAACGGCCAGCGAGAGACGGGTAAACGCTTTCATCTAATACTCCTTGATCAGAATTGGTAGCCGACGCCGGCGTAGTAGCCCCAGCCATCGGAGCGGGCGCGGAAGTTACCCTCGCCGAAATTCAACTCACTGCCATCATCCCAGTTGCCGCCGTTGTGAAAGTAACGGCCCACCAGGGTAAAACGCAGGTGCGTGAACGAGTACAACAGCACGTTGGTGGCCACCAGCGAGTTGGCGGTGCGCGCAACATTGTCTTTGTGCAGGTCCGAGCCAAAATCGTAGTTGGTGAAGCCGATATAGGTCAGCGACGCGCCGTTATCGAAGCTGCTGATGGGCACGATGTACTTCATTTGCGCGCGGTAGCCATCCCACGAGTATTCATTGCTCGCGCCATAGTTTTCCCACTGGTAGCGCCCGTAGAAGTTGGCCGACAGGTTGACGCGCGAGTGGGTGTCAATATCGGTGCCGAGGCCGCTGTACAGGGTGTTGGCACGGTTGGACGTATTACTGCCGTGGTCGTAGATCCAGTCAAACGCCACGTACCATTCCTTGAACGGGCCGATCGCCAGGCTGCGTCCTGCGAGGTAGTCGATGGAGATGCGCGGCTCGTGTTCCATAAACAGCGGCGAGCCATGGTCCCACGCGCCTTTGTCATTACTGTTACCGATGCCGAGAATCTTCGGCACGTCTACATAGCCGTACAACTCGAACGGCCCTTTGCGGCCGAAGTACTCGTATTCCAGGTACACGTCATCGGACGGCTTGGGGCTGAAGCTGATGTCTTTGCTGCCGATCAGCGTCAGGTCCTGGTTGAACCAGTCTGACAGGTACGCGCCTTTTTTCGCCGGGCTGGCGTCGGCAGGCTTGGTTTCAGGGCTTAGGGTTTCGCCCTGTGCTGAGTCATTGACGGGGGTTTCCTGCGCCAAAATGGGTGCGCTGAGTACTCCCGTAACGGCAGCCAGCAGCAGGGAAACGCCAAAGGAAGTAGCCGACGCAGGGCTCCTGGAGGTGGGGTGCATTAAAAATCCCTATTCGTACGCGGTTTGAACCCGATTACTCGGGCAAAGAAGAACTCGGCTGCCAAGTTCGTTCCGCAAACGTTTGCACAGGCTGTACCAACTTTGCTCAATCGCTTGAATGAAATGAAAAAAAGGTGAATTAGTCGACCTTTTGATCAGAAATGACTGGGTGTCAATTTCTCGAGGCGGTTGAACAACTGCATCGCGGTTTCGCGGCGATACTCACTCGGCGTCTGGTTCATTTCGATGCGAAAGTGCCGGTTGAAGTTGGACAGGTTGGCGTAGCCCACTTCAAAGCAAATGTCGGCTACCGACATCTCGCTTTGCAGCAACAGCCGGCACGCGCGCTGCACGCGAAACTTGCGCATCAGGTCGATAAAACCGTGGCCGGTGTTGCGCTTGAAGAAGCGTGAGAAGCCCGGTTCGCTCATCTCCAGTTGCTGCGCGATCACCGACAGGCGCACATCCCCGGTCAGCTCCGTCATCAGGTAATCGAACGCTTTGTTGATGCGTTCTGCGCTGCGCGCGTCCAGCGTCGGGGCATAGCAGGGGCTGGCCAGCGCCTGAACCTGATGCGCGGGGGCGGTGTTCAAGCGGTCGAGCAATTGCAGGAACAGGATCAGCCGTTGCAGCCCGTGGGCCTTGCCGATGTGTTCCATCAAACGCGCAGCCTGCAGCGCCGTGTCGCCGCTGAATTGCAAGCCGCGCCGGGCCTGTTCGAACAACGGCTGCAAGTCGCCAAGCTCCGGCAGGGTTTTGCGCAAGGCGAGGAGGGCGGCGCCGTCGAATTGCAGCACCACATCGCGCCCGCTCAGGTGTTCGCCGGGGGCCAGCTCGCCGATCCAGTCATGCGGCAGGTCTGGGCCGATCAGCGCAACGTGCCCGGCACTGAACGCGCCGATATAGTCGCCCGCCACCAATTTGCCGCTGCCTTGGCGGATCAGGTGAATTTCGAATTCGGGGTGGTGGTTCCAGCGCGCCAGGTCGTAAGGGTAGTCGTGTTCGAACCAGCGGAAGCAGTGGTCCGGTTCGGGCAGGATGACTTCGAGTTCGGCAGGCCGGTGTTCGAACAGTTTGGCGCGACTGATGGGCATGCTGATGCCTCTTTTATTGTTGGATGACGCCAAAATACGCGCCTTGCCACGCTGAGTGCTACCCCCCGTTTCGACCGGCACTGATACTTTTTTGATCCGTGCGCCCGGGTTAAAAAAGTACCAGCCAGGCATTCGTCATTCGTTTGTGAGGGCATCGGCAAGCTGCTGTAATCGGCGCTCAACAACAAAAACAACAGGTGGAAACCGCCATGCTCCTGACCTGCAAAGCCAAGTTCCCGCAAGCGCTGTTCCTGCTCTCTGGCCTGGCGCTGGGCATGTCCAGCTACGCTGCCGACACCGTGACCATCGCCACGGTCAACAACAGCGACATGATCCGTATGCAGCGCCTGTCCAACGTGTTCGAAGCGCAGCACCCGGGCATCAAGCTCAACTGGGTGGTGCTCGAAGAAAACGTACTGCGCCAGCGCCTCACCACCGACATTGCGACCGAGGGCGGGCAGTT
Organism: Pseudomonas kitaguniensis; assembly: GCF_049199985.1. Lineage (NCBI taxonomy): Bacteria > Pseudomonadati > Pseudomonadota > Gammaproteobacteria > Pseudomonadales > Pseudomonadaceae > Pseudomonas > Pseudomonas kitaguniensis. Next base: position 57,302 of record NZ_JBLZPT010000026.1, read on the forward strand.
CGATGTGCTGACCATCGGCACCTATGAGACCCCGCTGTGGGGCGCCAAACATTGGCTGGAGCCGCTGACGCAACTGCCGGCTGACTACGACGCCGAGGATATTTTCCCTTCAGTGCGCCAGGGCCTGTCGGTCAACGGCACCCTGTACGCGTTGCCGTTCTACGGTGAAAGCACTGTCACCTACTACCGTACCGACCTGTTTAAACAAGCCGGCCTTAGCATGCCGGCGCACCCCACCTGGAGCCAACTCGGTGAATTCGCCGCCAAGCTCACCGCAAAGGACAAAGACCAATATGGCCTGTGCCTGCGTGGCAAAGCCGGTTGGGGCGAGAACATTGCGCTGCTTAGCACCATGGCCAATGCCTTTGGCGCGCGGTGGTTTGACGAGCAGTGGAAGCCGCAATTGACCAGCCCCGAGTGGACGGCGGCCGCCAACTTCTACGTCAACACGCTGAAGCAATATGGCCCACCGGGCGCGTCCAGCAACGGCTTCAACGAAACCCTGGCGCTGTTCAACAGCGGCAAATGCGCGATCTGGGTGGATGCCAGCGTCGCCGGTTCTTTCACCACCGACAAAAGCCAGAGCAAAGTCGCAGACAGCGTAGGGTTCGCCGCGGCACCCACCGAAGTCACCGACAAAGGTTCTTCCTGGTTGTACGCCTGGTCCCTGGCGATCCCGGCCACCTCCAAGCACAAGGACGCCGCCAAGGCGTTCATCACGTGGGCAACGTCCAAGGATTACATTCAGTTGGTGGCCGATAAAGAAGGCATCACCAACGTACCGCCAGGCACGCGCCAGTCGACCTACAGCGAAGCCTATTTGAAAGCCGCGCCGTTTGCTCAAGTGACGTTGCAGATGATGAAGCACGCCGACCCCGCGCACCCATCGGCCCAGCCCGTGCCGTATGTGGGCATCCAGTACGTGACGATCCCTGAGTTCCAGGCCATCGGTACCTCGGTTGGCAAGCTGTTCTCGGCGGCGCTGACCGGCGGCATGACGGTTGAGCAGGCGTTGCTCGCCGCCCAGTCCACCACCGAGCGCGAGATGAAACGCGCCGGTTACCCGAAGTGATTTTTACAGGACACCGCCATGAAACGACTCGAAGGTAAAAGTGCACTGATCACCGGATCGGCGCGGGGTATCGGCCGTGCGTTTGCTCAAGCCTATATTGCTGAAGGCGCGACGGTTGCCATCGCCGATATTGACCGGCAACGCGCTGAGGCCACCGCAGCCGAGCTTGGCCCTCAGGCCTACGCGGTGGCGATGGACGTCACCGACCAAGCCTCCATCGACGCGGCGATTGCTGCCGTGGTGGCGCAGGCCGGCAAGCTGGATATTTTGATCAACAATGCGGCGCTGTTCGACTTGGCGCCCATCGTCGACATCACCCGCGACAGCTATGCGCGGCTGTTCTCGATCAACGTCGCGGGCACGCTGTTCACGCTGCAAGCGGCTGCCCGGCAGATGATCAGCCAGGGGCACGGTGGCAAAATCATCAACATGGCCAGCCAGGCCGGGCGTCGGGGCGAGGCGTTGGTGGCGGTGTATTGCGCGACCAAGGCGGCGGTGATCAGCCTTACGCAGTCGGCGGGGCTGAACTTGATCAAGCAAGGCATCAACGTTAATGCCATCGCGCCGGGTGTGGTCGATGGCGAGCATTGGGACGGCGTGGATGCGCTGTTCGCCAAGCATGAAGGTTTGGCGCCTGGCGAGAAGAAGCAGCGGGTGGGCGCTGAGGTGCCGTTCGGGCGCATGGGCACGGCGCAGGACCTGACCGGCATGGCGGTGTTCCTGGCCTCGAAGGAGGCTGATTATGTGGTGGCGCAGACCTATAACGTCGATGGCGGTAATTGGATGAACTAAGGCCAGGTCATTTGAGGCGGCGCTTCTCAGATCAAGATCAAAAGCGTAAAAGCGCTTTCTGTGGGAGCGGGCTTGCTCGCGATGCAGGCACCTCGGACCAGCAGGTACAACGCGTTGACTGCATCGCGAGCAAGCCCGCTCCCACATTTGAATCCTCATGAGGTTTGATCAAAACGTTAGTCGGCAAAACTGCGGTCAAAAAAATACACCGCGCCAGGCTTCAGGTTCTTCACCGTCGCCTGTGGCCGGCCGCCTTCGCCCTGCTTCTTGCGCCCCGTCTCACGCAAATACCCCGCCTCAGTCAGCTTCAACAAACGCTGGCGAATACTGGTCTTCAACACCGGCCGCGCCAGCACCAGCGAAAAAATCGTGGTGGCTTGCGGCGCACTGAATTCCTCGCCCAGAAACATCAACGGCAAACTGCTGTACAGCGACTTGGAAAACAGCCGTTCCTGCACCGCCGCCACGATCAGGTTGTGGTCGAACGGCAGCTTGATACTGCCGTCCGCCACCGCGTTCAGCGCGCACCATTGCTGATGCTCAGCCAAGCTGACCTCCTCGGCGACGATCGCCAGGTAGTAAGTCGACGACGACCAGCAACGCGGGTCACGAAACGCGTCGCCCACGGTGCCGACTTGCTCGCTCCAGGCCAGCTCAAAGCCCACCTTGTCACTCGCGCGTAAACGCTCCACCGCATCCTTGAGGCTCAGATCTTGCACGTCGCCGTTCACGACCACGCCGGGTAATGCCCAGTGCCCGGCGAAGGGCTCGGCTTCGCGTTTGTTCAGCAGCAGCATCAACTCCCCGCGGGTGCGGCAGTAAAACAATACGCACAGGTCGACAGTGTGCAGGTAGGCGCTAAGTGGCATGGGAGGTCCTTATGAACAGTGGCGGGGTACAGTCTAACGGATCGAACAGGTATGTCATGTACTTGCACCAACACCCATAACCAGATGTTTCTTGCAATGAAAGTACATGACGTGTACTTTTATTTTCAAGCCTCAGGAGAACCGTCATGACCCTCGCAAAAACTGCCATCGCCTCATTCGACGTCGACGCCCAGAAGAGCTTCACGCCGCTGTGCCCCGACGAGTTGCCGGTGGCCGGTGGCGACCAGATAGGCGCAGAGCTCAACTTCATGGCCAGCCTTGCCGGCCATCGCGTGGGCAGCAAAGACGCCCACACCCCGCACGCGTCGTGGGTGGTCGCGCAGCACAGCGAGATGCTGCAACCCACAGGCCTGGCGCACGCCGATGTCACTTGGGTCAGCCACTGCGTGCCGGGCACCAAGGGTTTTACGTTGTTGGACGAATTGCCCAGCCCGTATGACTACGACTACTTCATCTGGAAAGGCGTCGAACCCGACTTTCACCCCTACGGCGCCTGCTACCACGACCTGCACGACAAGCTGTCCACGGGCGTCATCGAGTATTTGAACGCCCAGGGCGTCAGCCGCGTGATCGTCGGCGGCCTGGCGCTCGACTACTGCGTCAAGACCACCGCGTTGCAACTGCTCAAGGCTGGTTTTGACGTGGTGCTGCACGTGCCGGCGTGCCGCGGTATCACCGAGGAGGGCGGCGTGCAGGCGGTGAATCAATTGCTCAAGGCCGGTGCCGTGATCAGCCGCACCCGCGAAGAACTGGCCGCGATGGCCACGCGCTAAGGAGAAACACGATGGAAAGTGCATACGACTACGAATCCCCGGTGATCCAGGGTTTGCTCGACACCGATACTACACCTTCACCATGATGCAGGCGGTGTTGCACCAGCACCCGAACGTCGACGTGGAATACAACTTCATCGTGCGCTCCAAGGAAAAGCTCGGCCACCTGATTCCACAACTGCGCGATCAGCTGGAAAAACTCGCCGGGCTGCACATGCGCGAAGGCGAGTTGCGCTTTCTGTTCAACCCGCGCTTTCGCGAATACCTGACCCCGGATTACGAGCGCTTCCTTGGCCTGTTCCGCTTCAACCTGCGCTACATCCAGGTGAGCGAAGTCGACGGCCAACTGAACATCCGCGTGGTGGGCCCGATGCTGCACTGCATCATGTTTGAGCAACCGGTATTGGCGCTGGTCAGCGAGTTGCGCAACCGCGACAAATACCCCGACGTCAGCCTGGAAGATGTCACCCGCAAGCTCTACCAGAAGTTCGACTGGCTGGAGAAAAACCTCAACCGCGACGAACTCGCCGATCTGCGCGTCTCTGATTTTTCGACGCGCCGACGCCTGTCATTCAAGGCCCAGCGCGAAGTGGTGGACATCATGCGCCGCGACTTCCCCGGCCAATTCGTCGGCACCAGCAACGCGCACCTGGCTTATGAGTTCGACCTGCCGCTGATCGGCACCATGGCCCACCAATGGATGATGGTGCACCAGCAACTCGGGCGTTTGCGCGAAAGCCAGAACGCCGCCCTGGAAAACTGGGTGCGTGAATACCGTGGGCGCCTCGGGGTTGCGCTGACCGACTGCATCAGCACCGACTTTTTCCTCAAGGACTTCGACCTGTACTTCGCCAAATTGTATGACGGCCTGCGCCAGGACTCCGGTGACCCGATCGTCTGGGCCGATAAAGTGCTGGCCCGTTACGCAGCACTGGGTATCGACCCGATGACCAAGGACCTGATGTTTTCCGACGGCCTGAACTTCGAGAAATGCTTGCCGATCTTGCGTCACGTGCGCGGCAAGGCCAAGTTCGGGTTCGGTATGGGCACCAGTTTGGCCTGCGATGTAGCGGGCGTAGAGCCGTTGAGCATCGTGATGAAACTGGTGCGGGTGCACGGCGAACCGGTGGTGAAGTTTTCCGATGACCCGATCAAGAACGTCTGCGAAGACCCGTCGTTTTTGCAGTATGCGGCCAAGGTATTCAATGTCGGCAGTCTGGAGGTGTGACATGCAAGAGCGTATCGCGCAGGAACTGAATATCGACCGGCAACTGGTCAAGGGCGCTGAGGCCAACGAAATCCAGCGGCGCATCGACTTCATCAAGGCCACCTTGCGCAGCGCAGGCGGCAAGGCGCTGGTGCTCGGCATCAGCGGCGGTGTGGACTCACTCACGGCGGGCCGCCTGTGCCAGCTTGCCGTTGAGCAACTGCGCGCCGAAGACGATGCCGCGCGCTTTATCGCCATGCGCCTGCCCTATAAAACCCAAGTGCGCTTGCTCGCCACAGCCCTCGGCGCACCGGCAAACCTGGTGTACAAGCAGCCCACCGCAGACCTTGAAGAACTGGCGCCGGGCAAGGCCGATGAACAGGTGTATGGCTGCACCTATGCAGAGATCGACGCCTACTTGATGGGTGAGCCGGTGAGCGAGCGGGTGAGGCAGATTGTGCAGGGCGCGTACAGCAAGACCGCACACAAACGCGCGCTGCCAATTACCCCGGCCTGATCGTGATGATCGTTCCCATGCTCCGCGTGGGAGTGCACCCCGTGACGCGCAGAACTCAACGCTCAATCGACCGGCTCCAACGCGCATTCCACTCTGGCCGCGCCTGGTTAACCTGGTCCCAATCAATCGAAATTGCGGTTTGCAGGTAACCCTGCATCGCCTCTACCCGCGCGCGGGTTTTGTCGGTGGTCGGCGTGGTCGGGTTCGAGGGTATCTGGTCACCTTCTTCCAGCGCCGGCGCTTGAGCCTCGGGGGTCAGCAGGAACGCCGCCAGTTTTTGCGCCAGTTCCGGCTGGTCATTACGCGCAATCACGCATTCGGCGACGTTCAGCACCACCGCGCCTTCCTTGGGTTGCGCATATTCCATGGGCACGCCCAAGAGTTTTTGCGTGGCGACTTGCGTGGGCGTCAGCGGGAAGAGGGCGGCTTCGTCGGTTTGCACCATCTCGGAGATTTTTGCCGAGCTGGCGATGTATTCCAGCACATTCGGCCCGACGGTTTTTGGCCAGGCCTTGAAGCCCGGTTCTACATTGGTTTCGGAACCGCCCTGAATACGGTTGAACATTAAAAAACCGTGCAGGCCGAAGGTCGAGGAGGCCAGGGACTGGAACACTACCTTGTCCTTGAAGCGCGGGCCGGCCAGGTCCATCCACGAGGTCGGTGCGGCCCAGCCGTTTTCCTTGAACATCTTGGCGTTGTAGCCCAAGCCGGTAACGCCGAGGGTTACCGCTACGGCCTGGTCCTTGATTCTGGCCTTGGCCGGGATTTGCTCCAGCGTCGGGCTTGGCGCCAGCGTGTCGCACAGGCCCATCGAGATGGCGCGGTACATGATGCCGTCGTCAAGGAACATCACGTGCAGTTGCGGGTTGTCTTTGTTGGCCTGGACCTTGGCGAGGATGTCCGACGAGGTGCCGGGCACGATCACCACTTTGACGTTATTGGCCTTCTCGAACGCGGGCAGCACCTTGTCGGCGTACACCCGTTCCATGGTGCCGCCGTTCATGCCCAAGTACAGCGTCGGCGCAGCATGGGCGGTGGCCGCGAGCAGCGCGAGGGGCAAGCAGGACAGCGCGATACGTGTGTTCATGGAGGTTTTTCCTCTCAGGCATGGAAACGACGGATGGAAAACGCTTCGATCGGTTGGCGGCTGGCGCCCAGGCAGACAATCTCTGCCAGGGCTTCACCGACGGCGGGGCCGAGCTGAAACCCGGCGCCGGCAAAGCCGAAACCGTGCAGCAGGCCGGGTTGGGTGCTGCTGGGGCCGATCACCGGTTCATGATCGGGTAAATAACCTTCGGTGCCGCTCCAGGTGCGAATCGCCTGAGCGCCTTTGAGGAACGGGTACAGTTCGCCGGCATTGCGCAAAATCTCCAGCACCGCCGCCTGCCCGGGCCGTGCCTGTTGCGGGCCGAGGGCAAAGCCGCGACCGCCGCCGAGGATGCAATTGCCCCGCGCCACTTGCCGCGCATAAATCCCGCCACCTTCAACGCCGGTGCTCACGTTCATCACCACCGCCAAGGGTTCGGTGACCAGCATCGCCGGGTGCGCCGAGGTGATCGGCACGGGCTCGGCAAATTGCGCGGCCACGCTGCCGGCCCAGGCGCCGGCGCAGTTCAGCAGCCAGGGCGCTTGCAGGTGCAGGCCGTTGGCGCAGTGCACGTTAAATAGATGGCTATCGTGTTCGATGGCAATCACCTCGGCCTGCTCAAAGACAGACGCGCCGAGGCGCTGCGCCGCCCGCGCGAAGGCGGGCGATACCAAGCGTGGGTTGGCGTGGCCGTCTTCGGGGCACAACGACGCGCCCACCGTCACATCGCCCACCCACGGGAACCGTGCGCGTAGCTCGGCGTGATCGAGCAGTTGCAAGCCCAGGCCGAAGCCGCGCGTGTGCGCTGCATAAGCCTGCAGCGCGGCGAAATCTGCAGGGCTGCGGGCCAATTTCAAATGCCCGCAACGCACGTATTCGCCATCAATGCCGATCAAGTTCGGCAAGTCAGCCCACAACTGATGGGCGCGCTGCGACAGCGGCAATTGATGCAACGGCCGACCCTGGCGTCGCACGCCGCCGTAATTCACACCACTTGAGTGCGAGCCGCAAAAGTCGCGCTCCACCAGCGCCACACGCTGGCCTTTTTGCGCGAGCATTAACGCTGCAGACGCGCCGACAATCCCGCCGCCCAGTACGATCACGTCGATCATGGCTGCACCTCAACACCAAACGGCAATGGCTTGATCGGCGCCTGGCCACGCAAACGCCCGACGTTTTGAATGCCTCGGCCACTGCGCTCGGCGATAATCTCTGCCGCCGCCAACCCGCACATTCGCCCTTGGCAACGGCCCATGCCGACCCGGCAATGCGCTTTGACCCGGTTGATTTCCCAGTGGCCTTCGTCCACCACAGCGCGCACATCGCCTGCGCTGACCTCCTCGCAGCGGCACAGGATCAACTCATCCGGCGCTTGCGCAGCCCATTGTTCAGGGAAGGGGAACGCGGTTTCCAGGCCATCGCGAAAGCGTTGGATGCGCGCCAATTGCTGCTCCAGCACAGCCGAACGGCGCAGGTCGATGCTGATGCGCGCATCTTCCAATACCGCCAATGCCGCGCGCTCACCGGCCATCTGCGCCGCGTCCGCGCCCATGATTGCCGCGCCGTCGCCCGCCAGGTAAACCGCGCTGACACTGCTGCGCCCGGCGCTGTCGCGCAGCGGTAACCAGGCGCGGTTCAAGCGGTTCCAGGCGAATTCACAGCCGAGCAAGTCCGCCAGTTGCGTCTCGCTGCGCAAGGCATCGGCGAAGGCCACCGCATCGCAGGCCAGCGTGTGTTCGCCCCAACGAATGCCGCTGACGCGTTGCTCGCCGTCGATGTGCTTGAGCGTCGCGCCCTGATGCACGGGCACGCCATGCGCGGTCAGCCAGGCGCGGTAATACATGCCTTTGGCCAAGGTCGCCGGTTGCCCAAGCAGAGCCGGCAGCGCTCGGCATTGGGCGCTGAATGGGGCGCTGTCGAGCACCGCCACCACGGTGGCCCCCGCTTTGGCGTACTGGTACGCGACCAGGTACAGCAACGGCCCGCTGCCACACAACGCGACCCGCTCGCCGATGGCGCAGCCCTGATACTTCAAGGCGATTTGCGCCGCACCCAGGCTGTACACGCCGGGCAAGGTCCAGCCCGGCACCGGCAGAATGCGGTCGGTGGCGCCGGTCGCGACAATGATTTGCGAATACTCGATGCTCTCGGCGCGGCCGTTGTTGAGCAGGTCGAGGCGCCCGTCCTCGGCATTCCACACCAGGGTTTCGGGCCGGTAATCGATCAGCGGCGCCAGTGCGTCCAGGGTGCGATGCACGGCTTGGGCCTTGCTCGCTTCAAACCCGTAAATCTGCTTGGCCGTGCGTTGAAACCCTAACGGTTGCCGGCGATAAATCTGCCCGCCACCGCGCAGGCTTTCATCGATCAGGCACGCTTTGATGCCATGGTCGAGCAAGGTGCGCGCCGCACTGATACCCGCCGGGCCTGCGCCGACAATCACCACCGGCTTCATGGCTGGCGCCCCGGGTCACGGCTGATCGCCTGGCCCGCTTGCAGCAGCGTCGAACAGGCGCGCACACGCCGCCCGTCTTCAAGGCGCACCCAGCAATCCTGGCACGCGCCCATCAGGCAGAAGCCGGCGCGACGTTCGGCGCTGAAATCGCTGCCGCGCAGGTGCTCGGCGCAGGTCAGCACGGCGGTCAGCAGGGTGTCGCCGAGCAAGCCCGTGGCCGGTTGCCCGTCGAGGGTGAAGGCCAGCACTGGGCGGTTGGTTTCGGCCAATCGTTTGAATAACGCCATCAGTGTTTCCCCACCAGCACGCGGTCGAGGCCATAAACCCGGTCGAGCACAATCATCGTCGCTGCGGTGAGTGCGATCACCAACGCGGAGACCGCCGCCATCATCGGGTCGATAGACTCGGTGGCGTACACGTACATGCGCACCGGCAGGGTTTGCGTGGCCGGTGAACTGACGAAAATCGACAGGGTTACTTCATCGAAACTGTTGATAAACGCCAGCAGCCAGCCACCGGCCACGCCGGGCAAAATCATCGGCAGCGTGATCAGGCGAAACAGCGTAAAGCGGCTCGCACCCAGCGACTCCGCCGCCTGTTCGGCACTGCGGTCAATGCCGATGGCCGCCGCCAGCACCAGGCGCAGCACGTAAGGGGTGATGATCACCACGTGGGCGAGCATCAGCCAGGTGAAGCTGCCGTTGACGCCCATCAGCGCAAACACGCGCAGCATCGCCACGCCCAACACCAAGTGCGGGATGATGATCGGCGACAGAAATAACGCGCTGAAAAAGTTGCGCCCCGGAAACTGATAACGGCTGATCGCCAGGGCGGCCGGCACTGCAATCAACGTCGCCAGGCTGGCAGCGGTAAACGCCAGAATCAGGCTGTTATAGAACGCCTGGATAAAATCGGCACGCTCAAACACTGCGCGAAACCAGCGCAGGGATAAGCCCGACGTGGGAATGCTCAAGGTGTTCTCCGGGGTGAACGCCACCAGGCACACCACCACCAGCGGCGCCATCATGAACAGCACCACCAGGCCATGAAAACCGAGCGCCAAAGGACCGTTTCTAGGCATGCGCTTAAACCCCCAAGGACTTTTTGTAGCGGCTTTCGACCATGCGGTTCCAGCTCAACATGATCAGCAGGTTGACCAGCAGCAGCACCACCGCAATCGTCGCGCCCATCGGCCAGTTGAGTTCCGACAGGTACTGGTCGTACACCACCGTGGCGACCATTTTCAGGCGTCGCCCACCGAGCAAACCGGGGATTGCAAAGGAGCTGGCGGCGAGGCCGAACACGATCAAGGTGCCGGACAACACGCCAGGCATCACTTGCGGCAAGACGATCTTGCGCATCACCGTGGCCTGGCTCGCGCCCAGCGATAAAGCCGCCTGTTCAGCCGACGGGTCGAGCTTTTGCAGGGAGGTCCACACCGGAATAATCATGAACGGCAGCATCACGTGCACCAGTGCGATGATCACCGCGAACGGCGTGTACAGCAGCTTCACCGGGCGCCCGCCCAACGCCTGAATGACTTGGTTGACCAGCCCGTCGGCGCCGAGCAAGAGGCTCCAGCCGAAGGCCCGCACCACCACCGAGATCAGCAGCGGCGTCAGAATCAGGATCAAAAATATCGAGCGCCACGGCGTGCCCATGCGGCTGAGGATGTAGGCTTCGGGCACGCCGATCACCACGCAGAGCAAGGTCACCAGCGCGCTGATCCAGAAGGTGCGCCAGAAAATCTCGTAGAAATACGCGTCGCTGAACAGCGCCAGGTAATGCGCGAAGGTCCACTCATCGGCCTTCACGCCCACTTGGTAGTCGAACACGTTGAATGACAACACCAGGGTCATCACCAGCGGCAGGATCAACAACCCGCTGAACAGCAGCAGCGCCGGCAACGACAACAGATAACCGCGGCTCATGCGTGCACCTCATCCGTCGCCAGCACGCGCAGCAGGCCGTCTTGCCAGTCCATGCCGACAAGCACGCCGCGAGCCAGCGGCGCGCTACCGTCGTTGCTGCGCACCACGGTGATTTCACCAAGCGCGGTGTGAATGCGGTACAGCCATTGGCTGCCGAAGAAATAGCGGTCCAGCACGTTGCCTTGCAAGCGCCCAGTGCCTGCGCCTACCAGTTGGATTTTTTCCGGGCGCAGGCTCAGGGTCAGCTCGCCATCGCCGCCTTCGTGACGCACTTGCGGGGTGCCGAGGTCGTCGTAGTCACCGGGCAGCAGGTTGGCCTTGCCGACGAAATCCGAAATAAACCGCGTGCGCGGGTGTTCATACAGCGTGTACGGCGCATCGATCTGAGTGACGCGCCCGGCGTGCATCACCACCACGCGGTCGCTGATCGACAGCGCTTCGGCCTGGTCGTGGGTGACCATCAATGTGGTGATGCCGACGGCACACTGGATGCGGCGGATTTCAAACTGCATCTCTTCGCGCAAGTTAGCGTCAAGGTTGGACAGCGGTTCATCGAGCAGCAACACCGGCGGTTCGATCACCAGGGCGCGAGCCAGGGCCACGCGCTGGCGCTGGCCGCCGGACAGTTCGCGTGGGTAGCGCTCGGCGTGTTCGGCCAGGCGTACCAGTTCCAGCACGCTTTTAACCTTGCCGGCGATCTCGGCCGCCGGCACCTTGCGCATCTTCAGGCCGAAGGCAACGTTGTCGCTCACACTCATGTGCGGGAACAGCGCGTAGCTCTGGAAGACCACGCCCAAGCCACGGCTGGCGGGTTTGGCGTGGGTAATGTCGCGGCCATCCAGGAGGATTTGCCCGCCGCTGACATCAACAAAACCGGCGATCATTTGCAGCGTGGTGGTTTTGCCGCAGCCCGAGGGGCCGAGCAAGGAAACGAACTCGCCTTTTTCCACCGCAAGGTCGGTTGCGACCACTGCATGCACGGCGCCGTAGCGTTTGCTCAAGGCGTTGAGTTGGAGAAATGCCATGTCTGCGTTCCACCTTTTTTGAGTCGCGTCGAAACGCGCTTTTTTGTTTTGGGCAGATGCGAAAAGTAGTTCGGGTGCGTTGGCGGTCGATCTTGAGTCGGCTGCGGCCTGTGTTTATTTCGCCCCTGTGGACGCAGATTAGGACGAAGACTAGGATGGGCGAAAGACGGTATTTCACTGGATGAACTACTATTTTCAGTTTTATTCATTCACCAGAATATTCTGCGAGAAATACGTTTATGGATTCCATTGAGCGGAATGAAACAGTGAAAGAAGTGGGCGCGGGTGGCGTCTCCCGGTTGTTTGCCGTGCTGCGCAGTTTGGGCGCGGTGCCCGAAGGCGGAGAACGCGTTACGCAGCTTGCGCAACAGGTCGGTCTTTCGCAGCCCACCACACACCGCCTGCTGCGCAGCCTGATGGACGAAGGCATGGTTGAGCAGGACGCGCGCAGCAAGCGCTACCGCCTGAGCCTGGAGTTCTTCGCGCTGGCGGCGAACGCCGGCAAAACCGGCAACCTGCGCGACCTGGTGCGGCCGAGCCTGTTGCGCCTGAGTGCGTCATTGGGCGATTCGCTGTTCCTGCTGGCGCGCAGCGGCTTTGATGCGATCTGCCTGGACCGCAGCGAAGGCCCGTACCCGATCCGCACCTTCACCGGTGACATCGGCGGGCGCGTGGCATTGGGCGTGGGGCAGGGCAGCCTGGCGATTTTGGCGTTTTTGCCGGAAGAAGAGCGCGAGACGGTGATCCGCTACAACCTGCCACGGCTCAAGGATTTCCATCTGTACGACGAAGTGCTGTTGCGCTCGGAGGTCGAAAACGTGAGGCGCTTGGGGTACGCGGCGCGTAATACCGGGGTGCTGGAAGGCATGGCCGGCTTGGCCGTGCCGATTCTGAATCGGGATGGGCATGCGGTCGCGGCGTTGAGCGTGGCAACCATCAGTGACCGGCTAGGCCCGAGCCGGTTGCCGATGGTGGTGGAATTGCTCAAGCGCGAGGCCGCGGCGATTGGGCCGCGGATCAATCCGTTCGATCCGACGTTGCGCAGGCCGTCGCAAACCTTCGGCGCATAGCCCTGCGCTCATTAAACGCTCAAGCCGAACGCGGTCAAGTGTGGGAGCGGGCTTGCTCGCGATGGCATCAACGCGGTGTGCCTGAGGGTCCGAGGTGCCTGCATCGCGAGCAAGCCCGCTTGTATGGTTAGACTTGTAGGGGTGGTGGGACTAAAAGCCAGCATCTGACTCTAGCCAGTACAGACCGTGGGAGACTTCGCCCCACCCCTTCACCCAAAACGCCGATAA